>JAFSPN010000025.1 GCA_017442875.1 Bacilli bacterium
ACAGGATTATAAAGACCTCTTGGTTCAGGACCGTTTTCATAAGTTTGATAGTCCGCTCCATCATCTCTTTTGTTATCAACGATAGACATTTGATAAGTGATTGAGTCGGATGTGATTAATAAAGAAGTTAACTCACAACTATAATCATGCAAAGCAACTGAAATACCAGTTACAGTAGCAATGGCCACGACTGCAACTGTTGATGCTGCTACTGCTGTTGCAGCAGCTGCAGATGCGGCGCTTGTTGCGGTGGTCGCGCTAGTGGTGACCGTCTGAGTAGCGTGCGTTTGCACTTTATTGACATAATCAACATTGACCTCAGTGACTTTTTTAATTGTCTTACCAAGATACTTTTCGTTGAGCTCACCTTCTGGTGTTTCGTTATCTTTTTGACTAGAAAACTCAAATTTTTGAGTTTTTCCATACTCAACTTTTAAAAGTTGTTTGTCGTTAGTCACTTCTATGTTGTTAAATTCATCGCGAATCATGAGAAAATTTTACTCTATTTATAGAGAAAAGATAAGTATTAGCGTAGCAAAAAAGACTGACAATCTTTTGATGCAGTTATGACAGTCCATCGAGTTTTAAAAAACATTTATAAATAACTTTTATAATGGTATATACTTAAAACGAACTTTTACAGATATTTCACATCAGGAGGTTTTGTATGGCTGAAAAGACCAAAAAAAGCTTTTTTGAAACGGGGCTTATGCGCTCAAGAATTAAAAGCAGAACCGTTTCGCTTTTCCCTGAAGCTGGATTAGGTTACTTATTAGGACCTATCTTAGCTTTGTTTTGTAATGGTGTCGTTAACGTTTGGTTAGTCCAATACTGGCACAACGTTATCGGTATGGGTTCATGGGCTCCATGGCTCGAAACCGTTATCCCATTAGTATCTTCGATTATTATTATCGTTGGTAACTTACTAGTCGGTAGATTGATGGAAAGAAAACCATCACTCGCTGGTAAAGCAAGACCATTAATTTTATTAGGCATGCCATTAATCGCAGTGGCTTTAGTATTATTATTCGTCTTCCCAGTTCCAGGCGCCGCGGATGAAGAAACAATTCTCCAAGGTCTCATCTCTGGTAATCCATCAATGGAAGGTGGCTTATTAGCCTCTATCTTCGCCGCTGTTGGTTATAACTTATACTATGCGTTCGCATGGCCAATGTATTACACATCACATAGCGCGTTAGTCAACTTATCCACACGTGATGGTAGCAAACGTGGTTTATTAGGCACCGCTGTTATGGCCGCTCAATTAGCCGCTGCTGGTATCTCTGGTATGTTCGGTGGCGTTATCGTTGACGCATTAGGTTTATTGCCTGTTTATAAATATTCAGAAGCTTATTGCTTAACTCATGGTACTGCTCTCAAAGAACAAGGTGCCTTAGGTTGGCAAACATGGGTAAAGCTTGATGCTGAAACCGGCATTTTAACTCCAAAGACTGTTACCACTAACGACTTCTCCAAAGTCAGTGGTTTAGATCAAACATCATACTCCATTGAAATCTCTCGTGCTGAAGCTAACCAAAAATGGTTCGTTCTCATGATTGTTATGATCGCTGCTTTGGTTGTTGGCTGTTTATTAGAATATTTCTTCACACGTGAACGTATCACAGAAGAAAATATCAAAAACGCTGAAAGCAGAGGCGAACAAGAAAATGTTAAGAAAGCCACAATGGGCGAACAAGCTAAGGTTTGTATGAAAGACAAATACTGGTGGATGCTCATGGCCTTCTGGTTCTTGTATCAATTCGGTGGCATGATGAAGAACAACGCAATGTCATTCTTCTCACAAGCCTATACCGGTCAAGTTTCATTATCTTCATTTATTAATACTGTCGGTGCTGTTCCAACAGCGTTAGGTATGGTTATTGTCTGGCCACTTGCGGCCAAACTAACTAAAGCTAAAGCGATTAGTGTCGGTGGCGTACTTGCCGCATTAGGCGCATCCTTAGCCTTCTCTTGCTTAGCGTTTGTTGGTAACGAAGGCGCGGTCACAGGTATTTCCATTGCTTCCTTCTGTATTAAAGCAATCGGCACCGCTCCTGCGATGTATATCTCCTTAGCTTTAATGGCTAACGTCTTAGATCACCAAGAAGCAGTCCATGGTATCCGTACCGATGGTTTCTCAATGGCAGTTTATGGTTCCATCATGGTCGCTATGAGTGGTATTTGTAACGGTATCATCGTCGGTTTAGACAACGCTATTACAGGCGATGCTGCCAAACAATTCTTACACACATTCTTAGCGTTCGGTGTTGAAGGCGTCTGCTACGTCATCATCGCTATCATGTTCTTATTCATGGGCGTTGAAAGATTTACCAACGTTGACAACAAAGCCATTATCGCTGACCAAAAAGCTGAAGTTTTAGCGGCTAATGGTAACTGGGTTGAACCAGATGAAAGATTAAGGCTCGAAGAAGAAGAGAACAATCGTTTAGTTGAAGAAGCTAGAGTCGCAGAATTAAAAGAAAAATGCGAAAAGAAAGGTCTTAACTTCGAAGAAGAAAACGCTAAGTTCTTAGAAAAGAAAGCGGAAGCAGATAAGAAAGCGGCTGATAAGAAAGCGGCTCAAGATGCTAAGAAACAAGCTAAACTTGATGCGATGAGCGCTGAACAAAAAGCAGCAGCGGAAAAGAAAGCCGAAGAGCTTAAAGCTAAACAAGCTGAAAAAGACGCTCAAGCTTTAGAAGAACTTAATAAGATTAGAGAAAAATTCAATAGGCCTGCTGTTGAAGCCTAATCAAAATAAAACATACTAAGAGAGTGGCTTCGCGCCACTCTTTTTCTTATTCTTCTTCAGGTTTTTTCATTATCTTTAGGCGATAAACCAAACCAAATACACCACCAGAGACCAAAAGGAATAAACCGATATAGAATAATGGTCTAGTTGCTTGATATTGTGTTGACCCTTTGAAACTAATAGAAACATCATATGTGCCTTTCTTTAATTCAAAAGCCACTAGGCCATCGACGTTTTTAGCTTCGCCTAAATAAGTGGCACCACTATAAATGTAATAACCTTTGTAATAAAACTGTGGTAACTGCACTAAAGCGATATCGCTTGTAATATCAGCGTGGAATTTATTGTTAGGAGAATTATATTCATAGATTTGCAAAGATCCACTGCCTTCTAAGAAAGCTGGTTCATAATAATCTTCTATGGAATAAATAAAATTTGCGTGGCTATTAAGAGCGCTTCTCACTTTTGAATGCAAAGAGTTTGGATAAGACGGTTCAAAATCTTCTCTTTCGAATATTTGTGGCACCATTTCATTTTGTACGCCGGAATACCTAATCTTTTTAGCGTATTCATAGCCATCATTAACAATAACGCTTTCGGGTTTTACTTCGTAATAGATTCTCTTTTCTAATGTGCCCATGGTAACGGTCATAACAAAGCAAGCCGCGACTGCGGTTCCGATTAAAGCAAAACTCTTAGCCTTGAAACGAGAAAGAAGTAGCGCCACAAGCATCGCCACTAAAAACGCCGTAATGCTCCACATTCTCCAGGCAAATTGGCCTTTATATAATATGGATGGGACATAGTACCAAGAAGTTGGTACGAAAATAAGAATGATACAAATAATAATGGAAATAGTGAGGAAATATAAATCAACATTCTTATATAAAGGAATATTTTCTTCGTTTTGGCTTGGTAATTTCTTAATTAAGAAAGAAATAAAGAAATAAAGGATCAAAGATATAGCAATCGCTAAATAGATTTCTATTCTCACTTGGAAAATAAGCGGGAAGACAAAAGCCGCTAACGTAGCAGCGGGATGACGGTAGTATTTACTATATTTAAGTGGTTTTAATAAGTAATCCACTAAAATTGCACCAATCATCGCTACGAAATATAAACCTGCACTAAATAATAGAGACGAAACGTTTTCATTGTTCCACCAGTCAGCGCCTTGACTGTTAAAAATATGGATGAGATTAAGAAAACCACTGAAATTATATGATCTTGATGTTTCAGAGGCCATATGTTCATAGGTCGTCCACTGCCTTACATCGTCAGAAACGTTATAGTAATTTAAGCCATCATAGTAATAAGTATTACTGACATAGAAGAGCACTAAAAAGACTGTGATAATCAATGATGCACCTAAAGAGATAAATGCTTTGTAGTTTTTACGGTTATCATAGATAGTTTTAACATTACATATGACATATAAACCACCAAAAATAGCGGTTATAAGACCCGTAAATGGGTGAGATAACACAATTAACGCTGCACCAAGAGAAAAGGCCACATATGGTTCAACTCGATAATCTTTATCGTGTAAGAAACTATAAGCACCATAGAACACCATCGGAATTAATGCCATAGCGACGCTTTCAGCGAACGCACATCTCGCTAAGGCACAGAATATACGATATGGAAGGAAAATGAATAAGACCGCGGAAATAAGAGCTACCACTTGATGACCTTTAGACATTTTAAGGGCGAGTTTATACATGTAAATGCCACCTAAAATGCCACTGGCAAAAACCATGAACTTAAGGCCCACTAATGGAGTAGCGCCAGCCCAGCTAAATAAAACAACAAATAATCCTGCTCCATAATGGGTAACTGGTCCATAAAAACCAAAATTATATAAAGCAAAGCCACCCATAAACAAATGATTTGTGGATAAACCAAAATAGCCATGTCTAATGCCATAGACGACATCATTAACCATACTTAAATGGAACGCGACATCATCTCCACCCGCTAAACCAGGAAGAAAATAAACATAGCAAGACAATAATGCTGCGATAGTAACGACAACATACGGGAAGTACTTTTTAAAAATGTTAAGAAGTCTTTCTTTGGTCATGGTGAACATATCATAGCACTATAAAAACATCATGAACAACGTAAGATGTTTTATTTAAGAAAATCCGCTACTACCTTGATATAACGATCAGCGTCAGTTAGATATGATGAGCCGTGATTAGCGCCTTTAAATAATTCATATTGGATTTTATCTGGATAGGTTTCGTATAGTTTTTGGCTAATATGATGAGGCACAACCTGATCACTGTCACCATGGACAATTAATATCTTATTTTTTGTGTTTTTAACAGAGTCATAGGCTGATACTTTATTGAGATTGGTATGACCATATATTATCGAAGATAAATTGACTAGTGGATAAAAGAACTTTGGCGATAACTTAATGGCTTTAAGCGTCTCTTGTAAGATGATTCTTGGGCTTGAATAAGGACAATCCACTAATAATTTCATATTCTCGACTTTATCAGCGGCTAATAAAACAGTGGCACCACCCATTGAAATACCGACGAGAATGTATTCATAGTCTTCACCAAATCTATTTTTAGCGTAATCTACCCACGATACTAAGTCTTTTGACTCTCTAACACCAAAGGTGATGGAATGACCTTGGCTCAGTCCGTGAGCGCGATGGTCAACCGTAATAATCGAATAGCCTAAATCCATGAATATTTTTGAAGCCGCACAAAAATCACGATAAGTTGTGCCGCGATATCCATGGAACATAAGAGCGACTTTTTTAGAGCCCTTAACTTCAAAATAACGGGCATGAAGTTTTAACTTATCAAACGATTCAATATATAAATCTTCAAATGGTCTCTTTTTAAAAGCGTCAATCATTGGAATAAGTCTTTCCTTATACGGACCAAAAATTGGCCCATCAAGGTCTGTATAATCATCCAATTGTCCTTTTTTTGGAGAATAGAAAGAGAAGCGATATAGTAAATATAACGCCAAGAAAAATAGGATGGTGAACAATAATAAGACGCTACCAATGACAATTAAAGCTATCAACATGTTTTTATTATAAAACATTATTTAAAAAATATTGAAATAACTATTGACTATTAATAAAAAAGGACTAATATAATGTATTCCTAATCGGAATACCTCGTCCCAAGCACGACGTTAAAAGGCTATAGAAAAGAGGTATTCTGATTATGAATAAGTACACATTGGAAGCCATTGTAGACGGTGAGTACATCAAATTCAACCGCCTCTTCGCAAGTAGAGATGCGGCAATCGATTATATCTTCCGTTACTACGACAATCACTATCTCGTGAACTTAGCCGTCAATGAAGAATATTGCATTGATGGAAACAAACACGATATCGCTTATGTCTATGATTACTACAATCGCTTCAGAATCGCTAGAGCATAATGCTCTTATCAAGAAATAACGACCACATGCATTAATTTGAGGTGGTCGTTTTATTTATCTATTCTTTTTGAATTATTGAATATCGGTGGGTATGGATTTTCTTTCGGATCGACATCTGCAAGATGACAAACAGCGTTATGAACGCGTGTTGTTAAATCGATTCTTTGCTCTTGTTCTGAGAGATTATCATCTTTTAAGATTGGTTCGCCCACTACCAAAGTGATGGCAACTTCTTGCCTCATAATATGTTTTCTAAACCAACTTGGTTTCCTAAAGGAAAAACCAAATGGTAGTATCGGTTTATTGGTGCGGCACGCTAAAGAAGCAGCGCCTAGTTTAAATGGACGAATATATGGGTAGCATTCCCACATACTGCCTTCTGCATATATTTGTAAGAATTCGCCTCTAGCAAGGGAATCTTCAATTGCTTTATTAAACGCTACTTTGCCAGCCAAATCACCATCAGGAATTGGAATTCCGCCCACCATTCTTACTAACGGTCCGTTTTCGCCTCTCACATTAGGGGCCCACACAATAACATGTGGCTTCCTTGGTCTAATGGCCTTCATGATGGCGATATAGTCCCACATATGAATATGATTACTAACTGTAATAGCCCCTTCTTTTAATTGATCTTTATATTTCTTAAGATTCTTTCTATTTTGGATTCTTAAACCCATATATAAAGGACACATTGGGAAAACAATGAGGTTTAATAATAAGCGTACCCACCACTGTTTAAATCTAAAGCCTTTAGAACGATCAATATATGGATAATTTTCATCAAAAACTGCACCATTATTCTTTTTAACAACTAGATAATGAGCGTCAGTATTTTCTGGATAATTGTATTTAGTACTATGTGGGTCAAACATGTCTCAATAATATTAACATATTCACAAATAACAAAAAAGAAGCGGACAATTCCGCTTCCTTTTTTGTAACCGTGGTACCCGAATTATAAGGGCGAGCCTTATCGATACCCGAGTTAAGCTGCATTCGCTGGTGATGCTTCTTTCTTACAATGCGTTTTGAACTGAGTAGCGCATTGATGGCCAGCTTTCCTAAGTTATTTGCTTTAGGACTGTTACCCTCTTCGTCATGTCCGGTGCCGGATTTACTCTGCCAAGCTTTAACGCAGATGCCGGTGGCTATTGCTAGCCAGGTGGGGTCGTACCGATTACTGCTATTTCTAACAGCCGTTGCTAGTGCAACCAGTTAACTGTGGCTCTTTAATCCTCAGATGCTCCCGTGTCAGTTTAGAGGAGCTGGTTGACTGATCTAGTCTTAAGTTCTTTAGGCCATTTCTTCGCGGAATTTCCATTCTGGGTTCTTCCGTTATCTCCACACTTTGAGTTGAGTAATGTGGATTAGGCTTTTCCGTTATGTTTTGCATAACAGGATGCTTGTTTTTCCCTCTTCGTCTTTGTGTCCGGCGGAAGTCTTACGCTGTCAAACTCTAATTCAGCGGCTTCTGAAACAGTGAGGTTTGCCGTTTGGATTTCCCGAAGGATTTCCAGCCTTTTGCGATCATTGACTGGGAACTTTAATCCCAGAGCCTTACTATCAACGTCGTTTTAGTGGTGATCGTCTTACTTTTAAGGCTAAGTTTTCGCCCATTTGCTATCTGTGCCATTACTGACCAGGTAACTTATTTCAGGTTTTGAGTTGCTTTAGCCTGAATGTGGGGGGTTGATGGGTAATTGGCCTTCATCATCCTCTTCGATCGTGTCGGGCGGTGGATTTACGCTGTCAAACTCTAATTCAGCAACCACTGTAGCAGGGAGGATTCGCCTTGGTTGAATTGCTTCAACCTGCCAGTGCAATCATTGATCTAGGCTTTTTCTTTAATCCTAGAAGACGCGTTATCAACTTAGCTTCCTACGCTGATTGTCTTACCTGGTCTTGAGATACTAAGAATCTATCAATTCTTAGTTTCTCACTCACTCGGTTTCCCGGGTGGGTTTCTATAGTATGCCACAAAATAAAATATTAATGCAACACTTTTTTTAATTTTTTTCATTTTTTTATAAAATATTTTTCTAAATAACATAGTTATTTAAATTTTTAATATTTTTTTAAATATTTATTAATTAATTGTTTTTATAGGAAAAATAAGTCATTTTTTATCGAAATTTTAATTATTTTTATTTTTGCCCATTTTATATATACGCATAAACGTGCCCGTATGGACACGCTCGCTCGCTTTCTTTTATATATTAACTATTTATATTGTGATGAATATAAGGAATAGTAGAATCCTTGTTTTTGCATTAATTCTTTGTGATTACCAGTTTCCACTATTCCACCATCTTTCATAACGATAATAATGTCGGCTTTTTCAATTGTGGATAATCTATGAGCAATAACGATTGATGTTTTTTCTTTCATCATTTGATCAAACGCTTGTGTAATGAGCATTTCACTACGAGTGTCGATATTAGATGTCGCTTCATCCAAAATGACTAGTTCAGGATTTAAGAGCATCACTCTAGCAATCGCAATCATTTGTCTTTGACCTTCTGATAAACCAGATTTGTTACTCACTAACGTCATATAGCCATTAGGAAGAGTGTTAATAAAAATATCAGCGTGTGCCTTTCTTGCGGCCTCAACAACTTCTTCTTGGCTAGCCTCTTTTTTGAAGTAACGAATGTTGTCTAAAATCGTCCCACTAAAAATCCAAGTGTCTTGCAAAACCATACCGATTTTTTGTCTTAAAGATTGCTTAGAAATGTCCAAAGAAGATTGTCCGTTTATGCATATATTTCCAGAGACCGGATCATAGAATCTCATGAGTAAATTTATGAGTGTTGTTTTGCCAGCGCCAGTCGGTCCAACAACCGCTACTTTTTGACCTTTTTTGATTGCTAAGTTAAAGCCCTCAATAAGCTTCTGATTTTCACTATATGAGAAGGTCATGTTTTTAAATTCAATAGACTCAATTGAAGAGATATTGTCGAATCCGTCATCAACATCGTTTTCAAGATTTAAGAAGTTATTAATCCTAGTAAAAGACGCCTTAGCATTCTCATATTCTGCAGCGACATTTGAGATCTCGTTAAATGGTTTACTATATTGATTTGTATAGGATAAAAAGCTTGACAACCGACCAATGGTCATGACTGCGAAAACGACCGCAAGCTTTGCATCATATGAGAGCATAACAACGCCAACAACACCGATTAAAATGTAAATTGTGTTGTTCACTAATCTTGTTGATGGATTGACCCAACAAGCAGAAAACTGCGCAGATCTGGCTTCTTTTTGCAGTTTTCCGTTCATTTCGCCGAATTTTCTAATAGATTCTTCCTCATAATTCAAAGATTGGACTATATCGATGTTATTAAGCGTTTCTAATGAGATAGAGGAGACATTAGCTTGAAGTTCACTTTGCTTTTTGAAACGCTGACGATTGGCTTTCGAAATGATGTTTGCCATGATCATACTAAGCGGGGAGAGAACAATAACGCCAACGGCCAAAATCCAGTTCACTGCAAACATCATGATAATCGTTACAGCAATGGTGAAAATACCTTGAATTAATGTTTTGAAGACAGCATATAATCCAGCGGATAAATTCTCCATATCTCTAATCTCAAGAAGCACTAAATCACCATGGGCTTTTTGATCAAATTCTTTTATCGAAATAGCGTTGATTTTTTCAAAGACATCGTCTCTTGCTTTTTTAATTATTTTTTGAGAAACATTCATTACAATAACTTCAAAAATATAAGCAAAAATAGCGCCGATAACGACCAAGCCAAGAGCGATGAAAACATAAATATAAAACTCTTTTTGTTCAGCATCTAGCGCTCTGCCCAATAAGAAAGGTTGTCCGATTTGGCTGATAGTAAAAAGCAAAGCAAAAAGTAGCGAAGTGACAAGCGACACACGCATTGGTTTTAAATATTTAAACAATCTCTCTTTAGATGTCATTTCAACTCCTCTTCACCTGTGTCTCATATATCTCTTTATAAATTGGACAATTATTTAACAAATCATCGTGCTTTCCTTGCCCCACAACTTGTCCACCTTCTAAAACCAAGATGAAATCAGCGTTTTGAATCGTCGATATTCTTTGAGAAACAATAACTTTGGTCATTTCTTTAATAGCGGCTATATTTGTTCTAATCTTTTTATCAGTTAAAAGATCTAACGCTGACATCGAATCATCAAGAATTAATAACTCAGGTTTTTTAACTAATGCCCTACCAATGCACAGCCTTTGTTTCTGGCCACCTGAATAGTTAGAAGCGCCTTCTTTAACGGGATGATCGATTTTGTCCTCATATCTATCAACAAACTCAAAAGCCTCTGCTTGTTTTAAAGCGCTATAAATATCTTCATCACTTGCGGTCTTGTTGCTCATTAAATAATTGGACTTAATCGTGCCATTGAATAACGATGATTTCTGATTAACTAATCCAATATCATTTCGTAAAGCTTTTAAATCATATTCCCTGATAGGAACACCTTTGTAATAAATCGTGCCTTCAGAGACATCGTAAAACCTTTCTATTAAGTTAATAATCGTGGTTTTACCGCTACCAGTTCCACCGATAATGCCGAACGTTTCGCCTTTTCTTATCTCAAAGTTGAGATTATTTAAAAAATAAACACCATCATTAAATGAAAAACTGACATTTTCAAATTTAATGAGTTCTTCGCCTGCTTTTACTTCGCTAATTTTAGAATTCGTATTGCTGGTAATTTCTGATTCAATAGCAAAAACGGTATTGATTCTTCTTCGGCAAATGCCGGCTTTAACAATTTCCACACTGATTTGCGATAACTGTGTAAAGGCAAAGAATATCTGTGCCAAGAAAGCCATTTCGGCAATAATTGTGGAAGATACTAAAACGCGATTCTCAAATAAATCATTTTGTAATAACAAAACAATGACAATTAAGACTGTTGAAGTGATTGCAAATGTTAATGGATTGATAAGGGCGTTAAGGCGATTTACTTTAATGCTCTTTTCTTTATAAGATCTCGTTTTTTCTTCAAATTTTTGGTTTTCTTGTTTTTCTTGATTACTTGCTCTTATGACACGCGCACCATCACTTGTTTCGTTTGTGCTTTCTGACAAACCTTCTAAGTCATTTTGAATTTCGATATATTTCTTTGATGATTGTTTAAGAATCAAAATGTTGACTAAAAGCACTAAAGGGGCAATGGCGGTGAAAGCCAAACCCACTCTCCAATCCAAAACAAAGGAAAGAACAAGTGAGCCAATAACAGTAAAAGGAGCGCGAACAATTAGTCTAATTAGTAAGTAAACGCCTTGCTGCACTTGATAAGTATCACTATTCAATAAGGTGACTAGCTTAGCTTCGCCTATATCTTCTCTTTCTTTTTTGGATAAGCTTAATAATTTAGCGTATAAAGAGGTTCTGATTTCCGTTCCGACATTTGTTGAAGCTCTCGCGGCCAAATATTGGCTACACATGGTGATAGCATATCCGACAATGCCCATTATCAGAATGATTAGAGCTCCAGCAATCGCATCCCCTATCGCAGTTTTGCTAGGATTAAAAATCCTAATAAAAGAAGCTAAACGAGAACTTATAATATGCGGAATATCGCTAGGATTTTGGTAGGCATTTAAATCAATAATAGCCTTCATGAATAAAGGGATAAGCAAATCAAAAAATGCTTCAATAATCTTTAAGAACGGACCAAAGATGATGCTAGCAAGATTGCGTTTATATGACTGTTCAACTCTCGTTATCATTGCAATTTAGTTTATCACTTATACAAAATAATTACTATTTTGATTTAGCCCTTCTATCATAATAAAAGACTATGCTAAAATAATTTCATTCTGGAGTCTTATCATATGAGTAAAACATTTATTTCGTATTCGTCAAACGATCAGCTTTTTGCTGACCGTCTTGTTGCCTATCTTGAAGACAAGGGAATTCCTTGTTGGATTGCCTCTCGCGACATTCCAAGTGGCAAAGATTTTACTGAGTGCATTACCGAGGCTATTGAAAACTGTCAATACTTTGTATTAATTGGTTCTGAAAGTTCCAATATATCTCGCCAAGTCAGAAATGAAATAGCCATGGCTTTTGATCAAGAAAAAACCATCATTCCCTATAAAATTGAAGACTTTAAATTTTCCGACTCCATCAACTACTATTTAAGATTAAAGCAATACATTCACGCTTTTAGGTATTCAGAAACGGAAGGCTTTGACAGACTCGCCAATTCAATTCTTAACGACATTAAAGAAATTGCCGACGACAAAATGTCTTATGCACCAGCATTAGAAAGTGATCTTGGATCTGACTTTGATCGAAAAAGAATCGGTGAATTATTAATTGAAAGGAATAGGAAATACCCTTCTTCACTCTACTCAAAATTTAACAAGCAAAAAGAGAAGGTTGACGAGTATCGCCAATTATCCAGCGTTTTTTATAAGCAAGCCTTTACATTAAAACATCTCAATAAAGCAATCGAAACCGATGATTTAATCAATGAACTTATTGATAGAATTGAAGATTGTAACCAAGAGATGGTCTTTAGATTACAAGCACCAGCGGGTGTTGGCAAAAACCATCTCATGCAATCGTTATTCTTTAATATGATAGAAAGATTCATGAATAACGAGAGTGATATCCTTCCTATCTATATTCCTTTTGATTATTTCACGAAGGTGAATAGAAATGACCATGATTCGGAAATTTCGATGTATACCATTTTAAAAAATGAATATATTGAGGCTATTAACTTCTGTTTAAACAACCATGAAGTCACCGCTTTTATCATGTTTGATTCCATCACAAATTATTTAATTTCACAAAAACCACCGGAGACGTGCACTAAAAGATTGTTCTCGTTCCTACCAAACATCAAAAAAGCAATGGCTATTGACCGCGGCCCAACGAGAAACCCAATAAGACTTAAAAAAGACTACATTTTCATGGATCAAATACCCCGCTATATCATCGAGGCTAATTTAATTTTTGCATCCGATAAAGAAGGCGCGATGAAATATTTGGAAACAGTCTGTAAATTATTTGATTGTAGTGTTACTCCAGAAGATATTTACGAAACAAGCAAAGAATTAGGCTTTGGCTGGTTTGATCCTAGCATTTGCAATCTCATTGAAGAAGAGATTATGGGTAATATTTCTGACATCTCTTCTTTAACCATGGCAGATGTTTATGAAAATCATGTTTTAAGAATATTAGATAATAACAAGAACGCTTTAGTGGCCACTGCGAAGATGGCATATCGCTACATGACCACCAACGAAAAATTTGACGACGAATATTCTAACGATGGCTGGATTGTTATTGGTAAACATGGAACATTCACTTCTTTCTTAATGGCATACTATCTAAGGTGCGAATTAGAAAATTATTCTAAAGAAAGCAATCCTGAATGTTTTATTAGATTCTATCCAAAACGCGTTGTTAGTTTTATTGCCATGTATATTGAAAAATCAAACGTTCTCCAAAGAGCGGTTATTAACTTAATTAAAGATAATTACAAGGAAAGAAACGACTCTGAAAGAGCGAGATTGATTTTCTGGGCTGCCTATATATCCAACCCCGCTTTAAAATCTGAAATCGATCAATTTGTGCTCGATGAATTAAAACGTATCACACCACTAGTAAAAGAGAGTAATAAAAAGAACCCAGAAGAAGATACCGAAGGTGTAAGATCGTTACAAATTCTTTATCGAATCCTTGTTCAAGTATCTCTTGAAATGGGCAAGACCACATATATTGATGGCTTCTTATGCAATTTGCTTGTCTCCGACCAAGCTAACAGTATAAACAAAGGTTATTTGTTGTTCTATTACAGTGATGTCCCTGTAGATTTCACCGAAAGATCAATACGTTTTTATGATCCAGTTGAACTTGGTTTTAGAACAATCAATCGTTTAAACGAGATATTATCAACCGAACTATCTAGTCCACGCAACAACCGACCAATCGAGTTGTTCTTGTTCTCCTTCTTCTCCCTTTTGCAAACACGTATTGAGTTTGGCACGCCAGAACTCCCCAGAGTGGATTTGGTCCAAATGTGTAAAAACGCTATTAAATACTTCCAACAATATAAGAGGAGGCAATCAGTTATTACCTCAAGAAGAACAATACGATACTTTGAAAGTATGTGTGAAGACTTTAGCACTTTCATTGAAAGAGGAAGAAAAATTAATTTCGGCGCGGAAATTCTCAATCCGATGCTCAATCCAAACCTCACACCAAGAGCAAACTGGCAAGGTGTCAAAACAAGCCGCGTTGAAACAGTAGCAGAACACTTGTATGGCACTTTCTTAATCGGTATGTTCCTTTTACCAGCGCAAAGTAATGATGCGGAAGGATATAACAAAAAAGAAATCCTAGATATGCTGTTAATTCACGACATTGGTGAGGTACGTGCGGGTGATAATTCCAGTATAGTTAACGAAACACAAAAGCTGGTTGATGAAGCTAATGAAGACAAAGAAATGCGCATGCTCATGCAAAAAGGCACATACGCAGAAATCGCTAACTTATCAACATTCTATAATCAATGGAGTGGCTTCGAAGAGAAAATGAATGTCAACGCCAAGATAGCTCACGACATTGATATTATTCACACAATCTATCGCTTTTTGCTTTATTACAACGAATCCAAAGAAAACTTCACACAAGAAGAAATCGAAGCCTTTGCGGATAGACGCAACGACATCATTACAGAAATCGGCATGAAAACATACCAAACGATTATCTTGGATAACGAATTGTTCTTTGATGCATGCCAAGAATTAGGATTAGAAATTATCTAATAACATCGATGATGCTAATATCTTCATCTCTTAAGCCTCTTTGCTTTTTGGCAATTAAGAGATTGTGATAAGTACCACCTTGATTCATATAAGCGCCCTTCTCATCCTGTAAAACTTTTTCAAAACCATCCCAGATAGCAATCATTTTCTGGGATCTTTTGATGTTATATAGGGCAGCGCCCAAATAGATATAATCAGGATCATCAATAACTTTTAGCGAAACACATTGGGCAATTAAGTTTCTCCAACGATTTTCATCATCTTCATTAAAACGATAACCACATGCTTTTGCATCATTTTTAATGCTTTCTACATACTTTTCATACGGCATTGGAATAGCCGCTTTTATGGTGATGCCGAGTTCAACTGCGCATTCGGCGATTAAAGTATCAGCGCCATAGGCGAAGTTTGTTCTCACCACAACACGGTAATCTTTTTGATAACCTTTTAAGATATCTTTGATTTTTTCTTTCAACCCCGGATATTCCATCGAAAGATCACGATGACCACAACCAGTAACGTTCAAGACCGGTTTCCAACCTCTTCTATACGAATAAATACGAACACCGTGTCCTTTTTCATAGAGCAACGGAACCATATTTTCAATCATTTGATAGTCTTTCTTTTTATCAATTTCACTAAGGACATCAAATGGAACGATGTCTTTATGAATTTTCTTCTTGTTTCTTTCTTGACTGTCTTTATAGTCAGTGCCATATTTCCAACCAGCGGCAAGTTTTTCTCTCACCCATCGTAGATGCTCTTCTCTAGCAAGGAAGGATAAATCGTTTTTATTACCATTTCCATCTTCTTCATCTGAGAACTTTTCAACAATGGGATAATCAAGTTCCTTGTCGCTATAGAAGCAGTTGATAAGTTCCAATTTCCAAGAATATGATTTAGCTTGTTCAATGTTGGAAATCTTATATTCTAACGGTAAATCGTTAAAGTCTTCAGGAACATTCGGTTTTTCACCATTATCCAAACATAGTTTGATATAACTATTATGGATTGCCAAAGCAAAGTCCGCTAAGTTGATAAGCTTATCACTGCTCGCGAATGTCTTGATGTCTTTATGCTTGTGCTCGATTTTAAATGCGGCATTGATTTTTACGTGTGGAATAACCGCATCAGTAATTTTGCTTAAGAACTTACCATTAATAATCTCGTTAGCGTTCTTGTTATCATAAGTACCATCGATCATTCTGTGGCAGGAGTCATCATCAAAGATGAATAGGAGATTGATGCTTTCATCATCAACACCCATTCTAAAATCCCAAGCGATTGGGGTTTTCTTGCTTTTCAAGCCGAAGGCTTGCCTATCCCAGTTTTGTAGCTCATCACATAACATGAGAAGATAAGCTAATGGGTGAACGTTCATCGATGTTGGATGTTTAATGCCTGTTGTTAAATCTAAACCAAACCTCACGATGCTGTTGTGGAGCAATATTGCTGTTAAAGCATCTAATAATGGTTCATTTAATGGAATACGCTCCACCATCAATTGATGAGCGATAATAATAGAAGAGAAATAAGCATGATCAGCAAAACCAATGCCAAGTGGTCTTTTTTCCAATAAATCAAAGAGCTGCTCATATGAAAAATAAGTAAGTCTTTTAGAAACCGCTTCTGCATATAACTCTGTGAGCGTTTTCTTTTTGCTAACGCTTTGCCAGTCTTCCGACAAAGTTAATAATTCATCGATATCAAGATAGGCGACATGGGGCACTTTCATCTCTTCCCCCAAAGTATCTTTCACATAGTTTTTGATTTGTTCATGCGCTAATTGGAAAGGATAACCAATATCATGGAAAAGACCCACCAAACCCCAATATCTTAAAAAATCTGTATCGCTAAAATGTTCTTTATCATAAAAGCATTTTATTTTGTTTCTGAATGACAAGTTATTCGCGTATATAGCCAAGCCTAGTGCAAAAACATAAACGGAATGGGAATAATGGTCTCTATGTTTTTCAAGTAGTTCACCACTATGGTATTCGTGGTCAGAAAGGAATTCGACCAGTTTACCTAATCTATCATATGAAGAACCGAATATTTTGAATATTTCACAATAACAATAATAGACAGTAAAAGCGTCTTCTTTCTTACCAGAAAGACAGAAACTATGTAACGAGCGCTTTAGACAGTCTAAATCATTTTTATCAATATCAAAACTACTATCAAAAAACTTCGTTGATAAATCGGCTAAGTGTTCATACATAAATAATTACCCCAATAAGGATATTATAACGGCACTTATTGTTTTTTAAAACCAAATGCCTAAATATAATGACTTAAAACAACCCAAACCGCTAAAAGTATAAGAATGCATCCACCAATAATAACAGATATTTCCGTTTTGCCCTTTAATAGTTTTAAGATTTGTTTGCCGAGGAACAGACCGATTAAACACATTACAAAGGTAATCACGCCGATAATGGATATGTGTAACCAGATTGTAAGATTATTCGATAAACCAGCATATAAAGATATACCAACCGCCATCGCATCGATCGCGGTCGCCACACCCATAATTAATACTTCTTTAATAGAAAATAGTTTAGTTTGTTTTTTTTCGATAGGTTTTCTAATTTCAACAATGCCTTCAATAACCATTTTGATACCGATGAGCAATAAAAGGGTGAAGGAAACCCAAGTAATAACAACACCAAAGATATGAATCGCATCAGAAGAATCGCTTGATCCAACGGCAAACGATATTAATTCAACAGCAAAATAGCCAATTGCTGGCATAAGCGCTTGCATAATTCCAAATGTCGCGGCAATAAAGAAAATTTTCTTCTTATTGATATCGCTATAAACTAGACCATCAGTCAAAGCGACAGCAAAAGCGTCCATTGCTAAAGCAATTCCAAAGAAAATGATGCTAACAATTATTTCCAAAGTCATAAGAGTTATTATAGACTCTATTTGCTTTATTAAAAGCAGTATTTAAATTTACTTCAAATTCTAAAAGCCACAAAAGACAAAAATAAGAGATACGTGCATCAATTAACGCCGTTTTAAGACACCGCGGATGACTGGCTTGACTTCAAGAGTATTTAGCAATTTCAATTTGCTTTACGAAAACTGCCTATCGTAAATGCTAATTTGCTTTTATCGCGTGGGTGTGATAATATACTCGCGGCGTTAAAAGCATGGACGATTTTAGACTCTATTTTATAACATTTATAACCGCCATTTTTATAATTGGTGGTTATAGCCTGACTAAACTGCTACTCAAAACATATAACAAAAATGTCGATGGTTTTAAGAAGTGGTTTTTAATTGCCTTAGCTGGTGTAACAGGTTTAATTATATTAACCGCTCTTTTCTTAGTGCCTGGAGCAATGGCTTCTAAGACATGGGATAATGGGCATTTAGCACCATGGATTGGTTGTATCAACTTAGTGGGTGTTCCTTATGGCGATAACAAGTTCTTAAACTTCTTAGCGTGGTTAGGCAATGCCTTCTTCTTACCGACCGCAATCATTGTGATATTTGATGTTTTCTTCCCATCAAAAGTTAGCAAGCTAATTAATAAATACATTGCATGGCCTGTTCTTTTGATCGAACTCTGGTTTATCTCCAACTTTGTGAGATCGCTATTAGGTTTAACGATTTTTAATTATCAATCGATTTTATTGGCGCTTGAAGTTGGCTTATCGTTTGCTTTATCAACAATCTGTTTCCTAAGAGATAGAAAAGACATAAAACCATCTTCTTGGAAAGAAATAGTATACTTTATCGCTTTCTTCTTATTCGTATTCATCGCTTGTTTACCAGTCGGTACATTTAGCACACTATTTGATACTGAGGTTAGTTATCTTGGTGCGTTAGGTAGTTCTTGGAGAGTTGTTGACTTCAAACTCATGCATCGTTTATACATTTACGCCGGTATTTTAATTCCTGTTCTCATTTACTTTGTAAATAGGGATAGGGATGAAAACGCTAACAAAGTTTTATTACTTTCAATGTCCATTGGTGTAATATCTGTCTTCTTCTCAGAATATGGATTCCAAGGCATTTTCCCAGTTGACGCTAACGGTAATTTAACAATTAGTGTCGGTCACTTACCAATTCACTTATGTCATACCGCTTTATTTGTGGTACCACTCTGTATTGCTTTTAATTTCAAAAGATTGTTCTATTTCACATATTTTATCAATGTCTTCGGTGCGGTAATGGCGATGTTATGGCCAAATGTTGGTGAGACACAAAACATGTTTGATAGCGGGGTTATCCTCTTCTGGTATAACCACATTGCCGCTTATTCGATGCCTTTATTAGCGGTCGCCCTCGGCTTATTCCCAAAACCAAAGATGAAACAAATGCTCTGGTCGTTGTTGTTCTTTGGCATTTATATGGGCTCAATTGTCATCGCTAACGCATGGTTATCTAATTACGTTTCTGGCTATGATCCAAATAAGTTAGGTACCGGTACTGACTACTTATTCATTAATGGCACTTATATCCTAGATATATTATCCGATAAAGCTTATCACATGCTTGATAACAAGGTGGTATTCAACATCGGTAAAAATACATTAGTTATTTATCCACTTTATCAAGGCTTATTCTTCCTTGGTTATGTGGCTATTGCTTTTGGCGTTTGGTTTGTCTATTCATTATTCTTTAGAATCGCCGACGCCCACAAAGATTTGCACAATCACATTGTGATAATGAGAAAACAGAGAATTACTTTTAAGGAGAAGATGGAAATGGCAAAGATTAACGAAAGCGCTTTAAATCATGAAAAAGCAACACTAAAATTCATCAACTTTTCAAAAAGATACGGTAACTCCGCGAAATTAAGTGCTGACCACGTTAATTTGGAAGTTAACGGTGGCGAAATATTTGGTTTCCTTGGCCCTAATGGTGCGGGTAAATCCACATGTATTAAAACCACTATCGGTATTCAACCAGTCACGGAAGGCGAAATCGAAGTATGCGGCTATAACGTTTCTAACCAATCTGTCTTAGCTAAAAGAGTGATTGGCTATGTCCCAGACCACTACGCTTTATATGAAAAATTAACGGGACGTGAATATATTAACTATATCGCTGACCTATATGGCGTCAATAAAGATGATCGTGACAAACGCATCTCTAAATACGTCGACTTATTTGAATTAAATCAAGCATTTGATAATAGAATGCAAACATATTCACATGGCATGAAACAAAAGATGACCATTATGGCCGCTTTAATTCATAATCCAAAAGTATGGATTCTCGACGAACCATTAACGGGCTTAGATCCTCAATCCATCTATCAAGTTAAAGAAGTGATGAAAGAACACGCTAAGGAAGACAATATTGTGTTCTTCTCATCTCATATTATTAACGTCGTTGAAAAACTATGTACACGTATTGCCATTATTAAGAAAGGGCAAATCGTTTTCGTCGACACGATGGAAAACGTTGAAAAGAACCATCCAGAAGGTTTGGAAGAGTTCTATATGAACACGATTAGAGATAACGGAGATTTAGATGAATAAATTTAAAAACTTCATCACTAATAATCGCTTTGCTAGTGGCGCTCACCACTGGTTTAGAGACTTTATTACTTTAATTGCTATGCAGTTAAAGGAGCATTTAAGTTTCTCTTTTAAAGCCGATAAAAAAGGTGCGTTGACCAAGATTATCTTGTTCGCCATTCTTTTAATTGGTGTGACTGCGATTATCGCCGTTGTTTTCTGGTTATTAGGATATTTGAATATCGTCGGTAATGGCATCATTCCAGTACCACTATTCAATATTTTGCTTTACTTTGTGATGATTCTTAACATCTTCTCTTGTTTACATAAGCTCACCAAGTCTTTGTACTTTAGCGAAGATAATCAAGTTTTATTAAGCTATCCAGTTAATAGCGGCGTTATTTTCCTATCTAAATTAGTGGTTTTCTACATCTTAGAATTAGTAAAAAGCTTTGCTTTCTTAGTGCCTTTATTCTTAGCATATGGTATCACTAATATCATCCCCACAAATTCAATCACAGTAATGATTGGCTATATCCCATGGGTTTTCTTCTGTTTCTTTATCATTTCCTTTATTCCTGTGGCTATAGGCGCATTACTATCCATCCCATATATGTACGTCTTATCCTTCTTAAAGAGATCACAATATATTCAAAGCATTTTAGCTTTCCTTGCTATTATGACTATTGTCGTCTTCCTATTCATTGGTTTTAGCAAGATACCGGCAAACCTTCAAATTGCTTCTAAGTGGGCCACAACTTATTACCCCCGTGTCATTGGTTTCTCAGAAACTGTCGAAAAATATGCTGGCCCATTATACTTTGTGGCGATGCTCGTTCTTGGCTACTATGGCTATGAACACAGTGGCAATCCACACGCTTTAAGAATTGTTAACGCTAATACCGGTTTAGTCTTACTTGGCTTTATCGGTGTCATCTTAATTTTACTCGTCATTAGTTATTTCTTAGCGAAGCCATTATTCTTTAAGATGGCCACTAAACCATTTGAATATCAAAAGAAGATTATTAACCATAACTATAAGCTCAATATCGAAAAGGCTGATATTTCAATTAAAGCCTTTAGACCAAAACTTCAATATCCAATCTCCAAAAAGGATAGAGAAGGTATTATTAACAAGCTCTCAAGATTATTAAGGAGAGTGAATAGAGAAGAAAAACTCTTCTTGAGAAGAAAAATTGATAATAAGAGAATTTTAAAGTTCTTAAATAAATATTCCCACTCCTTAAGGTTTGAAATCATCGATGCTTCCGAAATCACTGATTTTGGTTTCATTGTTGAAAAACGAAACGAAGTTCCGTTCCTAGTGCTCGTAAAAGATAAGAATAAGAATGTTTATTCCTGTTACGACCCATACTATCTAGGCAAGAAAAACCGCGTTAAAGATAAGAGATTAACGTTGTTTGTTAAAGAAATCTTATTAGATACTAGAACACCAGGAATTATGCTATCTAATTTCTTGCTATTTATCATTACGCCTTTAGCCATTTCTTTGTTAAATGCTTTATTCGCTGCCATCAACACATCTTTCCAAGGAAAGACATATACTGTCATGTTTAACGTTTTGATTATTATGCTCATCGTTTTAGCGAGCAATGTCACAATGGCAAGCATCTATTCAAGAGAAGGTAAAACCTCATATATGCTTAAGGCAATGCCTGTTAACTATATGGCGTCACTAGCCTTTAAGCTCATCATTAGAGCGGTTATCGTAATCGCTTCTTTAGCGGTGACAATTATTCTTTATTCAACATATTGCAAAATCAGTTTCATTAGGTATGACTTATTGTTCTTTACCTTTGTCTTTATCTATCTAGGCCACCTCTTATGGTCAGCGGAACTAGACTTTATGAACCCTAAAGATAACTTGTATGCCGCTTTAGGACAAAATGTTAATAATCCTAACGAAACCACAAGTGCGATATTAACGTTTATTATTTCTTTTGCGATGATGGGCATTTCCTTCTTCTTGATATCCACAGAAGTCTCGAATGCTTTCATTAAACTATTTATTATTGGTCTCATCTTCTTCTTAGCGAGATTAGGCCTATTTGTCTTAAAGATTCTTGCTTATGGCACATCGAGGGCGGAAAGGAGGGATAGCTAATTATGAAAAAAGCACTTATCGCTATTATTTCCACAATTTACGTTGTGGCGTTAGTTATCGTTGCCTTCCTTGGCACTCGTGCGGAAGTCATCAATAGAGTGGTTTTCGTGGAAGATATTGTCTTAAACAATACAAGTATTTATAAAAGAAACGCTGAACAAATCCCCGCAAATCGTATCGTTGCTGTATATAAACGTCCAGACGCCTCTCAAATCGATGAAAACGGCCGTGATAAGGTTGAAACGCGTATAAATTGGGACTTCGAAGGCACGAAAAGAGACTACGCTATCTTTATTGACGATTATTATTATTACTATGAATTAATTTCAACAAGATATACAATTGACGTTAGCGTCATTCCAGAGGACGCCACAAATAAGGAGCTTTCATTCTATTTGCAAGCTACCGATACATTAAAAGAACAGATTAAAATGACAAGCTATGGTGAGATTGACCTCACCAACTTAAAACACAAGAGCGGTTATGTCGATGTTGATATCGTTATCTCGTCAACTGACCATTCTGAAGTGTCAAAAGACATCTTGTTAAAAATCAATAAGTACGAATAAAGGAGATATTCCAAATGAAAAAATCACTTATTGCGATTACTGCGGTATTAGCCCTATCAATGATGATGGGCTGTAACCAACATGGTAATCCATCAAGTTCCACCAATCCTAATCAATCAAGTTCATCTGATGGTGGCGCTAGTAGTTCACAAGAACAAACAGTTAAAGTCACATCCGTTACCGTGACTCCAGGAAGAAGCAAAATTTATCTAAGCCAAGGTGACACCGTTCAATTAACGGCCATAGTTGCCCCAAATAACGCGACTAACCCAACTGTTAAATGGTCAAGTTCTAATACCGAACTCGCCACTGTTGATAATAATGGTTTAGTAAAATGCTTAGCCAAAGGTACAGTTCGTATTACCGCTACAAGTGATGACGATGCCACCATCAAAGACATTGCAACAATCGAAATCTTGCAATACGAATCACAAGATGACACATTAAGTGCTCTTAACCAACCGCTCTTCTATGAATCATATAAGAGAAACACACAAGATTTAGATGATGTTGAAAACATCAATGGCGCCACAGAGTTATTAGCCACTAAATACTTCAAAAATGTTGAAGGAAAGAAAGATAACTACCGCGTTGGTGCGGATAACGCATTTAAATTAAACGTCACTGGTAAAGTTACTGACGATGCAGGTGGTGATACCGTTGTTAGCGATCCACACGTTTTAGTGAGCATTGCTAAATGGGATAAAACACAAAGCAAATACGTTGACTTAGCCGGTCAAGATTTAGCGGCTTATGCCTCTATTGCCGCTGATAATAAATCTGTTGATTTCACTGACGCTGCTGTTGACTCATTATTTAAAATTACCATTGCCGCTGACAAATCATACTATGCTGCTGTTGGCGATGGTTATTCACCAGTCGTTTTAGAAGTAGAAGTTACAAAGGGCATTAACGCTTATGATAAATATGATTTATCCGTCTTCGATAACAGAAATAGCGATTGGGCCACAATTAGAGCAAACAACAATAAAAGCGAAGTCGTCACCGAAGGTATTGTCTTACATAGTGACATCACTATCGATAACAGCGACATCCCACAATCATTAAAATATAGCGAAGCTGAAGTCAACGAATACATTTCTAAATTCTCGACAGACTTTGCTGACTGGTGCGCTAAAAAAGAAGTGACCACCGCTCAAGGTAAGGACCTTTTAATTGGTTCAGTTAAAGACGAGGTTGATATTTTCAGACGCTATACTCTTCCAAATCAAGAAAACTTTAACTTAGAAGGTAATTATTTCAAAATTAACTGCTCGGGCATTAAACAAGTCTATGCTTTCAATGGTTCTATTGAATCAGGCAAAGTTGCTGACCAATACTCTCCAGATGATCCATCCAAGGGTTGTGATGGCTCCCACTCACAACTGTTTTCTATTAATGTTGATGTAGGAGAATCAGATGGTTATGTTCCAGGTGGCGCAGTTAACTTTAAAAACGTCACCATTATCGGTAACGGTGATTTAAGCGATGATGATAAGTACATGGGTGGCTTAATTACATTTAAGTTCAACTCCATTACATTCACCGCTTCTAACGTTTTAACAAGTAAATCATTCACCACATTCATGCCGCAACTCGTCCGTTACAGCTTTGCATCAGGTGCGACAACATCAATGCTTATTGATAGAAGCAAATGCTATGACTCATATAACTCCATGATCTATGTTTGGGGTAATGAAAATAATATTGTCACTAACTCTGTTATGAAAAGAGCGGGTGGCGCGATTGCTTTATTAGATGAAGTTAATGCAGCGGATAGATCTTCTGAAACACACGGCACTCCAAAAGTTGATTGCTTCAACGTTGATTTAGATAACCCAGTTACTGGTCTTGAACCTTGGTTCGTCGCCCATAAAGCCACTGCTTTGGTTCAAATGATGGAAATCTTTGGCGATCCAACAAGCGGAAGATGGATTGGTAGAAACGCAGCATTGCATGGCGATCACAAAAACATCCTCACTCTCGATGCCACTGGTCAACCATACATCAACTTAATCGCTGTTGATATTGATGGTAGAGATCCACTATCTAACTCTTTAGATAAAGGCTCAATGCTCAAAGGCCATTTCAACATCTATAACGATAAAGAATTAACCACACTTGTAGGCGGTATGGATATGGCTAAGCTCGCTGCTGCTGATCCAACTCTTTCGCAAGAACAATTTGTTGGTCAAGTTTTAGTGGCTTCACAACAAGGCAACTATTTACCAACATACCGTTTATTAGCGGCTTCTCAAGGCGCACAAGGTATCATTACCGAAACATTAACAGGTCACGCAATGTTATCAGATGCCCCTGAATTAGATGGAGACGGTAATATCAATCCGTCAACCGGTTTCAGAAACGGCGTTATTGCCGATTACAATAACCCAGTTACTATGTCGGGAATGGTTCCTTCATTACCAAAACAACAATTAACCGAAGATATTGCCTTAACACCAATTCCTTTATATGCCGGTAACTCAGGCACCGATGATGAAGTTGCAGGCGCTGATTATATGAGTGGCAGATTGACATCTACATTAAACGGCTTGGCAAGCGGTACATACATGAGCATCTATCTCCAACCATCCGCTTCTACCGAATACATCGGTGCGTTCATCAAAATGCAAAAATTAGAAATGGGCAACTAAACATTTCTGAAAAACTTAATAATTAGGGAAAGTAAACTTTCCCTTTTTTATTGTTTAAGAAAAAAACAAAACTTTTTTGGACAAAACCGAAAAATCTCCCGATTAGTAAGTAGGGAGGTTTTTACTAAAAGATATTCATGAAAAGAAAAGCAAAAAAGCAAGTTTTAAGAAAGAAAAAGGAATTTCGATACCACAACATAGAAATAGTCAACGAGAATGGGTCGATCACAAAAATCAGGCACCCATCGTATGTATTTCTCGAAAAAGGGAACATCTATATTTATATTTCCATTACCCATTCTGACAGTGTGAAAAATGCAATTGTTATCAAATTGAAGAAGAATCCAAATCCCCAAGACAAAAGAGAGTCTTATCGAATTGTGGAAATAAAAGAAGACACGAAAGATAAATTTAGTAAGCGTCTTAAAAAATGGGTTATGGACTGTGAAGATGATAAAGACATTAGAGAAGAGTACAAAAAAAGATGATTCTGTCGATTGGCAAACGCCAACTTATGGACACCGGAGAACATGCTCCTAGGAATCATCATTTGTTATTTAACCAAAAAAATGGTTGCTTTGCAAATATTTTGGACAAATTTTATTTTCAAACCGATTAGTAAATAGGGAGGTTTTTACATTATGGAAGAAAAAAACGAATTACTATTTAACGAATTAAATGAAGAAAACTTAGAATCAATGATTTATGAAATTAGAGGAGAACGCGTCATGTTAGACTTTGATTTAGCGAGAATCTATGGGTACACGACAAAAGCATTCAACCAGCAAATCAAAAACAATATTGAAAAGTTTCCAAGTGACTTTATGTTCCAATTAACTTCGATTGAATCTGATGTTTTGGTGATGTCAAAAAAAATGACTTCACGGAAAACGACATTTTTCTCTGGCCAAACAGGGGGCACTAGAAAGTTACCAAACGCCTTTACCGAGAAGGGCATCTATATGCTTATGACTGTATTGCGGGGTGAACTTGCCGTTAAAAAAAGAACTGGATATGTCTAGCATCATACCCAGTTCCAAATAGGCGTTTTAAGAGGCGATAACCTTTTCTAAAGGTTCTATTACTCTACATCCCTTAAAGCGTTTAAGAAACTGTAATAAGCTGGTTTTTTCGAATAATCAGAGTTGAACAATAAAGGATAATTAGTGCTGTGCCATGATAAGTCATCAGTAATGCCCCAAAGGATAACTGCATTAACATCCATCTTGCCTTCATCCTTACCTTTAACAAGACCTTTAATCAACTTACTATAGGCTTCTTTTTGTTTGTTATCAAATTCCGAAGAACCACTACAATTGATATCTAATTCGGTAAGTTGACATTTGACACCCGCTTTATAAGAGATTTCCGCGCATTCTAAAATCGCATCAACATCGTTATAACTCAAACAGTGGCTTTGAATACCAATACCATCAAGAATCTTTTCATCGATTGCTTTCTTAAGAAGCCTATCGGTGGTCACTGCGGTTTGCAAACGCTTTGGGCCACCCCATTGACTTTGTTCGAAGGCATAATCGTTATAATAAAGATTCATATAATCTTTTTTATAAGTGGACGCTGCCACAAAGGCTTGATAAATATAATCTTCACCAATGGTTTTCATCCAGTTGCTATCTCTAATTTGGCCTTCTTCTGGAAGAGCTTCGTTAACAACATCAAGTGCATATACTAGTCCTGGCCAATTTTCATCAAGAGCGTCAATCATTTCTTTAAAGAAGTTATTAAGTCTTCCAATCATCACATCTCTAGAAACGAATGAGCCACCACCTTGATAGCCTTCTCTAAAGAACCAATCTGGTGTTTGATCATGCCACACAAAGGTGTGATGTCTAACTTTGATATGAGCGGCTTCACACCAATCATAGATATCTTTAAAAGGAGATATATTAACCACTACTGCTGTTGGATCGTTTTTAACGAGTGCTTGTGAGCCCGCTTGATCAAGAGTGCTATTTGGTTTTGCTTCGTTTTCCGCAGTGACAGAACAGAAGTTTTCTCTAGTGATTTGTCTAAACTTGCTATTCTTCGCCATATTCGCGGATAGTTCAGTACCAACGATGAAATAATCTTGATAAGTCTTATATAAGCTTTCGCTATTAAAAACATATCCTGTTTCAACTGTTTCCGCACCAAAGGTGATATTGATATCATCAACATAGAACTCGACTTCTTGATTATCATCAACAGGTACGAAGTTTAATCTAATCGAATTTAAAACATATAAAGTATCATAAGAAACTTCTAATCTAATCCACTTTTCTTGTTTATCAGCATTTATTTCAAGTTTGTCACTTTTAAATGTATCGCTAGAGGCATTACCTCCCCAGCCACCACCATAACTAACAGAATTAACTTCTAATTCTAAGGAAGATAGATTGCTAGTAGATGGAACATAAACATATAAGGAAATAATATCTCCATTTTTTGCATCTAAATCAGAAAAGAACTTATCTTCTAGTTCACTAGTGATATAGCCTTGATTGCTTTTTACTTTGTAATGCAAACTGACTTTATCATCATTACCAAGTGATTTGCTTATTTCTCTTATACCTGTTCCACCTTCTGGAACATCTAAAGGGATAGATTTAAAATCTTCACTAGATTTCCATTCCTTAACTGTATCACCAATTTCATAAACGGCTTCTGGGTCATATTCCCATTTGCCGTTTTCTTCTTCGCTATTTTGATTGCCTTTTGAGCACGCCACTAAAGATGTCACGGTCAACAAAACTAACGCAGACATCAAAAAACTTTTGTTGCTTTTCATAATATATTTTCCTTACATTTCTATTTTATATAGAATTCTATTTACAATAAAGCATTTATGTCGCTTGTTTACATGTAGCGGCGTTTTATTTTATTTTGTTATAATGCATCGTGCGTTATGAAAAAGACGATTGAAATTATTATTGTAACTCTCGTTGTTATCTCCTTAAGTATCTTAGGATTTATCTTTAATCCAATTACACTTTCAGACAACCAAAAAGAAACACTTTTAATTTTAGTTATTACTTGTGGCGCGAGTGCGTTATATTGCTTTGTTGTGGGTGAGATATCTCGTAATAACTCACAAATGGATAAACTGTGGTCCATTATGCCAATCGCTTATACATGGATTATCGCTGCGAAAAGCGGTATGAATCCAAGACAAGTGATCTATGCCATCTTAGTTACCCTTTGGGGTATTAGATTAACAATGAACTTCGCTAGAAAAGGTGCTTATAGCATTAAGTTCTGGAGTGGTGAAGAAGATTATAGATGGAAGATCTTAAGAAGCAAACCTGCCTTCCAAAACAAGTTTGTTTGGGCACTATTTGATTTGTTCTTTATCTCTATTTATCAAAACGCTTTAGTGTTAGCTATTTGCTTACCATCTTTCGCAGCGATGGATTCTGCTGCTACATTGGGTTTATTTGACTTTATTGCCTTTGGTGGCGCGTTCATGTTCTTGCTTCTTGAAACCGCTGCGGATGAGCAACAAATGTTTTTCCACACCACTAAAAGAAAAATGCTTAATGAAGGTAAAACCTTAGAGGAATTACCAGAACCATTTAATAAAGGTTTTAACACCTTGGGTTTGTGGAATTATTCTCGTCACCCTAACTACTTAGGCGAACAAGGATTCTGGTTGGCTTTATATTTAGTCACCATAGGCGCAGGAGTAGTTTCTTATAACTTTTTCTCCTACACTCTTGTGGGACCATTACTTTTAATCTTTATCTTCTTAGGAAGCTCAATATTGCAAGAAGGCATTTCATCAAAGAAATATCCTGAATATAGTAACTACGTCAACAAAGTATCTAAATACATTCCATTTAGGAAATATAGATAGTTATTTAATTTCTTTCATTCTTTCTTCTAAGTATCCTGGTAGTTCATCAAGAATCTTATATTTAGAAACACCAATAGGAGCATAAGAAGTTTTAAGTGTTGTTTTAACAACATAACTATCCGCGGTTTTACATAGTAATAAACCCACAGTGGGATTATCTCCTTCTCCTTTTTCTAAATCATCAATCGCATTGATATAGAACTGTAATTGACCAATATCACTAGGTTGGAATTCCCCTATCTTCACTTCAATCACCACGAACGCATGAAGCCTAATGTGATACATAAGCAAATCAATATAGTAATTCTTCTTAGATGGTGTCACTAGTTTATATTCTCTACCCACAAGTGAAAAACCTGGTCCTAATTCTTGAAGAAACGAAATAATATTGTCCAAAAGCCTATCTTTTAAGTCTCTTTCATCTTTAATATTAAGCTTTCCTAAAAAATCAAACGAAAGAGTGTCTTTAAATACTTCTTTGAGCCGTGCGTCTTTTTCCACTATTTCGGTTACTTGAGGTTCAATCAGTTTTCTTTCGTATGCTTTGGCTTTGAACTGTTCGGTGACCACTCTTTTTGACCACTTATTTTCATATGTCTGATTTATGTACCAAAGCATTTCTTCTTTAGAAGATGACTTAGACATTATTTCAATAATTGTTCGCCACGGAATTTGGATCACGGCCCGTGAGCCAATTTCATCAGCATCAAATATTCTTGCAAACAAAGACATTCTTTTAAGTTGTGGATAAGAGTAACCTTTACCATATTCTTTAAGGTCTTGTGCTAGTCTTTGAATATATTTGTTGCCCCATTCTTTTCTTTCGTTAATAATCGTCCCGATTCTGTGGTAGGTCATAATCATGGCACTGTTGACCACCACTAATGCTTTGTAGCGGTTCTCACTGATCGTTTCTTTGATTTTTTGTAAATCCACCAGATAGGATTTATCAATTGTGTTTTCTAACATAAATAAAAAACCTCCCTACTTACTAATCGGGAGATTTTTCGGTTTTGTCCAAAAAAAGTGAAAAAGCTGTCTTTTAAAGCGTTAACAATGAATCTAATATCTTTTCGTATTTTTTAGTGTCTTCTGTTTCATATATCACCGCAATGCGGTTACCTGCGTCTTTTAAAGATGGTCCAGATATAAAGATCTTTTTGTCAGAAAAAGAATAATCAATCACTATATAACGGTCGTGATATAAATTGTTCGTTGGTTTGATAGTGATATTAAGACCGCTTTGCGATTTGAAATAATCGATATATTCTTCCTTTAAAGGATTTCTGGACACATTGTCTGAATAGATGGTTATCCTAATGTCTTTATTAACACCCAATAAAAGATATAGAGTTCTTTCGTTTATATAATCATCGATAATATCTATTGTGCTTTTAGCGGAAGAAAATATCGTTTGATAAGCATGATCTGATTCCGCTCTTTGTCCGTTGAGAATGATAAAAGGCTTATAAGTTGATGGATCTACGAAATAATTCATAACTACCTCTAATTTCTTTTTAGCATCATCATTAACTTGGTTAAGTCTTTCAATTGATTTTGTATTTTCATTAACTTGGTTAGCAAGTTTTAATAGTTCATTTACTGTCGTTAAGTTATTCGATGAAACAATGTAGTTCTTCATCTTTTCGAAGAGTCTAATCAAAGTGATGCTTTGTTTAGTGGCAAGTTCACCCCGCAATACAGTCATAAGCATGTAGATGCCTTTTTCGGTAAAAGCGTATGGATTATATCTTCTTTTAGAAGATAACTCATTTGCGGTCGATTTTTTGGACCGCAAAATTTGATCTAGCTCTTGTCGAGTCAATTGAAACATAAAGTCTTCTGGAAACTTTTTAATATTGTTTTTGACTTGCTCATTCAATTTTCTTGTCGTGTAACCATAGATTCTCGCTAAATCAAAGTCAAACATGACGCGTTCTCCTCTGATTTCATAAATCATTGATTCCAAGTTTTCTTCATTTAATTCGTTAAATAGCAATTCGTTTTTTTCTTTCATAATGTAAAAAACCTCCCTACTTACTAATCGGGAGATTTTTCGGTTTTGTCCAAAAAAAGTTTTAAAAAATGATAAATTTTATTTCAACTCTACCGATAATCTTTGATTAAGAGCTGAAAGAACTTTACTTATTTGCTTAATAGATGGATTAGCGAGCCCTTTTTCAATTTTTGATAAATCTGATTGATCAATACCCGCTTTTGAGGCGAGTTCAACTTGTGACAAATCAGCATTTCTTCTTAACTCTCTGATTTTATATCCTAAGACGACATTATCGATATCATCATATTCTTTAGACACATCAATACCTTCTTCATAAACAGTATCACATTCAATATCCAAATCATCATTCCAATAAACACCACTCCAACCCAAGAGTTTTCCTTTGGTAAATAAGTTTCTGTCTTTTAAGGCATTCAACTGTGGAAATTTGTCCGCAAGGGAAAGAATGTCGTATCTTTTGACTGTTCCGTCAATAAAATACAAATCGAATGTTGTGCCTTCTTTGATAACTAATTTAATTGATTTCAGCATAATTAATCTAGTGCCGGTAGTTTCTTATAAACACACAATTCATCGATAGATGAAATTGTTGGCATAATTGATATACCTCCTATATTTTATGTTATATATTCCCTAAAATCAATAAATCACTGGTTAAGCAAGTCAAACTCTCCATAATTAATAATCGGGGGTTTTTTTGAAATTTGTCCAAAAAAGTTTAAAAAATTTCTACACTTCTTTAGCGTCTATCTTTAGTTCGCCTAGATAAATGTTCTTAATAATATCGTAAATAATAACAGTGCCCCAGGAATCAATCTTGCAATACGCTAAAGCTTCATTAAGTAAGTCTTGTGTGGATGGCCCGATATCTTGTTCGTTTAAATGGCTTCTCACTAGTAATGATTTATATAAGTCTAAACAAATGCCACCGTTATAAACTAAGCACTTTTCACCCTTGTGATAATCAAGAGAATAAGTTAAATCAAACGGGAGTTTTTTATTATAGAAATCTAAGACATCTTGATCCGCTGCTAATGTTGGTTGCACCACTTTTAAGGAACCACGTCCATTGAAATCGACGCAGTAGATGCTACCTGATGTAAAGAAATCAAGTAAGTCCACGACATTGTCATTAAAGTTATTAACAAACCTAATTAAGTCGTTATCACATAGGCCCACAAAGTCTTCAGCGAAATCGTCCATCCTGGTCTTTTCAAAGTTTTTGTTAAAGACCACGACTCGATAATTACGGGCGTATGGATCAATACCAGACTTTTCTAATTGGGCTTTAAGCGTCTTATATAGTTCAATGCTTGGATTCTCATATTTAGTGATATCTGGATTAGCAATATACTCGTAGTGGGTCACATCACCGCCTACGCCTTTATCAAAGTCGTGCTTACCTAAGTCATAGCCTTTTTTAACAATATGCATTGAGTATTGCGAAACAATCTGCTTCCAAGGATGAGAGTGTTTTACTAAAGGGATTGGATATTGGAATGATTCAAAATCAAAGAATAAGAGGTATTCAATTTCAGGATTATAGTAATCTCTTTCAATTATTTCCTTAATCAGACTACGGACAATGATATACTTTTCTTTAATGTCGCCTCTTTGATACTCAATCTGACGATAAGCATTAGATGGATTACCATTCTTTTTAACCATTGGATAAAGGGATATATCAATATCACTAATCTTTGTAACGCCAACTTCCATTTGCTTTTTTACTCTGTCAAAGTAACCACCAAATGTCGTCCAATTTGTTAATTTGAATATCGAGTTAGGATCTTTTTCGACTTCAGGGAAACACATGTTCATAAATTCACATGTTGGTCTCTTACGGCACCAGTATTGTTTTTTAGGCTCGACAACGCTGTCTTTAGAAATCCTATCAATGTCGTCAAGGATATTCTCGATTGTTTCAAGTGTTTCTCTTGGCGCATAGATATAAAGTCCATCATCAAAGTATTGTTTTAGAGGGATCGTGCCGTCTTTATGATTGAATTCTCTTTTGATAATAAACAACTTATCAAGCTCGCTTCTATCCACTGGGTAGCACAATTTTGTTAATTCAAATTCGCGGTTGGTGAACATATAACTGATTTCTTTGATTGGATATCCCGCTTTTTTGTAGACATAGTATTGGAATAATAAGTCATAGAGATATTTGACTCTGATTTTACTATCAAGGTCATAATCCTTAACTCCATCTTTTGATGGATGTTCAAAAACAGTATTGGTGCCTTTGACTTCGATGAGTTCGAATGTGTCATCACCGTTTTTAATTAATACGTCGAATCTCGCTCTTAAGCCATCTACTTCAATTTGTCCTTCAAAGACAACAGTGACATTTGGATCGTTAATATACCTAGTAGTTAAACCAAGTATCTCGTTTTGATCTAATAATTCATTTCCATCTTTATCAATATCACATCTAGCGCATTTTTCTTTGCCGTAGTGATTCTCATAGTATTGTCTAGAGAGCTTAGATATTAATTGGTTATCGTTATACTTTTCAATTAACTCTTCAGCGGCGTTCTTTTTGGCGTTTTTCTCATATTCTAAGATTTCTTTTTTTAATTGAGGGTAATCTTTTAATACCTCGTATAAATCAAAGGTATCATCGTCATCGCTGTTATCAAAAGCTTCCGCTTTTTCTTCTGCCACTAACTCACGATACTGAACTTGATTATCAATAGACTTCTTAAGAAGGGCTACAAGTGTTTTGTCTTCCAGCTCTAAAGAAACTAAATAAGGACATTTTCTAGCAACATAGTCTTTGATAATGGTTTTTGTAATCATAATGGTGTCTCCTTGTGCGATTCATACACAATTAGTTTAACCAAAATTCTGTTGGTTAGACTATAACATTTATTTTTGTGTATACATATGTACATTACTCTTATTATCGGGAGCAAAAAAGCCGTTGTCATGGACGGCTCGTTTTTGTGTTTTGTTTAGAACATTTTAAATTATGATTCTTGGCAAAGCATTTGACCTGTCTTGGTATCAAATAATCTAATTTGTCTCCATTTGATATAAGCTCCTGGTCTTCTAAATGCTCTTCCTTGTTCTTCAATGACTAAATAGAAAGCTTTACGTGCCTCTTCTTCCGAACAAGATAAACTAAGCACCTTTTCCATACTGCCGTCTTCGTTTTTTAATGTAATGTAGTAGGTCTCGTCATTCAACGATTTGGCCGTGATGTGATCTAATCTGCTTTTAACTTCATTTGTCACTTTATATTGTTCCATTTTGTTTCTCCTTATATAAAAGTTTTATAATTAATAAATTTGTTTATATCAACCACCAATCAGAAAGATAGAGATAAGAATGATAAAGGAGGTAAGAAAGGTGTGATTGGATTGGTGGTTGATATTGTTGGAGGAAAGTGAGGTTTTGGGTTGTTGCGAGAATACAATAACACTCCAAGGATGCTTTCCTCAAACAACCAAAAGAAATGTACACAACTTTGTACAAATCGCGATAATTAGAAAAACGAATTGGTAAGAAGGATACTTATCTAGAACGGTAAATCATCGCCGTCAACAATGCTGTTTTCGTCTTTTTATGTGTTTATTTCCTGAACCCGAAAACAAAACAGCTTTTAACTTTTCCAATAAAGGAATTCTGACCTAGTATGTTATTGTAACCTAATCTCGACTTTGATCAAGCCGTCTTTATTCTTTGTGCGCCAGAAAGGTCTGGATTTGATATTATTCAAAAGATCTGAATCAGCGTTGAAATTGTTTGCCTTCCATTTCAGCATTTTAGGATTGCCAGTTTCGTAAGTAAGAATGATGTTGGCTTCTTTTTTGACTAAAAGTTCCTTTTTGAAGTCTTCTATGCTAGAAGGGTTGAGAACAATCTCTGGTTGATTTTTCGAGGAATTTTTCTTCTTTGTTACAACATTTTGTGGAGCTGGTGTTAGTCCGGCTAAGCCAATAGCCTTATCAATTCTTTTTTCTTGTTCTACACCAACTTCATCATATATAGAAAAAAGATATGGAGAGATTGCGTTCCTAATTTGATCTGGATTGTATCCACAATCTTTTTGGAATTGCTTAATTTTATTTAATCTTCTTTGTCTTTCTGCTTGTGAAACACCCGCTAAAACTGTGTTGTCATTCAACAAAAAATCTTCCACTGTTTTACTTGATTTTTTCTGATTAGCAATTTTATCTGCGTAAACCAAATTACCCATTACATTTAAGCCACAGCATTCCTTGTTTTGAGGAACGATATGATCAATAGCATAGTTCTCGCCTTTTTCGATATCTTGTCTTAAGTCTCTATCCGTATATGGGCATTTATAATCAAAGTATCTCAAGGTTTCTTCTATGTCCGCTTGAGTAAATTTTCCGAACACTTTTCGGCTAATACCTGTGAGTATGTTTCTAATAACAATGTTAGATGCATCACCAGGCTCTGTTCCGCGTGCTGATTTTGGTAGTTTTGACATACGTTACTTCCTCTATTTCTGTTTATAAGTCATTATTTTTGTGCCTCTGACAATGAAGTCAGCAAAGCAAATCAATCAGATGTATAGATGATTTAAATCAGTATAGCATTTTTATTATGATGTTTTTAACATCTCGTCAATTGCTTTGATGTAATTAGCGTAGATAGTGATATAACCGAGATTAGCACCTTCATCAACGAACCAGAAGATATCTTTTGGTGAGGATACCACACCACATTCGGTTTCGTTTGGATGATAATCTTGAGCGTACATTAATAAGTTGTTTAAGTATTCTTCTCTTAGTTTGAGAAGATTCTCTTTACTCATGATTTTGAGTTTTCTTTCTTTAAGTACTTCTGGAGTGAAGTAGCCTTCTTCACCTTCAACTGTACAAGAGAAGTTGAAGAGTTCTGCCGCTCTATCAAGAGCGTCCTTCATACTCTCTTTGTCCTTGAATTTAGAGAGTAATTCATAAGTGTTTTTATCGTTTTCAGTAATAGTTAATTTAATTTCCATATTGTTTCTCCTTTCAATATCTATATTAATGACACAGAAAAATAGACTATGTAATTAACGCCACTTTTTGTGCGTGTTTTTGAACAATGTTTTGTTTTTTTACATCATGCCCACGACACGGAAATGATGCCTACGTGCATAACTATTTAGATATTTATTATCTATAGCGGTGCTAAAGATATGGAATGTAATATCTTGATTACAGCCATCAAAGGCATCTTCAGCGATTTCGACGATTTTATCTTTGTCGATAATAGCGAACCAGACATCTTTTAACGACTTACAGTCGATGAAAGCCCCATGGCTAATCCTAGTGATGTCAAATCCAAAGTAGGCATCAGTTAATGATTCGCATCCCCTGAAGGCATCAGCACCCACGAAGATAGCGTCTTCCATCACCACTGTTTCTAACTCCTTGTCATTTTCGTGACTATATTTTTCAACGAATTGTTCCTTTAAATATAATTTACTCATTGTTATTCTCCTTATTAAATTTCTCACTACCGATTTTATCGTGTAGTTCTTTAATGAGTTGTTCCACTTCTGGATCAATCATTAAATATAAATATTTATCTTCGAATTCTGATAATTTATCTCTTTGATAGAAAGCTTCCGCGATAGAACCCGCAATACAAGCTTGGGTATCACTATCCGCACCTAAAGCGACAGCGTTTCTAATCGCATCTTCTTCACTATCGGAAATTAAGAAGCAATATATCGCTTGAGGAACGCTATCTTGTGACTTAGAAGAAAACGTACACGTCTCTACTAATTTATCAAAGTTATAGAAAGCTATTTCTGGATAGTATTCATCAACCATTCTCTTTTTAAGTTGTCCTTTTGAATAACCGTTACGCGCTAGATAGATACACATCGCTACTGCTTCCGCGGCCTTTAATGCTTCCGGATGGTTATGAGTAATTTCTGTTACCGCTTTTGATAGCATCTTTACTTCGCCTTCGTTATTAGCGATCCATCCAACTGGAGATATACGCATAGCACCGCCGTTACCAAATGAATAATATGGACCTACATCACGAGTAACATACGCTCTTTCACACCATTGATAGAACATATAGCCATATCCCGCTGTTCTAAAACATCTCCAGGTATTAACAAACTCATTAATAAGTTCCCTCTTAATCGCCTTTATTCCTTCTTCGTTGTATTGAATTGGATAATGCTTTAATAAAGCTCTAGCGACCGCCATAGTGAGATAGGAATCGTCTGTCATATGGCTGTTAGGATTAAAGATATTGAACTTTTTGGTTTTTATAGGATGGAATTCATATGTTGAACCCACCATATCGCCAATAATTGCACCTAGCATATGTTCCTCCTTTCTTATTCGTAATAGAACTCCTTTAGTTCTAATTCTTTGAGCTCTTCTTCGAGCTCGATGAGTTTTAACTCATCATCAGTGTTGATAAGGTCTTTTTGATTATCACCAAGACAATCTGGTTTAAGGTTTTTAAGCGTAATAAGAACTCCTTTTTATAATAATATGGATAAATAATTAATATTTTTAATGGATGAAAAGGAAGTCTGTGCCTATAGTATAGACACGAGACAATAGATATCTCAAAGATTCAAAGGAAATGTACAAAGTTATGTACAAAATGCTATAATATAGAGTATAGATTTATTGATTTCTTACACTGTTATTGATGGAGGTTTTCATATGGCAGGAAAACAAGTAGACGCCACCAGGCAAGAATTATTCATTACATTAGAGTACTTAATTGAGAATTGTTATGATTCTGAACACACATCTAAGACAATCGAACTCACCGAATTCGCTAAAAACAAATATGGTGTGTTACTAGATAGAAGAAGAGCGAATAGTATTTTAGAGTTCCTTGCTAGTTTAAATAATAGCTTCGCTGGTATTCTTCCTTTCACTATTAAAAAGGTAGAGAGAAAACCTCGTTACTACATCGAAAGAACTCTATTCACTGAAAGTGAGATTAAGAAAATCGCTCAAGCTGTCTTTAAAGATGAGAACTTATCCAGCGATACCGCTAGAAGAAATGTCTGTGCCTTCTTAGATAAAGTCTGTAATAACGAAGATAAAAACAAAATATTAAGAGACCTCGACAGAAAAGAAAGACGTATTATCCATTCAACTAGAAACACTGCTGAAAAGCATGAGGCCATGGATGAATTAATCGAAAACCATAACAGATTTTACTTTAGACCAAAGCATAGAATTAAAAGAGATGCCTTTTCAAACAGCGAAGTCATGATTAGAGTTAATGGTTTGCTCCAAATCACACCAGATGTCAAAGGCAAAGGCTATATTGATGCGATTGGTTATTCGCAAACCAAAGGTGATGATGTTTGCTTATACCTACCTGATTTAGAAGGAGCAGTAATTATCAATATTAACAATATCTCTATCATGAGAGGCTCAATCGCCCCATCTAGAAGAGGTGACGCTGACTTTGAAATCAGAAACTCTAGATATCACGATATTGATGAAATGATAGACTTGTACTACGAAGGTGGCACTGGTATTCAATACCGCATTTATTTCAAATATGTCTTAGGTCGTCAAAATGATATCGATAATGTCACCGTTGAAAGAATGAAAACAGATTATGAGAAGTATTTCGGTAGACCACTTGAATACACTCAAGAAGAAAGAGAAGAAACCGAACTAGACCAAGACGGTAATCAAGTCAAAGAAACTTGGGTTGATTTACACGGCATGGTTAAATGCAACCTCTCTTCATTTAAGAAATGGTATTGGGAACACGGATGGTTTGAACACCTTGTTGTTGTAGAACCAAAAGCTCTTAATAACCGTCTATTAGAAGGCTATATCGCTCGTTTCCAAAGAAGATTAGATAAATACGGTGAGAAACCAGAAGAAAGAGAAGAACGCATTAGACGCATTAGAGAAATACGTGAACAAAGGCTGGCAGAGCTTAGAGCGGCTAGAGCTAATAGAGAAAACAATGATGGCGGAAATTAATCCGCCATCTTTTCTATTGCGCGTTTGATGTGTTTGGACTTTAATCCACCATTCTCATAACTAGTTCTGACTAGATGCTTTGTTAATCCTGTTTTTAAGTAATCAAAGATCTCATCATCTAGGATGATAAACTTATGTATATCAACGCCCATATGTTTAAGTCTCCAAAGATATTCGAGAATACCTTCACCTCGACCATGGACATCAAAATCAACAGTTTTGTCATAGATAGCCAAACCTTGTTTTTCTAACTTTTGATTTAAATACATAGCAAGTTCGTCTTGCTGATTTTTTAAACGTTCTTCTTTGTACCAATAGAACTTCCATGTAGATACCAAAACGATTTTAGCGTTTGTTTGATCCACAAGTTGTTTTAATAAATATACTTTTTCATCTTCGATACCGGTATATTCATTAATCTTATCTTTTGTGGTGCTGCAGTTAAGTACACCATCAACATCAAGGAAGATTAAATTGATACCAGAGTTCTTTGTTTTTCTCTTAAAGGCATATTTACCTTGTTCGTTTTTATAGACGTATTTTTTATCAATGAGATCCACTAAATACTTAGCAGCACTTATATATCCAACGCCCATTCTTCTTTGGATATCTGATATAGAGATATATTCATCGTTTTTGAATTCAGATAGTAATTTTCTTAGATTCACTATATATAAACTCCTTTATGAAAACCTACCCAATGACGGATAGGATTTCTGTTGATTTAAGGTGTTTCTTTTCAAAGAGCAAATTGGCTAAGGTCTTAATCTTCTCTTTGTTAGCTTTAACAATTTTATATGTTTCTTTTTCACACTTTCGAAGAAGTCTTTCGATTTTTCTTTCCATTCTTCTTCTCTTGAGTTGTGTTTCTGTTCTTGATCCTGCTCTAACAACAGGTAATGTTTCAGAGCAAGTAGAGTAACCACTGATATTGAATAAGTTATAAGCGGAGACACGAGCGTTTTGTAAATCTGATTCGCATCCTCTGCATGCTCTACCGAACATAACCTTTTGTCCAATAACACCAGCCATAGAGATTCTGATATCTGCTAAGACCTTATCATATGGCCAGAAGTCTTTCTCTACTTCTCTAGCGTGGAATGATCCAGAGGCACCACTAATATTGAGTCTATTGATATCGAAGAACTGTGGATATTGCTTTGCAACCACTGCGTGAGCGGCCTCATGTGTTGCCACTTCAATATTGTCTTCTTGAGGTGTGCTCTTCACTCTATCAGTGATGTTATAGATTGAATTATCAATCATTTCACTGGTGATATTCTCAAAGCCGTTTCTAAGCACGATATCATTAACAACGGCTTTGATACCTGAACAGTTAAGACCATGGAGAGATAAGGATACCTCATCTTCATCAAAGTCCTTTGGTAATGTAATGCCATAATCATTAACGTGCTTCTTAAATAACTCCATAGCCTCTTTGGCGGTTGGATATGGAACCTTAATAAGTTTCTCTAATCGACCACATCTCACTAATGGGTCTGGGATAGCTTCTAAGTCATTAGTAGCGGCAAGTACTAAGATGTCATCATCTGATTCGACACCATCTAAGCTTTCTTGTAAGGCTCTTAAGACACGTCTCTCCTTATTAATTAATAAATCAAGTTCATCAAACACGATAATAGCGTGTCCAGCTTTTCTAGCCTTCTTAAATGTTTCGATAATGCCTTCAACAACAGCGTTATCTTTTTCGCCTTGGAAGACGAAGACAGGAGCGTCACAGCATTTGATGATTTCCTTAATCATTAAGCTCTTACCGTTTCCTGGATCCCCAAATAAGATACAGCCTCTTGGGATAGAGACGCCTTTGGCTTTTAATTCTTTAGAGTTTTTGAACCACTTAATAACGTTAAGCAATTCAGCTTTTTGGTTTTCATGACCAATCACTTTAGAAAGAGGTTTTTCTCCCTCTTTTAAGCGGGTATTATATACAACCTCAAATACCTTATTCTGGTTATTATTCTCGGTTGTTGCTTCTTCTTCATTCAATTCATCTGGTTTAATTAATAATTTTTGGTTTTCTTCCATAGTATGTGCTCCTTAATTCTGTGTAGATAGATTGACACATTTAGATACCACGTGTCATGGTTATGCCCTGTTTGTTCTTAACTTTGGACATTTTGGTTTTTATCTTTAGGTGGTTTTGGTTTAAGTGTCGGAGAACAGATGTGTTCGATAATCATTTCGAACTCATTCTTCTTCCTTTTTGCGTGTGGGAACTTCTTCTTGAGTAGTTCGAATGGAGGATATACAAAGTCGTATCCAAACAAGCGTTTTAAGGCTTTGTCTTTTTTTTCGAGCTCAATATATTTATCCGAGGCCATTTTGTTCCTCTTAATGGCTTCTTTGTTGATTTTGTCTATTTTTTGCTGATAGACGATAGAGGTATTGTCTCTATCTTTCATATCACCATTGACTAAGTCATTGTATTTATCATCCAGGAACACTAGGGCTTTATTTTTGAAGGCGATGTCAGGGTTATAGGTAATCTGTTCGCCGCCTTGTTGGATGACGATATGGTCATTATCAAAGGCAACAACATAACCTGTTTCGCCTTTATAATCTTTAACTTGTTGGTTAATGAATAATTGGTAATTCATTAGCATTCCTCCTCTTCTTCAGGGTTGTCTTGATAGACTTCTTCATCGAGATAGGTATCCTTGATTGGTAAATCAGTGAACCTTTTATTGTTTTGGATGCGTTCATAAATCATAAAGAACAACTTTTCAAACGCATCGAATGAACGAGGCATAAGTTTGATTAAGTTATCGTATCTTGTATGATTGCCTAGGATTTTATCCGCGAAGACATTAGCAAAGAACTCTTGTGCCGCTCTCGCGGAATACCGCATATAGTATTCAAGATCGTGACCCACGAGGTATAAGCCTGTAATGTCATACACGCTTGATAAGGCATCCATAATTGGGATGTATTTTTGTTCCAATACTTTGAAGCATTTTCTCGTGTTGATTTGATAATAGACTTCAACGAAACCACATTCGTATAGTTCCTTCTGTAGTTTCTTTCTTAACTTTGGTTCTTCGGTATCACAAAGAGTTAAGTATTTAGGCATATTGTTAATGAATATGTTGTATGCGCCTTTGTGGATGTTAGCGTCAATATTTAGACGGTATTCATCCATTAAGAATTCATATAGCTCTTTATGATGGTTGTTGAATTCTTCCTGGAATATATCGTTAAGGGTTTTACCATCATAAATGACTATATTACCCGAGAAGGAGTTAAATTCTCCAAACAAGAAGTCAACGGAATGACCTAATTCATGAGCGAATGTTCGTGGGTCAGAGAAATCCACTTTGATTTTGTTTTTGCATCTCTTTTTAAGCGAGTATATTTCACCGTATTCAATTGGTCGACATTCACCACCGCTATAGCGGTCAATTAATAATTTATTGTTAGATAATAACCTATTAACAAAATCGCGATATGCGGGCGAGATTTCTCTGGCGAGCTTATGGATGGCTCTTCGATTCCATCTATAGAGTAATTTACCTTTTTTCTTAAAGGCATCAGCGAATAGTTGGATATCCATCTGTGGATTAGATTGAGTGATTGTTTGCATAGCTATTTATATCTCCTTTCTTGGTTGTTTGTTTTGATAATAAAAAATATTTAAAATTTTTAATAAATTAAAAAAGTATTGAATAAGGATTTGTTTATATAAAATATTAAGAATTATTTTATTAAATTTATTTAATAATTCGTTTTAAATTAGCAAGCAGAGCGAAGGTGAGCGTTAAAGTAGTTGTATATATCTTCCTCGTAAGATATATATACCCGAGTTTTGGATAAATTTTTATTATTAATTTTTTTAATATTTAGAAGTGAAAAGATCGGATTTTTTACAGTTTTTTTATCAGAAAAAGAGAGTAAAGAAAAAAGATATGGGAATGATGGATGTTTGAAGATTATTAATTTTTGTGAGGTTTAATATTTCAAAGCCCCTACATTATAGACACGCATTTTAGGACATTTCAAAAGGTCATAAGGTTTGTACAAACTCTTGCACATTTTTGTTTTTAAAAAGAATTGTTGGTTTATAAAGGCTTTTACTTGATTGATCTCAAGTAGAACATCTCAATCATGCTCTTCTCTAAAGAATCATCTCTATCGTTAGCTTGCCTTTTCAAAGAGATGACGAAATCGCTTAAGAAATATTTTTCTTTCCCTTCTACCATTTTCTCTAAGTGCTTTTCAAAAACAGGCATTATATCTTTATAAGTAATGAGCTTATATTTCTCTTGTAAGAAAAGAACTTTGTCGTCACCAATAAATGTATTGTTTTGTAAATGTTTATCTCTTCCTGCCGTTTCATAGAACGACGCAGAATAATTAGGGCATAAGAAGAAGCACTTAATATCGTCTTCTATTTTTCTCTTACTCCAACCCCTTTTTTGGCGACAACAACAGCATAAATATAATATTTACTCAATTGGCTTGGCACCTTGCTGTTATCAATATTTAAAAGATCGGCTATTTGTTTAATTTCATCTTTTTGCCTTGCGGTAATATCGCCTTTCTTTTCAATCTTCTGAACGTGCATATAGATCTTTTCAATTTGCTCTTCTAGAGTCTTTTCGTTATCGCTTGGCGTGACATTTGCTTTGATTTTGTTCTCAATAACAACGATCTTTTCCGCGTCTTTATTTTCGGGTTTCTTTAATTTATCAAAATTTGTGAACAAGAGGTCGATATTATATTCTTCTCTATCGATATTAAACTTTTCTCCTCTTTTGACTTCGCAGCCAATTTTTCTAAGGAAAGCGTTCGTCAAGTTTTGATTATTTAGGAAGAATTTCAAAGCGTTAGAGTATTGAAGCTCCTGGTCTTCAACACCAAGTTCTTCAAAGTATTCAAATGTTGTATTTTGTTCGAAGCCTTCGGCATATTCCTTAAATGACTTGATTGGAGTCTTTTTCCACAATTCTTCTGCATCAACAAGTTCTTCCAACATCTTTTGATCAGTTGGGCCAAAATCGACATATTTTGGTGTTCGACCTTGATCTGTCGAAACTATCTTATAAATTCCTTTTTTGTTACCGTGCTGTTTAAAAGCTTTGAAGGCGATATAAATTGGCTTTGTTGGTTCATATATCCCTTCGCATTCAAAAGAAACAAAGACTGCGTTGTCTCCCTCGTTTTCTTCGAAATACTTTTCTATATATTTACCATTATATTTGTATTTGTTTTTTTGCTTTAAATACAATTTGGTGCTTTTGGCTTCGGTTTTTGAGGCAAGCGCTACTTTGTCCGCCTTTTTAATAACCGCTTTATTCAAAATCTTATATAAACCTGTAGACGATTGACATATTGAAATAACAACTTCTGGAATGTTGTTTTCAGAAACTAGTCCCCATGGATTGAAATAATAATAATATTTGCCATCATCTGCTCCAAAAATATCGATGATTTCATGGCCGATGTTTCCGTTGGTGTTCACATACTCTGCCGAAAGAGGAAATACAACATTTAAGAAAACGCGCTTATTGATAATGGTTTTCTTTCTATCGTTAGCAGCAAGAATGGCTTTGGCTTCTTTTCCATTTCTAACGGCAATAATCTTCTCTTCTTTGTAGCTCGTTCTAAAAACAAAGCCAGCCTTCATAATGGCTTGACCAATTAGGCTTCTTACCGTGATTCCTTTACTGTCAATTAAGTATTGAGGCAAATTGCCAAGTTTTTCACGTAAAAGATTAAACGTTAACTCAACTTCGTTTCGTTCTTTTGACACGTCATCGAGAAGATAATTGGTGAGATTTTTGTAATTTGCCTTTTTGGCCATTTGTAGTTCCTCCGCGAGCAGCTCTGATTATTAAAAAGTTATTTCCTGCTTTCTTTGATTAGTTTTTTAACTTCTTTGAAATACGATTCAGGAATAATAGTTATTGAATCTCTATATTTATCAAAGTTAGTTATTCTATAAACTCTATGTTCGCGATAAAAACGATCAAGATCATTTTCATCAACGCGAAGTTCTTCCCCTCTTTCAGATAACATATCTTTGAATTCAACATATTTAACTGCAGCAACTATACGTTCTGAATTCTGGTGTTTATCATATTCTTTTTCAAATAGTTCCATGGCTTTATTAACTTCATCAGGTACTGCCACTTTAAAGTCTTTTAAACCAACGACATTGCAATGTGTTATATCAGCGTATTCACCACCTGGGTTGTTTGAGTAATGAAGCGCATCTTCAAAACTAGTGGTTACATATAAATCACCATATTGAAATAAACTATCTGGTTTGGTTGTGCCTCTCGCAAGAGTTGGCCAACCAAAAGAAGTGTTATGACCATTCACTATTTTTGTTTGTAAATACTTTGTTAATTCTTCTTGTTTGAAATAGCCATTATTAAAAAGGTTATCTGTGAAAGTATTAATTACTTCAGCGGCATTGTAAAGAGCTTCTCTTTCTTCTTTAGAACATTCAAAAGAATATCTTCTTGTACCATGGAATAAGAAACCATAGAAAATATCTGTTCTATATATAGGTTCAGCACTTAATTGTTTTAAAAAATTATCATCAAACATAGAAATGCCCTCGTTTAATTAATAAACGTCTCTATTTTTAGGCCTACCCACGATAAGCCTTCATCAACATCTTCTTCGATAAAAACAGTATAAGATAAATAGACGTTATCTTCATAGAGATAATATGTTGTGAAGTAATTAGAGGCTGAACTAATGTAGTAGTCAGGGCCTCTAATTTCTTTATACTCGCTAGGAACATATTGTTTCATCTCTTTCAAAACACCAATTTTATCAATCGTGTCATAACATCTACCCATTGTTAAATAGACAGTGGCGTCATAACTAATATCTGGTTCAGAGTCCCATAATAACGATGACACATACCTAATGGTTGATAAAGGACACCACTTCCCATAAGTAATGATTTGATCGCCACAACTGCATGAATAAGAAGCAACACTGACGCTATCTTCTTTCGCGGGAGCAAAAGAATAAATGTAATGATGTTCATGAGTATGTACGGAAGTAGAAATATCACTAGATGTTGAACTTGAAGGAATAGGATTGGTTTGTGAACAACCGCCCAAAAGTAAGAATGAGGTAAAGAAAAAAGTAAAAAGTCGTTTCATGCTTCGAATTATAAAACAGGTGAAATGACAAATAACGGTTATTTAATATTTGTTCACGAAGATGCACAAAAACCACTTAAAGAAAAAATGTCATCAAGGATATATTCAATACTAAATAGGGACATCTTTTAGCGATATAATCTTTAATAACGGTTTTGGTAATCATATTGTTCGTTTTTATTTTAGCGGTATTCGCTTAAATAATAAACGATATATAATTGACTTGAGGAATTAGTTATGGACATAGAACAAGGCAACAAAGAGTTTTTAGATAAACTAGAAAAAGATGAAGCATTAAGAAATAGAAGAGATGAACTAGTTAAAGGGCAACATCCAGAAACATTAGTCATCACTTGTTCTGATTCTAGAGTTATACCAGAATTAATATTTAACTCTTCATTGGGGGATCTATTTGTCATAAGAACCGCAGGTAATGTTATTAATGAAGGCGAATTAGCCACAGTAGAATACGCGATTGAGCATTTAAAAGTTAAGCACATTATTGTTTTGGGTCATACACATTGTGGAGCGGTACGCGCTGCGATCAATAATGAAAAAGGTCAATACCTAGATCCAATATTAAAAAGGATTAGAAGAAATATCGGTGACGTACCCAATGAATTAATCGCCACCACGATGAACGCTATCGCAGAAAAAGACTATTTAAAAGAAAAGTTCCCTCAATATGAAGGAACGATTGAATATAAGATATACGATATAGAAAACTCAGTTGTGTTTTAATTTATAACTTATTTAATAAAATGAGTAAACTTAACGTCTTCTTTTATAGGAAGACCATACTTATCTTTCGCGTCTTTAATAGCCTTCATTAAGAAAACCATATTACGGGCTACCACTCTCGCGTTTTGTAAACCTTCTTCATCTTTTTCAATTTGGCCTTGTTCTCTACCAAAGCCGTTATTCCAATATCTACCAGATGCGATAGGCATTTGGTTAATGGTGAAATATTTATTTAATTCATCAAATGTCGCTACTGTACCCGCGCGTCTAGCGATAGCGAACGCTGCACCCACTTTAAAGCGTTTATCAAAATGTGAACTATAAAATAATCGATCTAGTAAAGAGACAACTGATCCATTCGCTGAACCATAATAAACAGGAGATAAAATAACCAAACCATCAGATGATTCAAATCTCTTGTTTAATTCATTCACGTCATCCTTAAATACGCATTCTCCGTGTTCGTGGCAATACCCACACGCCATACAGCCTCTTATAGCTTTAGGCCCTATTTGATAGTTATCTACTTCAACACCTTCATTATTAAAGATGTTTATCGTCTCGTTAACTAATTTAGATGAATTACCGTTTAAACGCGGACTACCATTGATTATTAATACTTTCATATACTATTAGTTCCTTTATTAATTTGATTATGACATTTTTTGTTTTGAAAAACATATCTAATTATTTAGATAGAAAACAATATTTAGATAATCTATTATTTTGATATATGGGCAATATATTAATTACTGGTGTATCTGGTGGTATGGGCTTAGCCACCGCGAAAAGATATATAAATAATGGTTATAAAGTCTATGGTTTAGATATAAAGGAACCTAATGAACCATTAGGGGACCACTTTAGTTTTATCAAAACTGATTTAACTAATATTAATGAAGTATATAAAGCCTATAACTATATATCTAAAGAAATCGATCGTTTAGATAATATTATTACCTTATCAGGTATATATAACTTAGACTCTTTAGTGGAAATTGATGAAAAGGAATTCATCAGAATATTTGATATCAATGTCTTTGCTATCTATAGAGTTAATAAGGTATTTTTACCTCTATTAGATAAACATTCTAAAATCATCATGATATCTAGTGAATTAGCCCCATTAGATCCTTTACCGTTTACTGGTTTATACGGCATTACTAAATCCACATTAGAAAAATATGCCTATTCATTAAGAATGGAATTACAAGTATTTGGTATCAAAGTCGTTATCGTTAGACCGGGAGCGGTTAAGACAACCTTATTAGATGATTCAATGAATTCAATTAATCGATTTGTCGATAATACTAAACTATATAAAACAAACTCGATTAAATTTAAAAAGATTACTGAAAGTGTCGAAAATAAAAATATCACTCCTGATAAGATTGCCTATCTCATCTATAAGATTAGTCAAAAGAAAAGAGTGAGATATGTCTATAACATCAATAGGAACTTATTATTAACATTATTAAACATTCTCCCTCAAAGGATGCAAAATAGGATTATTTATAAGATCATTAAATAGAGAAAACACCAGGGTTCATTCCCTGGTGTATTTCTAATTATAATTTTTCAAATTATTCCGCTGGTTGATTCGCTTCTTTTTTGCCTTGAATAAATTTCCAAGTGAGGGCTGCTAAAGCAGCACCGATGAATGGGCCAATGACACAAGCGATCATGGTTAAGGCATCAATCTTAACAGCGTCACCACCATTGAACATATGTAACACTAAAGCGGATAATGCTCTCGCTGGGTTAACGGATGTACCAGTTAATGGAATACCTAATAAATGAACACCAAATAAGGCTAAGCCAATAACGATACCAGCAATGCCGCCCCATTCTTTCTTAGATGTGACACCTAATACAGCGATAAGGAATAAGAATGTTAAAACGATTTCGGCCAATAAACCTAACATGACGTGACCGAAGTTAACTTCGCTTGCACCTGTAAAGATTACAAAGCTAGCAATGCTATTACTACCAGTGGCTTTAACGCCCCAGAATAATAACGCTAATAAGCCACTTCCTATAAAAGCGCCAACGACTTGGGCTAAGCAATATAAGAAGAATTCTTTCCAAGAAATGTCCCCTCTAATTGCCATCGCCAAAGAAACTGCTGGATTAGCGTGACCACCAGATATTTGGCCAACTGAATAGGCTAAAACAATAATGGATAAACCAAATGCCGCTGCGGTAGCAACAATACCACCTGTATCAGCACATCCTACCCCAATTGCGACACCACAACCAATTAATACTAGAAACATTGTGGCAAAACATTCTGCAATTAATTTTTTAAACATAATGTATGAACTCCTTTTGCTTAATTAGTATACCACTAATAAACGCACGGGGTCATTTATTTAATGGTTTTTCACAGTGCTTTTTATTGAAAATGCTTTAAGTATTCAACAAAGTAATTCTCAATAAATAACTATTATTTAATGACACAAACATATTTCCTGATACAGGGTGATTCTTGTCTTGGTTTATAATACAACTATGTATTATAAAAGTTGCAATCAATCGTTACTTTTTTTAGCTTCTTTAAGCATTGTTTCACAAATCGATTTGTCATTAATTCTCATTATGGAAGTTTTGCTATTAATTCATCTTTATTATTCATATCAAAAAAACAGCTATAAAAACATAATTAAATAAATAGGTAGAGTTACAAGATTATTTTCTTTTTTTACTATGTTCTTATTCCCAAAAACAAATCCAAAAGGAATTTTATAATTACCATTAGGATCCACTAGTTTAGGAATTGCTCTAAAATTCGTCTGATCTTTTCCTGACTTTATTTCAATAGGCAAAATAGAAAGATTGTCGTAATCATTGATTAAGAAATCAACCTCACCAACTTTTTTACTATCAAAATAATATAGTTCATGACCGTGAGCGATTAATTCCATTGCCGCTGCAGTTTCATACACAGAGCCTAAATTAACTCCTTTATCTTGGTTTAAAATCGCATCAATGCTATTTTTGTATAACACATTAGTTAATATGCCAACATCGTTATAATAAAGCTTAATAAGATTCTTGCTACTAGATTCCGTTAAAGGAAATACAGGATTGCTAATTGCTTTGACTGCATGAGCAACACCCGAAGACACTAGGTAATCAAATTCATCTTCGTATTTATTAAGGGTGTCTTTTTTATTATCATCAATTTTATTTGCTTGAATTCTTTTAACGTTGTTTCCCATTCGGGAAGCCATCATTTCATAAATTCTAGTTATTTTTAATTTGTGCTCTAAATCATATTGCGAGCAGTCGTCTTTATAATAAGTGTACGTTAATGAATGTACTCCTCTCATTTCCATGACATTTTTATTGGCCACAAATTGTTTTACTGCATCAGGAAGGCCGCCAGAAAGAAGATACTCTTTAAATCTCGAAAGGAGAACCGAATGAACAACATCAGTGATGGGTTCTAATTTATCAAAGCATTTTTTGACGTATTCAATCACATCCTTGCCAACATGACTTGCCCATAAAAACTCCTCAAAATCCATAGGAAACATTTTGACTTCTTTAATTGAACCCATTGGAATAAATGTATGCTTAAGCGTAACACCAAGAAGAGAACCACTAACTATATAAGAATACTTTTTCTCTTTATTAAGTGGTTTTAACATCGATATCAAATGCGGGTATACCTGGATTTCATCTAAAAAGATAATCGTGTCTTCTCTTGTGCCTAGTTTGTCGCCAAAAAGTGATGATACCGCAAGATAGAACTTATCGGCGGTATTAACTTTAGCGTGTTCAAAATTTCTTTCGCCATCAAAATCATCTTTGAGGTTTATTTCAATGTAGTTTTTGAATTTTGCTTTAGCTAGTTTATTGATGATATATGTTTTTCCAATTTGTCTAGCGCCCTCAATAATGAGTATTGTTTCTTTGTCACTATCCAAATATTCATTGATTGTTGTTTCAATTTTTCTTTTAAACATCGTTTAATCCTCCAGTAATGGGATTTTTCCAATTAAATTATGTCACGATATTAGGATTTTTCCAATACTTTTTAACGCAGAATACAGTATTTTTCCAATCATCCATCTCTTCAAAAAGTTATAATTGAAAAACTCAAAATAGCGCATTGTTATCACCTATTCAACTTAGTATTAATTGATTATTATATTTATATAATAAATGCAACGAAATTTGCATCTTTTGACCATATCCTATTCCCTGATATGGGGTGTCAGTAAATGTTTATGGGTAGATGCCCGTAAAGGTAGAGACATAAAAATGATATAACTTTAGTATTATGTTGGGTCATATTGCCCACGAAAAGATGAATTTCTATATATTGAAGTTGAGATGGTTGAAGAAACATGTTCTCTTAGCACCATTATCCTTAACAGAATAAAGTTCGTTTCTATAATAGCATTCGACTTCTTTGTCAAAAATATCTATTATTCTATTCATCTTTCTTTCCAGCTTTTTTCTTTTTACTGAGAATGTAATTCACAACAAAGAAAATAATTATTCCTGTCATAATTATTCCCATCACTATTCCAATAACCATAATATATGTTTCTATAGTCCATACGAGGTATGCTAGTGCAAAAGCAATTAAAGTTGAAACAATGAAATAGACAATTCTCATTACTTTGCTATTGAACCATCCCAAGGCAGTAAATAAAACGTCTACTAATCCATAGGAAATTAAAAAAGTTAAAACTCTAACAATAATGCCACCAGCAATCGAGGTTTCAGGAGCAGAGTATTGCAATGTGAAAAGCCATGCAAAAAATCTAATAATATTTGCAAAAGCTCCACTACATAAAAGGAGTAACAAAACTATAGACGAAATTATTCCAGCTATTTCTTTTTTCATAAATATTGAGCGTATATTATTTAAAATCTGGAGGAACCAAACCAAGTTTATTGATGGATTCAAAAGCGTTACTTAAACTCTCATGGACGCTTCTCACATCATCAAAATCCCATAAAACCAGATCAAAGTTTTTTAACGGAGCAACTTCTTCTTTTATTTTTTGAAGCTGCTTAGAATCAGAAACGGCTATTAATCTTTGGACAGCTTGGTTGTAGCTTGCTTTCTGCAAATTTAAGATAAGACTATCAATCGCGCCTTTGGACTGCACTTCAAAAACATACATGATCATTCCCATGTTTCCAATTCTTACCTTCCATATGGCATCAACAACAGCTCCAGCAGCAACCTTAATTTCTTTTTCTGATTCAAATCCAAGGCAGGAACCAATATCAACTATCATATCTATGATTTCAGTATGAAGCGACTTTGTAATTGATTTGTCCGAATCTTTTTTGGCAATCTCTTCAGTTAGAATTTCTTTGCTTTTTGCAATGTCCCAAAGAAGATAATCGACCGATGATAAGTTTTCAACTGTTAAGCCGTTGGCTTTCATGACCTCAGAAATCGATTTAACATAACCGCATATTTCAAGATACTTCTTGCCGTTCATTTGATCTCTTACTCTGGTCATATTAGGCACTTCTAAAATATCTAGAGCTTTAACAACTTGACTATTCGCGATTGCATAATCGTTTGGATAGAAATAACTAAGCATTTCACTTAGATATGATGAACCGAACATAGATACTTCTTTTCTAAAAGCATCCCATCTTTCATCAACTGATTCTTTTCCATATATAAAGTTCGCAAGTTTTTTCCCGAGGTATTTCAGATCGTTCTTGTTTGCAGCTATAATTCTATCAACTAAATATTTTTTGTTTCCATACATCGAGGAAGCCCACAAAGTTCCAATAAATGAGGTAAAATCTTCATAAGAAATATTGCTTAGTTTTTCCTTAGAAAATGATTGATAAAAATCTATCCGCTTTTTTCTTTCGTTAATGTCATCAGATTCGTTATATACAGTACCGATGAATTGTTTTTTGTATAAATCAATATACTTGTTAAGTTTGGCAATATTCATAAAGCACCTCGACTATTTTTAAATTATATCAGCCAAGCTCCTCTTTTAACATGCCAACGTTTTTACAAAATATCCTTAAGCATTTTTTCAATGCATCTCTTTTTCTCTGCATTATCTGGATGAACATATAAATTCATTGTTGTTGTTATATTTGAATGTCCAAGAATAACACTTACTGTTTTAACGCTATTTTTAGATTCTATACATCTTGTTGCAAAGCTGTGTCTTAATCCATGAAATTTCAAATATGGGATATTTAATTGTTTTAAAACTTTTTTGTAATAGTTTCTATATGTTCTAGGCTCGATTGGTTTTTCATCATTGCTTAGAACATAGAACTCAGGATTAACAACCTTCATTAGGGGTTTAATGACTTTTAATAATTCTGATGATAAAGGAATATCCCTATTTGATTCCTTTGTTTTGGGTTCATTCACCACTATCTTTGTATAGCGGATTTCTTCATCAACAACATAAATTCTTTGAACGGTATGTCTTACTTTGACCACATTATTATCCATGTCAAAGCTGCTCCATTTAAGTGCGCATAGCTCTCCTATTCTCATGCCTGTGCATAAACAAATAACTATGCCAAGATTCCTAAAAGAAAAATTAGCTTTTAGATACTCAAATAATGTTTTTTGATTGTCTTTAGACATTATTTCTAGTTCTCTTTTTGATGATTTGGTTGGAAAAATCACATCAATTTGATTTAGATTCATTAATTTGTTTTTGGCGCCAAACTTTTGAATCATCTTAATTACAACAATAATATCTTTAATTGTTTTTTCACTAAGACCGTTTGCCAGTGAATCAAGCACGAACTGTTGAACATCTGCCTCAGTGAATTCTCCCTTATCACCAAAATAAGGGACTATGTGATTCGTTAATAATAAACAATAGGCAGAATATGTTGATTCTTTAACGAATTGTTTTTTGTTATCTTTCCACAAGATAGCAATATCTTTAATGACCATAATTATTTTTCCTCCTTATATAGTCCCCATATTCTAAAAACATAGGAAAAATATAAGAAAACTTAGTTCATTAATGTTCCTAATTTGAGATTCTCTGACGATGCCTGGCAAATAGCAAAAATTGGTGATGTCCTAACAATTGAAAGAGGGGGTTCTCCTCGCCCTATACAAAATTTCGTTACTAGAAGACTGGACGGAATAAATTGGATAAAGATTGGAGACACATCGGATGATGGTTATATTTATTCTGCTAAAGAAAAAATAATTCCAGAAGGAGCAAAGCGTTCTAGAAAAGTAAAAGCTGGAGATTTATTGTTGTCGAATTCAATGTCATTTGGGAAACCGTACATTTTAAAGATTGACGGATGCATACACGACGGTTGGCTCGTCATTAGAGACATAGATAGCAAATTTAATAAAGAATTTCTCAGAAATTATCTAGGATCATCTTTTTGTATCTCTCAATATAAAAAACTAGCTGCCGGTGGAGTTGTTACTAATCTCAATAAAGATTTGGTTTGCAGTGCAATTATCAAATATCCTCCAATAGCGTCCCAAGAAAAAATAGCATCTTTTTTATGCATATTAGATGAGAAAATTAGAACTCAGAACAAAATCATTAAGGAATTAGAAACTTATAAAAGTGCAATCGAGAACATGATTTTTAAATCAATAAATTTCCCACTTTTTGCCATTGGCGATTTATGCAAAATTACTACAGGAAAACTGGATGCCAATGCAACAGTTTCTGGAGGAATGTATAGATTTTATACATGTGCTGCTAATTACACTTATATTGACAAGTACGCTTTTGATTGTGATGCAGTTTTAATTTCTGGAAACGGAGCAAACGTTGGATATGTGCACCAGTACAATGGTAAATTCAACGCATATCAAAGAACCTACGTTCTCTATGATTTTGCAAATATCACATCAACATATCTTAGGTTCTTTCTAGAAAAATATTTAAAGCAACGAATTAATTCTGAAAAGAATAATGGAAATACGCCATATATAAGACTTGAGACTATTTCAAAAATGAAAATCGGTGTTCCTGATCAAAACAAGCAGAATCTAATAGTGAATGCTTTATTAGCTATAACAAGTAAAATTGATAACGAACAAAAACTATTGGAAAACTTTTATAATCAAAAACGTTTTTTGTTAGCCAATTTATTTATATAAACAAGTTATTTAACAAGAATTCCTTTTGTTTTAGAAATTTGGCAAGAATGTCTTCGTCAATTTTTATTTTTTCTAATAATAAATCGCATAATTTTGCCCTAATAAAATTTCTATCTGTAAATGAGGGGATTTGCGCAGAACTATAATCGCTAAAATAAATATGAGGAATTCCGCTACCGACTATATATTTTTCAAATTTGATCTTTTTTAACGAAAGCCATAGGTAGTCTTGAGAGATGCCATTTTTAGTTTCAATTAAGCCCATTGTTCCTAAAATAGAATATTTGTCATTTTTTATTTTCAACAACCTTCCAACACCGGCACCATCTTTTACGATTGCTATCCCTGCTTTAGAAAAAACGTAGTCATCAAGATATCCACATATTCCAGCTGCGCCAAACACAGGATATTTGCCGTTGTTATTAACAACGCTTTCTTTGACATTAGAAGAATTGTAATATGCTATATCTTTTAATTGCCTATTAGCGCTCATTTCAGCGTTATCACAAATGCATTTAATTAGAGATTTACATTTATCTATGATTTTGTTTTGAGTCTCGATTCTTTGATCTATTAAATCCAAAAAATCAGATATCTTTTTCTGCTCTTCTTTAGATGGGAAATTAACATAATTTTTGAGAACCTCATCATTTCCAATTTTCATATCGTGTTTAGCACCG
>JAFSPN010000026.1 GCA_017442875.1 Bacilli bacterium
ATTAATATCTTTAGCCGCACTCATGGCGTAACTCGGTGGGAAACCATTAGTTCGATAAGCGCTTAAGAAATTAATCTTTAAAGCGTGACCACTTTCATTAAAACATTTAATTATTTCTTCTTGTTTTTGTTCTTTAGAAGTAATTTTGTATGTATCTTGGACATAAATATCATTTGGTAAGGTAAATGAGGCTGAATCTTGCCAGCCACTATAAGCGGGTATTCCAATCGTGGAATTCTGATATCGAGAAAGAAGTAAGACCTTACCTCTAATCTCATTTACATAAGTAGGTAACGTTGTCTGCGCTTTTAAGTAGATGGGATTATCTAAGTATTTAATAAGGGCTTGTTCAAAAGAGATATCACTATTACTTGGTTCCGCTTCTTCTTTGATTGACATAATGATAAATTCGCTAGGATGTTTTTCTAAGAAAGAAGCCACCACTTTATCAACATCTTTAAAAGTGGCTTTTTGATCGATGAAGCCATGCACCGCTTTTAAGGAGTTGTGGTCTTCTTTTAGACGAATATCTAAAAACCTTACCCCTAAGTTAAGTTGATCATTAAGCGATAAAGTTTGACATTGTCCCGCCAAATCACCAATGGAATATAAGGCCATTGTGTCATGACTACCTGGTAAATCAACATCTCTTAAAGGTGTGTTATCATCGATTTCTTTTAGCCATTCAGCGTACTTTTTACTAGATGTGCGATCATTTAAAGCACCTGTAAAACCAAGTGAGGCGCATAATATGCCTAAACCACTAAAGGTGATAGCTAAGATAATGCGTAGTTTTTTGATATTCATAGGTAAAAGGAACCATTAAGGTTCCTAGATTAATTATTTATTATAGAATTCTTTAACGGCTAAGATTTCATCTTGAGTCAATCTCATAATGGATCCATGGCGTTTTGTTAAACCAGACCACGAATAGTCACTGTTACCAAGGACTTTCCAAGATTGATTATCATTAGTGCGATCTTCGATATCGGTTGTCGATAATGGTAGATAACCACCACCACGCATATACATATCGCCCATTAAACCGATTTCATCTGTGTCAGGATCTTCTCTATCAGCGACATTATAGTGGAACCATTCTGGTCCTTCGAGTTGCTTATTGTTTAAATCGCACGGCGCACCAGTTAAACCTAAATCGGCAATATGGAATTGGAAATCATCATCCCAAGATTCAATATCAAGCAAGTCTTGAGTCCTAGAAACTAAAATGCCACCATCTTCATGATTATCGCCATCTTTAGCGGCTAAATAATACCAATCGCCAATTTTGATAACAGAAGCATCAATAATCTTTCTCTCATCATTATTATATGCATTAGGGGCGTTTGTTCTAGGATCTGTTTGTCCTGCTGGGTATGGTTGATTCTTGAAAAACTTTTTTGTTTCTCCGAAATGGACAAAGTCTCTAGTGGTTGTGTAATAAATGCAGTCACGCCACAAAATCTCGCTTTTATCTTCGTTACAAATTGTGGATGAGAAATAAATCAAATATTGACCAGTTTCTTCGTGATAAATCATTTCTGGGGCCCAAGCCATACCGGCGTCTGGAGCGGCAACCTCGATTAATCTTGGTTCACCCCAGTTGCTTAAATCATGTGTCTCCCAAAGGGTAATAGAATGACTACCTTTTCTAGTATAGTTGTGATTGGTTGTCCAACCACCTCTATTTTTAACGCTTAAGTCGGTAGCGATAATACGATAAGTATCACCTTCTGGTGAACGATATATAAATGGGTCTCTAACACCTTGATCACCGACGTTGCTTGTTAAAGCTGGACTATTGCTCATATCGGTGAACTTAAGGCCTTGGCCATTATCCGCTAATGCGAAATAGATTTGTTCATCTGAGGTATTACCTTCTTGACCGGTAAAGTGACAAAATAGATAACCTTTATAATCTTTATCGGCGATTTCAGGAGCAGCGGCTTTAACAGTCACTGTTTGTTCATATTTTGTCTTATTACCATCTTTTTCGATTTGAGCCACTAAAGTGACATCAGTATCTTCGCTTGGTCTATTAACTTCACCAGGAACGATATCGCCAGATTGTTTAGGATTGATAATCTTCGGTTTTGAACTCCACCAAGAGAGTTTAGCACCATCGATTTCATCTGGAAGATAGACGTTACCATATATAGCGTATTCTCTTTCATCTTCTTCTTTAGATGGATCAACTATCGATTCAACTATATCAATCTTTTCAATTAGTTCTTCATCTGTTTCTTCTGGAAGAGTTTCATAAGGATTTTTATTATTGTTACAAGCTGTCAAAGATAAAAGAGCGACAGCGGAAAAAGCAAATAGATATTTTATTTTTCTCATATGTAGGTCCTTTCAAACGCTTTTGAAATTTCTTTGCCCTATTATTATATATCGTTTCAAAAAGAAAAACGACCAATTCTAAGGTCGTTTTCTATTTCTTTAGTTATTTTTATTCAACACCTATTAAGAAGGAATAAACTGGTTGATTTCCTTGACGGATATCAAGATCGAGATCGCTATACTTTTCAGAGATCATACTAGCGATGTTATTCATCGTTTCTTCATCGACATCTTGACCAACTAAGATTGTGATGATACTGCTTTCGTCATCGACCATCTTTTCAAGTAAAGTCATTAAAGTTTCAACCTTATCGGGGTTATCAACGACGATGTCTTTTTCATAGATACCGATGAAATCGTCTTTCTTGACTTTCACACCACCGATTTCAGTATCTCTAATAGCAAATGTCACTTCACCAGATTTAACGTTCTTTAAGGCCGCTTTCATGCAGCGGAAGTTTTCTTCTGGATCAGCTTCTGGATTAAACATGATGGCCGCGCTGATACCTTGAGGAATGGTTTTACTTGGAATAACGTAAACGTTAGTGTCAGCATCTTCCACCATTTCACAAGCTTGGGAAGCCGCCATCACGATATTGGAGTTATTTGGGAAAATGAAGACATTATGAGCGTTAGCTTTCTTAATCGCTGAGACAAAGTCTTCACTGCTTGGGTTCATCGTTTGACCGCCTTTAACAACGATGGAGATACCAATTTCTTTGAAGAAGTCTTCAATACCTTGACCCGCACTGACACCGATCATCGCATATTCAACTTTTTCGCCAGCTGGTTCATCTTCTTCGTCATCAGGAAGAGTTTCACCGGCGTTTGGATTGACTAATTTAACATTTAAGAATTCACCATATCTTTGGGCATAGTTAAGAATATCACCAGGATTTAACGCTCTAATGTGGACTTTGACAATATCATCATTAGTGTTAACCACTAAGTCAGTACCATTAGTGCCTAAGACATTAGCGAATCTATTTTCATTGAATTGTTTCTTTTCTGGATTGAGTTTGACTTTGAATTCTAATAAATAGGATTCGTCTTCATCACCTTCAGAAGTTGAAACTTCTGTTGCGGTAGCAGCGCTTCTTTCCACAAAATCACCACCCGCGGCGATTCTCATACCTTCTAAAATACGGATTAAGCCCGCACCACCGGAGTCGATAACACCAGCTTCTTTTAAGACTGGTAATAATTCTGGAGTTCTTTTTAATGATTCTCTTGCTTCTTGAAGCATGAGATCTAAGCATTTTTCAATGCTCATATTTTCTTTGACATTGTCATGGAGATATTGGCTTGATTCTCTAATAACAGTAAGAATTGTACCTTCAACTGGATTAACAACCGCTTTATAAGCGACTTCAACACCTTTTTGGAAAGCGTTAGAGAAATCAACAGCGTTAGCTTCATTAATGCCATCTAAGCCTTTAGAGAAACCTCTAAAGATTTGGCTAGTGATAACACCTGAGTTACCTCTAGCGCCCATTAATAAACCTCTTGAGAACGCTTTAGCAATCTCATAAGCGGATTCATCACTTCGATTAGAAATTTCTTTACTACCAGAAGTTAAAGTTAAGTTCATGTTCATGCCAGTATCACCATCTGGGACTGGGAAGACGTTTAAAGCGTCAACTTCTGGATAATGGTTATATAAATTATTGCTGCCTGAAATAAGTAATTGTTTCAGGGATTGACCGTTTAAAGTTTTCATATATGTATCAATTAACGAGAGGATATGACTTTTTCACCATAGACGTTAACACCGACACATAATTTATTAAAAGTTTTATTTAATCTAAACATAATTGTTTTTTGGGCTTCAACAAGAGCCTCGGTCACTTTCACTCCGTTAGAAAGTGCGAGGTAAACATCTACAGTAAAAGTGCGATTTGGGAACTTCTTCACATAAATCGCATCCTCGATAATTCCTTTCTTGATTCTTTTGTCAGGACGAAGGGTTTCTTCACGTTTGACGACATCGACAACACCATAGCACGCTAACGCGGCTTTTCTAGTTGCATCTTTGATGTCTTGTGTATGGTAACCAGTAACTGGTATATTTGCGTTTTTCTTTTCCATAAAGCGATAACATTTTACATAGTAAATACTAATCTGTCAAATCAACACAAGAAAATCTTGTGCTAATCGTAGTTTTATCTCCTTAAAAGTGACAAAAGCGGGAAAAAGTCTTGATAAACATCCCCATAACTAACAACGAGATGGTTACCAAAACTGGCTTTTAGTAAATCTAATAAGCCATCCTCATCTAAGGAGACAGTGATTTGGGTGCGGCAATACCCAGGGAGATTGGGATTGTCTTTGATGGACGCTGGCATACAAACGCAATTTTCAAGCGTATAGTCAGGTGCGATTTTGCATACGGTAATGCGTCCTTCAGGCATTTCACCACGCACGCCTATTCCTAACCCACTTTCAAAGTGTGTAGTTAATGAATATGAACTGGTCATATTAAGTGGCACGGTGCAATGCGCTAATAGCAAAGTGTGATCCTCATAGTTGAATTTACTTGGATTAGCCATAAAGGCACTACGACCTGTTAAGGCTTGAACAATATGCATGGTAAGAAGAGCGAATATATCGCCTTCACATCCCGCGGTAATGCCTTCTTCATTAAGTAAGGCTAAAGCTAAACAAGCGGTGTTCTTATATTTCTTAAGAAGATCAAAACATCTAATTGTTAAGCCTTTTAGTTCGTATTTACGAACTAGTTTCTTTAAAGCCACATAAATGACTAAAGCTTGATGAATGATTTCTTTATCTTTGTATTTATTAATGAGTTCGTTAGAATGAGGAATATCCTTACTATCAAGCATCTCTTTTTCTGTTTCTTCGATTAATTCATCGAGTTCGCTCATCTTAATTTTGACAACGTTGATTTTAAAATTTTGATAGATGACTTTTGGTTCAATTGGAGAAGCGATTAACCAAGAAGAAGCCCCACCGATGACGCCTAATCTATTATCCTTCAATGAATGATAAGCCCCGATGATCGTAGCGATGTGTTTAAGCATGCTAGCGATATGTTTTTCTTCACCAGATAGTAAGAAACAAAGTTTATTTTTATTCTCTAAATAAGTTTTGATTTCTAAGGCCGCTGGAAGGGAATTATTTCGACTTGTGGATAAAATGACGATTGGTTCTTTTAAATCGTTTAGACGCTTTAAAAAGAGCCCCTCTGTTCCACCTGAACCAATAAGGATAATATCAAAAAGAGATTCCTTAGCCTCTTTCATAATCACTAAATCTTCGTCCATTAAAAAGTTATTAATCTCATCGATAAATAAGAGATCTTCATTGATCACACTTTTATTTTCTTTAGCTAAGATTGAATATAATGGAATGAGATTTAGATACATAGATTTACCTCTTTTTATTTATTATACACAATAAATAATCCTGATAAAATAAAAAGCCCGGCGGCTCGCTATTTTGTCCTTACGGATATCTTCGCCACTACGGTGCTTAACTTCTGTGTTCGAGATGGGAACAGGTGTGTCCACCGCGCCATCGCCACCAGACTTTTTATTAAGAGAAATTATTCTCTCAAAACTGAATATTACCACATGTTAGCTTTCTTGTTAATTAGAAACTTATATTTTACTTTTTAGACTTTATAAAATCTTAAGAAATTAAGTCCTCGACCTATTAGTATTAGTCAGCTGAACATATCACTATGCTTACACTTCTAACCTATCAACCCTGTAACTTTCAGGGGGTCTTACTTCTTTCGAATGGGAAGTCTCATCTTTAGGTTGGCTTCACGCTTAGATGCTTTCAGCGTTTATCCATTCCATAGGTAGCTACCCGGCCATGCCACTGGCGTGACAACCGATATACCATTGCTATGTC
>JAFSPN010000027.1 GCA_017442875.1 Bacilli bacterium
CATATACATCAATTGTGGCCTTTGCAGTCTTTGTTGCCGCTTTGTTTAGATCAATTGGTCCATGTATCCCCGTGGTGTTCGTTGTTTTAATGCTTTTATCAACCGCACCAACACTAATCACCGCAATTGGTTTATTCGATGAAGGTGGAAGATTTGAATGGCTTGTTAACACTCTGCGTGTTATCGATCCTTTATATGCTTTATGCACCATGGAAACAACCGCTTCTTCAGAAACTGCTGTGAGCAGTGCTACAATGAGTAACTTTACTTTCTTCTCTGCTATTGGCAGTAACATCGTATACGCCGCATTGTTCTTTGGCTTTGGTGGTTTAATCTTCTCAAAAAGAGACGTCAAATAAGGCGATAAATAATACACGCCCTCAACGTTTTCTTCGCTTTTTCTATTGTTTTCTTGATGGAAATAGCCTATTTGGCGATTGCTTAAACAATCGCGGCATTTTGCTAATTAACTATTTAAAAAAAGCAAATTTTAAATATCTTTTTTTAAAGAAAAGTTGATAATCGGCCAATCATTCATTATTATGTGTTATAATTTAATAAATTATGGACAAACAAGAACTCGAACAAAAGGTTGCCGAGCAAGAAGAAGGTAAACCTAAAAGTAAAAAATCGACAATAAAGTACATTCTGAATATTTCCTTAGTCCTCATTGCTACTAGTTTAGCGATCTTTTTTGCTATTAAAGATGACGCTTCGGAGATTTGGAAAACTTTAGTTACCGCCAACCTCAGCTATATTCTAATTGTCGTTGGTATGATGGTGGGCTGCATTTTAGTGAGAAGCTTCTTATATTTCTGCTTTGCCCATTTATTTACCCGTAAATACCATTTCCATCAAGCGATTGCAGTTGACCAAATCGGTCAGTTCTATAACGCGATTACTCCTGGCGCAAGTGGTGGTCAAATTATGCAGGCTTATACTTACAAGAAACAAGGCGTTCCTGTTTCTGGAGCGGTTTCCATCTTGGCCATGTATTCTATCGTTTATCAAGTTATCTTGATTACCTTTGGTACTATTTCATTTATTGTCAAATATGACTTCATCACAAAGTTAGGCTATATTCCTACCACCATTAAAATTAATGAAGTTCCAATCAATTTACCAATTTGGCCTTTGACAATCTTTGGCTTTGTTCTCAACGTTGGTGTCATTGGCATTGTTTTCTTAATGGGATATTGGCATGGATTCCATAACTTTGTTATGGGCCCAGTCGTCTCGCTTTTAAGCAAAATTAAGATTGTTAAAAACCCAGACAAGATGAGAGAAAACCTCCGCATTCAAGTGGAGAATTTCAAAATTGAATTTAGACGTTTGAGCACAAACATTCCTTTCTTGTTGCTTGTTATTGTCTCATTCGTTATTTATATGAACTTAAAGTTTTGCATTCCATATTTTGTTGGCAAAGCTTTGGGCAATCAAAGCGACGCTGCGACGTTCTTGGATTGCATTTACTTAAGTAACTATCACCAAATGATTACGGGCTTAATTCCAATTCCTGGTAGTGCGGGTGTTTCAGAATTCGTTTTCTATAACTTATTTATGAATGAAAACAAATTAGAAACAGGATTCTTCTGCGTATTCAATGAATACGGAATTCCTGATGCCGCTGCTACAAGAACGCTTTGTCGTTCAGCTTTACTTATTTGGCGTAGTTCAACCTTCGTTATCCCAATTTTGATTGGTGGTGTTGTGGCGGCTTTCTATCGTTCTTCACCAAAAAACGAAGTCCATGTTGGCGATATTCCAAACCGTCAAACATTCTACTCCTTACAAAAGGAAACTTATGTGCAAAGAGCGGAAGAAGTCGAATCATTGGTGGAAACCACCCGCTTTACTCGTGAAGCGATTATTGAAAAACTAAAGCCAAAGAATCCAAGCGCTCGCAAAAAGAGAAAGAGACGTAATAACTCCGCTCCTGCTAACCTTGCTAAACAAGACTATGACGAAGTGGAATTAGATGATTTAGAGGACAAATAATGCGTATAGCCATTTTTACTGATACATATCCTCCATATATCAATGGTGTTTCAACATCAACTTTTAATCTTGCTAATTGTTTAAAGGCTAATGGACACGAGGTGTTAGTTATAGCCCCGCGCCCAACTGATGGCAAAATGGAAAAAATCGGTGATGTTTTATACATCCCTGGCATTGACTTAAAATGGCTTTATGGCTTTAGATTAACAAACATTTTTTCCAATAAGCCAATGTCTGAAATCAAAAAGTTTAATCCCGATGTCATTCATAACCAAACCGACTTTACAATTGGTATGTTTGCAAGAAGATGTGCGAAAAGACTAAGAATACCAATCGTCTATACTTACCATACTGCTTATGAAGATTATACCTATTATGTAGCACGTGGCATTATGGACCGCTTCGCTAAAAGAATTATTAGAACGTATTCTCGCGACTTAGCGGATCGCATGACCGAATTTATTACACCAAGCGAAAAGACTAAAGAATATATGCGTTTAGTGGGTTCTGATATTTATGTAAATGTCATTCCTACTGGTATTGATTTTTCTATTTTCAAAGATGACAAAATCGATAAAAAGAAAATGGCCAAGTTTAAAGAAGAACACGGCATTAAACCAACCACTAAGGTATTATTGCTTTTAGGGCGTATTGCTAAAGAAAAGAGCATGGACGTGTCATTAAGAGGCATTGCCGCTTATCACAAAAAACATCCAGAAGTAGACGTTAAAGTTTTAGTCGTAGGCAACGGTCCGTTTAAAGAAGAATTAGAACTTATTGCCGAAGATTTAGGTATTTCTTCTTATGTTGATTTCATTGGCGAAGTAAGCGGTTTAGAAGTGCCGTTTTATTACCATCTCGCTGATATCTATACTTCCGCTTCTATTACCGAGACACAAGGCTTAACTTTTATGGAAGCCATGGCCGCGGGCCGCATCGTTTTAGCGAGATTTGATTCCAACTTAACCGGAACGATTATCAACGGCAAAACCGGTTTCTTCTTCACAGACGATAATTCCTTTGTGAGCCAAGTTGAAAAGGTTTTCTCTTTAACAAAAGAACAGAAAAACGCCATTATTCAAGAAGCTTATCGTCATGCTGATATCTATTCTTTAGATAAGTTCTATGAAAACATTATGAGGGTTTATAAACGTGCCATCCGTAAATGCTGGTAAGTACCAAATTAAATCCATTAAAGTCTATAAGGACCATGTGACCTTATCTTTTTTGAAGCGCGAAAAACTCCAAATATCTAAAGAAGCGTATCTATCATCATATTTATATGAAGGTAAAAGCATTTCGCAAAAAGACATTGAAAAGCTCGAAGAGATAACCGCTTCATCCAAACTCCTTAACTATGCCTTATCTTTGGTCAATAAACGCCGCTACAGCGAACGAAAGCTCTATGATAAGTTAAAAGCTAAGGAAGAAGATAAAAAAGCCATTTGGGCGGTTATTAATAAATTAAAATGTAATGGCCTAGTGGATGATGAAGCATACATGCTTGATCTCATTAATTGGGATGATCAAAGGAAGTTTGGTAAAAACAAAATCATCAAACATTTAAAAGATCAAGGCATACCAGAACAAATCATTAGTAAAGCGCGTTTCTCATCGTCTAACGAACTTAAAAAGGCCAAGACGTTACTTCCTAAATTGGATAAGAAATATAGCCGCTACGCCTATGAAATAAAAAAGAAGCACATTTATAGTGCTCTTATTAGTCAAGGCTATGATATCGATATCGCTAGACAAGTCATCGGTGATACCAAAAGAGATCAATCGAAGAAAGAAAAAGAAAAACTTGTTAATGATTATCAAAAGATTAAACGCCATTATATGAATAAATATGAGGGCTATGAATTAAAGAAAAGAATATATGCCGCTTTAGCCAATAAAGGCTATCGTGGTAATGAAATAAAAACAGTATTGGAGGATTATGATAATGAAAATGATTTCTGAATTAACTGATCACGACCACGTCGAAGGACAATTTTTAATTGGTAATGTTTCAAAAGGTGTTAACACTATCGGTGGTTCATATTTTTCCGTTGAATTAAGAGACGCCAGTGGGGCTATCGCCGCTAAAAAGTGGGATGCAACTGTTGCTGACGAACAAATTTTCATCGCCGGAAACGTTATTGCGATTACCGGTGAAACAAATAAGTATAAAGATCAACTTCAACTCAAGATTTTGACCGCTGAACTCGTTCCATTAGAAAATATTGATGTTGAAAGATTTGTTAAAGCCCCTCCAATTAGTAAGCAAGAACTTATTGATAAATTTAATGCCCACGTGGCGTCAATTAAGAATGAAGATTGCTTAAAAATAATCAATTATTTCATTAAGAAATTCGGTGATAATATCTTCTCTTATCCCGCTGCGGTATCCATTCATCACGAATATAGCAGTGGTCTTCTAATGCATTCAGTCACAATGGCTAATATCGCTACTTATCTTTGCCCAATTTATGAAGCTGACCATGATTTATTAATTACTGGCTGCTTACTTCACGATATGGGCAAGATTATCGAACTCGAAGGACCAATCGTTTTTAAATATTCGACCGAAGGTAAATTATTAGGCCATATTAGTATCATGGCGGCAGAGCTCAGAAAAGCAGCCCAAGAATTGAAAATTGAAAGTGAAATTCCTCTCCTGTTAGAACATATGATCTTATCCCATCACGGGCAACAAGAATTCGGTTCTCCAGTTATGCCTCTTACCAAAGAAGCTCTCTTATTATCCTTAATTGATAATTTAGATAGCAAGATGGTCGTGGTAAATAAAGCACTCGCTGATGTCGAACCAGGAAACTTCTCAAATAAAGTATTCCCGTTAGATAATCGCTCATTCTACAAGCCAAAGAAATAAAGCATAAGAAAAACATCGCCGTTCATAAGCGATGTTTTTTTGTGGCTTATAGATTGTTTTTAATCGTCTCAGCGATGACTGGAAGGTTTAATCCTTGGTCGTTGGCTTTCATTTCTAATTCGAAGCCATCATGACTCTCATAACGTGGAATAACATGCACGTGGAAGTGCTTAACGGTTTGTCCCGCTACTTCGTAGCAATTCGTTAAGATATTAACGCCTTTAGCGCCTAAAAACTGAATGGAGATTTGGCCAATGCGTTGGGCGACGTCAAATACTTTGTGCATCAGTTTTTCTGGCGTTGATAAGAAGGTGTCGTAGTGTTCCTTTGGAATGACAAGAGCGTGGCCTTTGGTCACTTGTGAAATGTCTAAAAACGCAAGCACATCTGCATCTTCATATAATTTATAGCAAGGAATTTCTCCAGCGACGATTTTACAAAAGACATCTTTTTCCATAATAAGATATATCTCCTTAATACTTATTTAGTATAGCACAAAAAAGGAGGTTGTTTGGACCTCCTTAGTTTGTTTAATTAATCGAACAAATCTGGGAAATTGCTCTTGAAGTAGTTATAAACTTCGGTATCGTGATACTTAATGTTCATTTCTTCAAGCCAATGTTTCTTACTTAAGTTCTTGTAAGTATCGTTGTTACCAACGATTTGAACGATTTCGTTGATGTAACCTTCGAGTTTTTCGAGTGTCTTGGCATTAGCGTCAACGTAACTGCTCTTGCTTAAGTTAATGGATCTAATCGCATCTTCCACTAAGACGATGTAGTAAGTGCCATCACTTTCGAATAAGACATCACTTTCAACAGGAACGTCTTTAACTCTGGAAGTTTTTCTTAAGAAATATTGTCCATTGATCTTACCAACGACGTTAATTAAGTTAGCTTCGTCTTCGTTAGTTTTCCATTCGCCACCTTCGTAGGTGTATTCAACGCATTTTCTTCCATCTAAGGCATTAGCAACGTTGATATCGAATAATTGATTCTTTAAGGAATCTGGTAATGTGGAAACACCAACTGATTTGATATACCAACCTGTGGAGGTGTGGTCTTGTAACTCTAATTCACGTGTTTTAATTTCTTTACCAACTTCTTTGGTGTAGCTGTTGCTACCAGTGTATGTGCTTTCGTTTTCAGAGATCTTTGGATTGTCATTGATCTTTTCGTATTGTTCCATCATATCGCCATAGGCGGTACCTTTGAAATAAGCACCTGGATTACCAACTGTACCTTCGAAGTAATCATCTGGTAAGGCTTCGTCTAATAACTTGTATTGATCGGTGTTTTCATAACCATCTTTGCTCATGAACGCGCCAATCCAAGCTTCGGAAGCAATCTTGAATGTATCAAGGGTGATGTTGTCAGCCTCGGTTTCTAAATCGTCATCACGTGTTTCATCAAAGATGTAGTTGCTAACGAATGTGTTCATTAATTCGAACGCACCTTTGGCATAAGCGGTGTTATTGGAAATAGATAACACACTGATGTGACGGGCAGATGTACGACCTAATGTATCGTAAGATTCATCTAATAAGTATTGTTCAACTAAAAGTTGACGATAGATATCTGGGATGATGTGATCTTCAACATAGGTAGCATCTTGATCGGATTTTTCTGTCTCATTAAGACCGGAATTGCTTTGATAGAATTCGCGGTGGAGAATGAAATTTTTATTGCCATCGAGATCTTCTGTTTTGCCTTTTGTTTCATCAAAGATGTCGTAATCTTCGACTTTTGATGTTAAGACGCCTTTGAAAGCTTCTGATTTAACAGCATCAGTAATAGCGATGACGTTGTTTTCGATTGAGTTAGCAAGGGAGCGGAGATATTTGAGTTCATAGAAGACATTTTCTTCGCTATAGGAGCCACCAGAGATTTCAGAGTAAAGCTTTTGAGCAATACGTTTTTCAATGGTTTTCCATTTGCTATCTAAACGCGCATATTCGGCTTGTGTTGGATCATCTGTTTCGCTGGCTGGGGTCTTAAAGTCATCTTTAACACGGTTGCCGTTTTTGTCTTTGTTCCAATAAGCCTCGTGCGCTTTAATGAAATCGTTTGTGGCTTGTGAGCCGCTATATTGGCCACCGGTTTGTGTTAAACCAGCAACGGCTTGTTTTAATGTAATGTTACCGAATTGGTTGTCGGTGACTTTACCAACGGTAATTTCATTGTAGTTACCAAAAACGCTCATAGCGTATTGATAGAGTAATGTGTCTAAGACATCACTTGGGATGGAACCGCTACGGATGGCATCATAGATGTCATCAAACTTGTTGTTGTAAACTGATACATCGTTTCCGCCATCTGTAATTGTGACGACTGGAGAGTTGTCGCCATAACCAGCTGGTTTCGCAATAATATCATCGTTACAAGCGGTAAGAGCAAACGCACTCAATAAAGTGAGAGCTGCAATTTTAATAATCTTATTTTGCATAATAGTAGAAAGCTCCTCCTTCCTTGAAGTCTGCGTAGTAAGCTGAATAGGTGTCTGGATCTTTGTATAACTTAAAGAATTCATCAGCCGCTTTTTCAGAAACTAAACATGTTAAGTTGTCTTGTGAATTACCTTGAGCATCCATTGTGTCGAACATACGGTTGCGGTCATATTCTTGTTTTTCTAACATTCTATAATATGTTTTCCAAACTTTTTCCAAACCTTCTTCTTGTTTGGTTCTGTTACCGTCTTTTAAGAAATCGATATAGTTAGCGATTGTCTTATCTAAACCTTCAGCAGCACCCGCATAAGAAATATTGGCTTGATATTTGTCTGTAAGGTAAGAATAAAGACGATAGTCATATGTAGAGTCAAAGGATGTGATTTTGCTCTTCAAATCGCTTGCACGTTTCTTGGCTTCTTCTGTGTCACCTTTAACAAAGTTAACATAGGAATCAGCATCCTTGTTATATCCATCTTGGCCAGGAACCTTAGTGTCGTAATATGTCGCTAATGTGGCATAGTCGTACATGGATTGTTCAATAACCATGAAGTGTATACCGAATTCACTGCGGACACCGATAACTAAGTTGTCGTTACCTTTACCAGCGGTAAGGAAGCCATCGGCATTGAAACCTTCTAAGTTAGCATCATAAACACTATCGGTAATTGGGTTATTGAATTCAGCGTTTGCATCAGCATCACCAAATTTTTCTTCGCCAAGTTTAGCATTCTTAATTAAGAACACGTTGTGTCTATTCAAGTATTTGTTCCAAATAATGTTTCTTGGATAGAGGGTGGTGCTACCATTGGCTAATTCGTTACCATATTTATCAGCAGTAACTTTAGCGTATTCGTTTAATTTAACAAATGCTTCATAAGGAACAACACCAACATTGGCTGGTAACTTGCTAACAACTTCATCGGTAATGCCTAAACCAGCTTTGATATTGCTAGCAGCTGGACCAGCAGCATTAGCAGTATCATAGATGTTGTCATAGGCATATAAACCTAATTGGAATTCGTTGACCATTTGTAATGAACCAGATGTCGCATTATTTGTCATAATGCCAACATCACCGCCATTAACGTTAGAACTATCTTCGCTGATTGTCTTGTTTGAAGCAATTTGCGAGAAAGTATATTTACCTTCGGCAAGCATAGAAGCAACGTCATAAAGTTTGGTAGCTTGTGATTCGGTGACAGTTCCTCTATAGAACTTTTCATCAGCATTACTTGCTTCATCAACTTTAACTAAGATGTGACGGATGTGATATGGGAAAGCACCCTTGACATCTTTTTCAGTAGGTTTGCCAGTTGCATCAATACCTAAGAATTCTTTCTTAAGATCTTCATCAATGTTATCAGCGTACCATTCTTTGTAAACGGACTTTTCTTTGTCGTAGATGAATTTTTCTTTTAATTGTTTGGCATCCTCAACGTTGTTGGATTTGAGGATTGATTTCCATTCTTCATCGTAACTAGTGCCATTGCTCTTAGCGTTGGCTTTAGCTTTGTCTTTTTGAGATTGGACTTCGTTTGTCGCCCAGTTTTCAATCTCGGAATAATTTTGTTCGCCGTCTTCGAATTTCTTGTCTTTAAATTCGTAACGGATTAAAACTTCTAAGATTTTCTCATAGAACTTGCTAACGCCCGCATTGGTGTTTTTGTATTGGTTGTAGACATCGTTTGTTAGAAGAGAAATGCTTTCTTTACTTCCATAAGGTTTGAAAGTAACGATTGAATCTTTCTTCGCTGAAACGGAGCTACAAGCGGACATAGCCATTGCCGCAATGAAGCTAGTAACTAGTGTTATTGATAGTTTACTTTTCTTCATTTTTAACTCTCCTTTTTCAAATAACAGCGCGATTATTATAAATAATCTATAATTTTCGTGCAACAACTTTGTTTACAAATAGCGTTTCCAACACGACAAACTTATATTGATTAAAGAAAAATTATCGTATTATTTGCTAATGCTATTTTGCTTATGTAGAATAGTCCAGGAAACTGAGGTAATCGCTATGTCAGTACTAAAAATAACTAATCTTCACGCTAGTGTGGAAGGCAAAGAAATATTAAAAGGTGTTAATCTTAAGATTAAAGAAGGCGAAACAGTCGCTTTTTTAGGCCCTAATGGACACGGTAAATCCACGCTATTTAATGTCATCATGGGACACCCTAAATACGAAGTCACAGAAGGCAGTATTTTCTTCGATGATCAAGATGTTTTATCTCTTTCAGTCGATGAAAGAAGCAAATTAGGTTTATTTTTAGGTATGCAACTTCCAAGCGAGATTCCTGGTGTCATTAACTCCGACTTTTTAAAAGCCGCAGTTAACGCTAGAAGAGAAAAGCCAATTTCTACATATAATTTTTATAAGATTTTAGACCAAGCCACAAAGGAACTTAAAATGCCTTTTGACTTAGCAACTCGTTCACTCAATGAAGGCTTTTCTGGTGGCGAAAAGAAAAGAAATGAAATACTTCAACTAGAACTCCTCCAACCAAAAATTGCATTATTAGATGAAATCGATTCAGGCCTTGATGTTGACGCTATGCAAGTGGTTGCAGATGTTATAAAAAAAGAACAAAGTAATGGTCGTGGATTTTTAATCATTTCTCATTATGCTAGATTGTTTGACCTCATCCAACCAACGCGAGCCATTGTCATGATAAACGGCCGTATTGTTTTAGATGGTGGACCAGAAATCTTCAAACGCATCGACCAAACAGGCTACGAATTTATTAAAACAGAATACGGCATCGAAATCGAAAAAGAAGACCAAGATATGAACAAAGTTTCAATTGGCAGTTGCGCTGTTAAAGAATCAATAAAATAACATGGAAAGAAAAAGAATTGATCAAACAAATTGTGTGCTCAAAAGCGGTGATTATGTCATCGATTCTTTTAGTGATGTCATTATCGAAACAGAGGTTAATTCATGCTGTGATATTTTATTGACCAATCTCTCTGATAATGTCTCGATAAAGTTGACTGTTTCAAAAGATAGCCAAGTGACCTTATCTTCTCTTGTTGAAAACGCGGTTAATTCCGCTAAGATTGAAATACACGTTAAAGAGAACAGCTATTTATATAGCTACTTTGCTGATTTTGCTAAAGATGTCTTTAATTTAAAATGCGATATTGAATTAGATGAAAAAGGTGCTACAGCCTATTGTAAATTAGCGTCATTAGCATCTAGTAAAGATCTCAAGAACATCGATATAAACGTTAATCACAATACCGCTAATACGTATGGTAAAGTTGATAACTATGGTGTTTGTAAAGATGAAGCCAAGTTAACATTCCTTGGGACATCTCATATTTTAAAAGGTTCTATTAAGAGCAAAACGCAACAAAACGCTAAGATTATGGTTTTCGATAAAGCCAGCAATGCGATTGCAAAACCAATTCTTACAATTGATGAAAATGATATCGAAGCTAGCCATGGTGCAGTAGTGGGAAAAATCAATGATGAGCATTTGTTCTATCTCACTTCTCGTGGCATAGATGAAAACCAAGCTAAAGAATTAATTACCCTTGGTTACTTAAAACCTATCCTTTTAGGATTTAAAGAAGAGCAAATTAAAGAACACATTTCTTCTTTGATAGAAAGGAGAATGTAATATGTACGATGTTTATGAAATAAGAAAACAATTTCCAATGTTAACCAATGACATCAAAATGCAAAACAAACCTTTGGTTTTCCTTGATAATTGTTCCACGACATTTAAGCCTCAATGCGTCATTGATGCAGAGATGGAATATTACACAAAAACCACAAGCAATTCTCATCGTGGAGATTACGATCTCTCTGTAAAAATGGATGAAAAAATCGACGAAGCAAGAAATGTAGTAGCGCATTTTGTTAACTGCGAACCTAATGAAGTTGTTTTTACTTCCGGAACTACCGCTGGTTTAAACCTCGTAGCGTTTGGCTATGGCTTAAGATTTTTAAAAGCCGGTGATGAAATTATCATTAGCGAAGCGGAACATGCTTCTAATGTTTTGCCTTGGTTTGAAGTCGCAAAGCTTACAGGAGCAATTGTCAAATTCATGCCTTTTGATGAATGTGGAAGATTGACTACTGATAACTTAAAGAAGGTTATTTCTAAAAAGACAAAAATCGTTTCAATCGCTAATGTTGGAAACGTTCTTGGATATATTACTGATGTTAAATCAATGGGCAAAGTCGCTCATGAAAATGGAGCAATAATGGTTGTTGATGGCGCTCAATCTGTGCCACATTTAAAGACAGATTTTAAAGATTTAGATTGCGACTTTTTAGCATTCTCTGCTCACAAAATGTGCGGACCGACAGGCATCGGTGCTTTAATAGGCAAATATGGATTATTAGACAAAATGAGTCCATATCTTGTTGGTGGTGGTAACAACTCTACTTTTGATAATACTGGAGCAGTCAATTACCGTTTGCCTCCTGCAAAATTTGAAGCGGGAACACAAAATATTGCTTCAATTATCGGTTTCATGGAAGCGATAAAATTCATCGAAAAAATTGGAATTGAGGCAATACATGCACACGATATTGAGCTTATTAGATACGCTAAAGAAAAATTAAAAGACTTTGATAAATTAGAAGTTCTGAATCCTTTAGGAGAAAATGGCATTTTAACATTTAATATCAAAGGCGTTTTTCCTCAAGATGAAGCTACTTTATTGAATTACAAAGGAATCGCCATTCGTTCTGGTGAGCACTGCGCTAAACTATTACATGCATTCTTAAAAACAAAAGCAACATGTCGTATGTCGACATATTTATATACCACTAAAGAAGATATTGATGTCTTCGTTGATGCTTTGATTAATGGAGGAGATATTTTAGATGCCTACTTTAATGACCAGTCAAATGATGAGACAAATCATCATGGATCATTATTCAGATCCAATCAATAAACACCAACCTCCAAAAGAAGGTTATGAAAAAGTTCATATGCATTCTGATAATTGCATTGATGATTTAGATATTTTTATGCTAGTGGAAAACGGTAAAATCGTCGACGCTTGCTTTGATGGTGTGGCATGTACAATTTCCACATCCTCAACAGACATCATGTGCGAATTATTAAAAGATAAGGATATAAAAGATTCCAAATACATCATTGAACAATTTCAACATATGATTCACGAAGAACCATTTGATGAAGATGTTTTAGATGAAGCTATCGTGTTTATTAACACAAGCAAACAAGCAGCTCGTATAAGATGCGCGACCATTGGTTGGAATGCTGCGAATGAAGTTTTAAAAGGAAAATAGTATGGCTGCGGAAAATGTAAAATTCCAAGAAGATTATAAATACGGCTTTAAGGACAAAGATACCTCAATCGTTAAAACTGGTATTGGACTTAGCGAAGATGTCGTTAGACAGATTTCTAAACTTAAAAATGAACCAGAATGGATGCTTGAATATCGCTTAAAGAGTTTTAGAGCGTTCCAAAAAATGCCAATGCCAGATTATGGCCCTGATCTTTCTCTTTTAGACTTTGATTCTTATACATATTTTACACGTATGGCCAATGGTGAATCAAAGAACTGGGACGATGTCCCAGAGACTGTTAAAAACACATTCCAAAAACTAGGTATTCCAGAAGCTGAACAAAAGTATTTAGCGGGTGTTTCTACCCAGTACGAATCAGAAGTTGTCTATCATAATATGCTCAAAGAGGTCGAAGAAAAGGGCGTTATTTTCCTTTCCACTGATATGGGCTTACAACTCTATCCAGAAATATTTAAAAAGTACTTTGGTACTGTTGTGCCGTTTGGCGACAATAAATTTTCCGCTTTAAATGGGGCTTGTTGGTCGGGCGGTTCGTTTGTATATGTACCAAAAGGAGTGCATTTAGAAAAACCTCTTCAATCCTATTTTAGAATCAACAATGAAAAGTCTGGTCAATTTGAAAGAACGCTTATTATTGTTGATGAAGGTGCGGATGTCCACTATGTGGAAGGCTGCACAGCCCCAACATATAGCAAAGAATCATTACACTCTGGTGTTGTGGAAATAATTGTTTTGAAAAACGCCAAATGCCGTTATTCAACGGTGCAAAACTGGAGCACAAATATTGTTAATTTGGTCACTCAAAGAGCGATTTGTTATGAAGGCGCATCTATGGACTGGATTGATGGAAATGTTGGTTCAGGCAGAAACATGAAATATCCAGCCTGCATTTTAGCGGGTGAAGGCGCCAAAGGAACATGCATTTCAATCGCGGTTGCGGGAAGAGATCAATACCAAGATGCTGGTTCTAGAATGATTCATTTAGCACCAAATACATCATCCACAATTATCTCTAAATCGATTGTTAAAAATGGTGGTGTAGCTAATTATCGTGGCACTGTTAGATTCCATAAAAACGCTACTAATTCAAGAAGCCATGTTGAATGCGATACTTTGATTTTGGACAACGAATCAAGAAGCGATACAATACCAAATAATGAAGTTAAAAATAATAGTTCATATATTGAACACGAAGCCACAGTTAGTAAGATTTCTGAAGACCAATTATTCTATTTAATGTCACGTGGAATTTCAGAAAAAGATGCTACACAAATGATTATCATGGGTTTCATTGAACCGTTCTCAAAAGAGCTTGCAATGGAGTATGCTGTTGAACTCAATCAGCTCATTAAAATGGACATGGAAGGAAGTGTCGGTTAATGACTGATTATGATGTTATTGTTGTAGGTGCAGGGCACGCCGGACTAGAGGCGGCTTTTGCTAGTGCTCACCTAAAAAAGAAAACCCTTCTATTAACCTTAAATTTAGCATTAATGGGCAATATGCCTTGCAATCCATCGATCGGTGGATCCGCCAAAGGAATTGTGGTCAGAGAAATCGATGCTCTAGGCGGAATGATGGGGAAAGCAGCCGATCATCATTATCTCCAAATGAAGATGCTGAATACCGGAAAAGGACCTGGCGTCCAATGCTTAAGAGCACAACAAGATAAGTTAGAATATCCAAAATATTGGAGAGAACTTGTTAATAAAGAAGAATACCTTACCGTTCAAGAAGGAATGGTGGTTAGTTTAATCGTAGAAAACAATGCAATTTGCGGTGTAATTCTAAAAAACGGCGCAAAAGTCCGCTCAAAATGTGTAATTTTAACAACAGGTACCTACATGGAGAGCCAAATCTTCCGTGGCCATGACGTTAAGGATGAGGGACCAGATGGCGAGCAACCGTCGCGAGGTTTATCCCCGTTTTTAAGAAGCATTGGAGTGGAAACATTTAGGCTTAAAACAGGTACCCCTCCAAGAATCAAAAGAGATTCAATTGATTTTAGTAAAGCGAGCAAGCAACCAGGTACAGCGCGTCGTCTTGCTTTCTCATATGAAACAAAAGAATTCATCCCAATTGAAGAACAAGAACTCTGCTATTTGGTTTACACTACACCAAGAACGCATGAAATCATTAGAGAGCACTTAAAAGACTCCGCTTTATTCAGTGGCTTGGTGACTGGTGTTGGCCCAAGATATTGCCCGTCAATTGAATCCAAAATTGTTACTTTCGCGGATAAAGAAAGACATCAATTATTCCTCGAACCAGAGAGCAGATATACCGATTCAATTTACTTACAAGGCTTCTCTACTTCGATGCCTGTCGATGTTCAACAAGAGATGGTTCGCTCTTTACCAGGATTTGAAAATGCGGTCTTTTTGAAGTATGCATATGCCATCGAATATGACGCTATTAGAACCGAAGAATACGGTCCTTCTCTTGAGCTTAAAAAATGGCCTGGTTTATTTATAGGTGGTCAGATTTGTGGCACCTCTGGTTATGAAGAAGCCGCTGCTCTTGGTTTGATGGCAGGCATTAACGCTGCTCGTAAAATTGATGGAAAAGAACCACTCATCTTGAGAAGAGATCAAGCCTATATTGGTGTCATGATCGATGATCTTGTAACAAAAGGCACAGAAGAACCATATCGCTTAATGTCTTCCCGTGCGGAATTCCGCTTAATTCTTAGACATGATAATGCGGATATGCGTTTAACAGAAATCGGCCATCAAATTGGCCTTATTTCAGAAACTAGGTATCAAGACTTTGTTAATAAAGTGAATAACATCAATAAAGCCGTTGAAATTCTTAAAGCCAACTATCTTGGTGGCCGCAAAGAAATTAATGATTATTTAAGAAGTATTGAATCCAACGAATTAACAGGTGGAATTCAGGCTTTTGAATTACTAAAAAGACCAAATGTTTCTTATAACGAAATCAAAAACTTTGTACCAGAGCTTAAAGATATCGAACTTGATGAGTTTGCGGTTGAAGAAGTGGAAATCATCGCTAAATACGAAGGCTATATTGTTAAGCAAATAAGAGAAGCAAAAAATATGGCAAAACTTGAAGAAATGAAGATTCCAAGTGATTTTGATTTTATCAATATGGATGGTTTAGCCCTTGAAGCGAGACAAAAACTAGACAAGATTAGACCATTAACAATTGGACAAGCATCACGTATCTCTGGAGTTAATCCAAGCGATATTACCGTTTTAATATTTAATGTGAGGAAAGCCAAAAATGAACAAAATTGACTTTGTTAAAGAACTTAGCATGCGTAGCATTTCAGTGACCAAAGAGCAATTAGACCTCTTATGGGAATTTATGCATGCAGTTTTAGAAACGAATGAGAAATTCAATCTCACCGCAATTAAAGACGAGGATGCATTTGTTGAAAAAATGCTTTTTGATAGTGCAATTTTATTGAATAACCAACTCTTTGAAGGAATCGATGTTCTTGATGTTGGCACTGGTGCTGGTTTTCCAAGTGTTGTCTTATCAATCCTTTCTCCAAAAACCCATATAATCGCTTTAGACGCTACCGCTAAAAAAATCAATTTTATTAAAGAATTTGTGAAAAAGCACAATTTGAACGTCACCCCAGTATGTGCTCGTGCGGAAGAATATGCTCAACAAAATAGAGAAAAGTATTTAATTATTACCGCAAGGGCGGTCGCTGAATTACGCGTTCTTCTAGAATTAGTAGTGCCAATGCTTCAAGTTGGTGGTCATTTCATTGCTATGAAAGGCCCTGGTTTTGAAGAAGAAATTAGTAATGCTCAATGCGCATTAAAGAAACTAAATTGCAGAATTGACTATGTCTATGAAGATCAATTACCAACTAGCAAAGAAAGCCGCTACATGATCTATATCAAGAAACTCAAAGAGACCCCAAAAAAATATCCACGCACCTTTGGTGAAATAAAAAATAAGCCATTATAAAGTAAATATCTTTTATTTATAAATAATTGATATATAATATAGACACTTCAGGGCAGCGAAAAGCGACCGGCGGTATACCCCGCGAGCCGAAAGGCAGGAACTTGTGCAATTCAAGTGGCGACAGTAAAGTCTGGATGAAAGAAGTAGTTTTTTAGGCCTTGGGAAAGGTCTATTTTTTATGAAAAGAAAAAGACGTTCAGTTAAAGAATCAATTACAAGAATTACCACTCTTGCAATGTTAGCAGCACTAGGTTTCGTCTTAATGGCCTTCGCCCAATTTCCTTATCCTTTAGCACCTTGGCTAAAGATTGAAATTAGCGAAATTATAACCATTATTGCTTATGCCTTATATGGATTCCCTGGTGGTTTGTCTGTTGCTTTAATCAAAACATTGCTCAATTTAGCAGTACATGGTCCCGTTGGTTTGGGTATTGGCGACCTTACGGCGTTTATTACGTCATGCATGTTTATCTTGGGTTTATTTATTGCCAGTCACTTGTTAAAGTGGTTCAAAAAAGGATTAGGATTCCGCGTGCTATCTTACGTGATTATCGCTGCGATTGTCACGGTAGTGTTAACCGCATTAAATGCTATAGTCATCACTCCATCTTATTTAACAGTGTTTGGCCCAAACGCTCATTTCTCAACATGCTTTGAGCCAGGCGTCATTCAAAATGTCGCTTCGTATATCACTGGTAAAGAAGACATTGCGGTAAATGGTTGGTCATATGTTGGTATAATTACTTCCATCTATGCGCCATTCAATTTAATGAAAGCCGCGGCTTGTTGCTTGATATATGAATTAATCTTTAATAGATTGATCTTCGTCTTTATGAGACAATCGCCATTCTTCCAAAAATGGTTCGTCGGTAATATCTTTACCAAAAAAGTGGAAGAAAAGCCTTCCACTAAAGAAGATGAAGATTTAGAAGCACAAAAAAACTAGGTCACGTGAGCCTAGTTTTTTGTTGTATTTTACTCTTCTACAGAGATTGCACCAACTGGGCAAACGCTAGCGGCGTCTTCATCTGCTTCGCCTGTAATTGGGGTGGCTGGACCTTCAGCTGAGAATTCAAAGTCATCTGGGTAGGAACCAACGCAAGCACCACACATAATGCAAGCGGTAGCATCAATTTTTACTCTTTTTTTAGCCATGAGTAATGCCTCCTTGGATTAGTATATAAGCATTATAACGACAAAAGTGGTTAACATTCAATATTTTCGCAAAAAACTCATATTTTCCTACAAAAAAGATTCTAATTAAATTAGAATAAATAAAGTGGATGTTTTATGAGTGAAACAAGATTAGAAAAGTATCGTAAATATCGTGAATCCTTAAACGAAGTAAAAGCAAATAGCAAAACTGATGTCGCTGAGGAGATGCGTAGAGCCAATGTGGTAACTGAAAAATTCAACACCACATCTACTTTGCCTTTGGATGAAGTGATTGGCCAAATTAACGAAGAAGATGAAACTGTTTCTAGAAGAATTGTTACCAGAAAAAGAATCCAAATCGCTATTGTTGTGGCAATTGGTGTTTTGCTGGTTGCTGGTATTGCGGTTTTCGCCTATTTTGCTTTTCGGGGGTAAGAAAATATGAAACTTGCTATTGCTATTGATGGTCCAGCCGCTGCTGGAAAATCAACCATCGCTAAGAAGGTCGCGCTCATGCGTGGTTTTACCTATATTGATACAGGCGCAATGTATCGTGCTTTTACATGGTATTGCTTACAAAAGGGTGTTGACTGCCAAAACGAAGCCGCTTGTGTGGCCCTTATCCCGGAAGTAAACATCGAATTAAAGCCAGGCTATGTTGTTCTTTGCAATGGTGTTGATGTTTCAAAACCAATTAGAGGTACTGATGTTTCTGGCAATGTTTCATACATTGCTTCATACAAAGATATCCGTTTAGCTTTAGTTGAACTCCAAAGAAAAATGGCGGAAAAAGATTCCGTTATTATGGATGGAAGAGACATTGGAACATATGTTTTACCAAATGCTGATGTCAAGATTTTCCAAGTGGCATCTGTTGAAAAAAGAGCGGAACGTCGATATAAAGAAAATCAAGAAAAAGGCATACCGTGTACTTATGAAGATATTGTCGCGGACGTTGAAAAGAGAGATTATATTGACTCTCACCGCGCCTTCGCGCCACTTAAACCAGCACCAGACGCTATTCATTTAGATACATCAGATTTAACCATTGATGAAGTGGTGGCTGAAGTTAACAAAATTATCGATCAAAAATTAGCGGAGAGAAAATAATGGCCCAAGGAATTGTCGCAATTGTTGGTTCGCCTAACGTCGGTAAATCGACGATTTTTAATCGTATGATAGGCGAAAGACATGCGATTGTCGATGATGAAATGGGTATCACAAGAGATAGATTATACGGACAATGCGAGTGGCTAGGCCATCGCTTTTCCTTAATTGATACTGGTGGTATCGAAGTTAAAAATAGACCGTTCCAAGAACAAATTCGCCTTCAAGCCGAAATCGCTATTAACGAAGCGGATGTCATTGTCTTTGTTGTTGATGGCAAATTAGGTATTACCACTGACGATAGAGTAGTTACAACTATTTTAAGAAAAGTTAATAAGCCAATTATTTTAGCAGTCAATAAAATTGATGAAGGCTCCCATATGGCAGACGCTCAAGAGTTTTATGGCTTAGGTTTAGGCGACCCACACGTCGTTTCTGGGGCACACGGTATTGGAATTGGCGATATTCTTAACGAAGTTATCAAGTATTTACCAGAAGACAAAGAAGAGTTAGAGGAAGATAAAGTTACTTTCTGCATGGTTGGTAGACCAAACGTTGGGAAATCATCTTTAACTAACGCTATCTTAAATCAAGAAAGAGTTATTGTAAGCGATATCTCTGGAACTACAAGAGATTCAATCGACACTCCGTTTAAAAGAGGAGATCAATCATATCTTGTTATCGATACAGCGGGCTTAAAGAAAAAGGGCAAGATTTATGAAGCTATTGATAAATATTCCGCTATCCGTGCTTTAAAAGCTATCGAAAGAAGTGAAATTGTTCTTTTGGTTTTAGATGGTAAAGAAGGCATTACTGAACAAGACAAACACGTCATTAGCTATGCTACTGATTTGCATAAAGCCATTATTATCGTCGTCAATAAATGGGATTTAGTGGATAAACAAACTAACACCATGAGTGATTACGTCAAAATCATTCGTGAGCAATATAAGTTTTTAGACTACGCTCCTGTGGTCTTTGTCTCCGCCTTAAAGAAACAAAGATTAGATACTTTATTTGAAACATTGGAGATGGTCCATAGAGCGTATTATACACGCATCCAAACATCATTATTAAATGATGTCATACAAGATGCTCAAATTATGAATCAAGCCCCTAATTTCAATGGTGGACGTTTAAAGATTTTATATGCTTCACAAGTGAGCAGTGCTCCTCCAAGCATTGTATTATTTGTGAACGATCCCAATTTCATGCATTTCTCCTATGAGAGATACATCGAAAATAGGCTTAGAGAAACATTCAATTTTGAAGGTACTCCGATTCGTATCATTTTGAAGAAAAGGAGCCGACAAACTGATAAATAGAAAGGATTTACATCATTATGCAAAAGATTAATAGAAAAGATTTAGTGGAAGTTGTCGCGGAAGAAGGTCATCTTTCTAAAAAAGACGCACGCACCGCAATCGACTTAGTGTTTGGCTTAATTGAAAAGTCAATCCTCAACGGACAAGAAGTCAATGTCACTAACTTCGGTGTCTTTACGCCAAAAACCAAGCAAGGAAGAGATGGTACAGATCCAAAAAGCCATCAACGTATCAAAATCAAAGAAAAGAAGACTGTTACATTCCGTCTTTCTAAACAATTAAAAGCAAAACTCAATGGATAATCGCCTTAACGCTTTCAAATCATTAGCGGATTTATTTGATAAACACGGTTATAAACTCTACTTAGTAGGAGGAACGGTTCGTGATTATCTTTTAGGTTTGCCGTTAACGGATATGGATGCGGTAAGTGATGCAACCCCAATTGAAATTATAAAATTCTTACCAACCGTCGATACGACGTTCGCTCATCTTGGTTCTTTAAAATATAAAGATGAAGATGGTGTGAAATTTGATATCACCACCTTAAGAGAAGAAAGTGGCTATTTAGACTCTCGTCATCCTAGCAAAGTTACCTTTGTAAAAGATCCAAAGGATGATTATAAAAGAAGAGATTTTACCGTGAACGCTATGTACATGGATAAAGATTTGAAAATCTATGATTTTTGTGGTGGCCAAAAGGATTTAAAAGATGGTATTCTTCGCATGGTTGGTAATCCCGATCAAAGATTAAAAGAAGACCCTCTTCGCATCTTGAGAGCAATTCGTTTCCATTTAATGTACAATCTTAAGATTGATAATAACCTCATGGAGGCGATGCAAGATCGCTTCTATTTGCTTAAGAACATCACCGACGCAAAAATTGAAAGCGAAATGAGCAAAATTGATTTAACGAAATCCACTAGAGAGGCTAAAGAAGAAATTTTTTCACAATTTGATATAGCAAATCTCCACGGTGTGATAAAGTAATAGATACCATGATTAGTGAAGCTATTGATTTCCGTTTTCTTCTTTTAGAAAACTACAAAAAACTCAAGATTAGTGAGAATGAACTCGCAGTTATTTTTATGATTGATCATCTTGTTACACAAGGCAATCCATTCATCACAGCGGATTTATTATCTTTGAAAATGAGTTTAGATGTTAAAGAAATCGATGCTCTGATTGCTGATTTATTAACACGTGGTTTCATGGAATACACTACATTAAATGGCAGGACCGTGACATCATTAAACCCATTAAAAGAAAAGTTATTCTCTAACTTTGCCCTTTCCGTTTCTAAGGAAACTGAAAACAAAAAAGCTAAAGAAGAAATACTTTCCAATATTTATCAATCATTTGAAGCGGAATTAGGTCGTACCTTACAACCGATGGAAGTATCGACAATTAGAGAATGGGTTGATTTAGGGTATTCTGATGAAATAATTATCAACGCACTAAAAGAAGCTTTAGCGCAAGGCAAAAAATCAATCAAATCAGTTGATAAAGTGCTCTTGTCATGGGCCAAAAGAGAAGAGCTTGAAACCGAAGGCAAAACCACAATTAAGAATAATTGGAATGAAGACTTGGAAGAAACTATTCGCATAGCGAAAACTCCTTGGCTTGACGATGATGACGATGACGACTAATATCAATCGTCTTTTATCTTATTTAGATGAACTATTTCCCACTGCAAAGTGTGAGCTTTTTTATAATCGCGACTACGAACTAGTCATCGCGGTAATGTTATCCGCTCAAACAACTGATAAATCAGTTAATGCAGTCACACCGATCTTATTTGAGAAGTATCCTTCGTTGGATGATTTAAATAAGGCTCCTTTAGAAGATATCGAAGAAATCTTAAAGCCAATTGGTTTATATAAGAACAAAGCCAAAAATCTTAAAGGCATAGTTAAAGACTTAATTGAAAAGTTTAATTATATTGTCCCATCTGATAAAGAACAGCTTATGACTCTTCCTGGAGTTGGCAATAAGACCGCCGGTGTGATTCGAGCGGAAATTTTCCAAATCCCAGATTTACCAGTGGACACTCACATTTTAAGAATATCTAAAAGGCTAAAATTAGCCAAAAAAGATGATGAACCAATTGATGTTGAAAGAAAGCTTAAAAAAATCATCCCCGAAGAGAGATGGATTAAGTCTCATCACCAATTGATACATTTTGGTCGATACTTTTGCACAGCCCGTTCACCACAATGCGAAAACTGCAAAATACGCGACATGTGTATCAATTATTTGAAATAAAGTGTCTCAACTGCGTCGATATAATGAAGTCTTGGTGTATAGTCTTGTTTGATTAATACACCTTTTTCTTTAAAGACATTATAAGGAATTGATTTACGGCCACCTATTTCATAAAACTTAATGACAAAAGAAGCATCCAAAAGATAAACTTCGTTTTTAATCTGGAAACAAATGATAAAGAAGGCAACGCCTCCATGTTTGATAACGTTTTTAAGGTGAATGATTTGGTGCTCACTAATATTACCTAACGGAAATGACGTTTCAGATTTGGTGTTCTTAGCTTCAAAGTCAATGTACTTGCCTTTATAAACACCGTTATAGTCGGTAGTGGATTGCTTTTCAAAATAAGCATCGGTGATTCTAGCTCCTCGGCTGTAATCGACTTTGACAATATTTATCGGTGTTGGTCTTTTATTGATTAAGGCAATGCCCATATCGCGATAGTACTCATTGGAAAGATTGATATCTTCCTCTAATGACATACCACGGTTTGCCGCACTTAAAAGGGAGCGGTGTTCTTTTACCGTTTTTACTTCGCTAGATTTAACGTACTTTTTACCGTTTGGATATTTCATTAGGCAATATAATCTTTTATTTCTTTATCGAATTCATCGCTTGTGACGTTTTCACTATTCGCTAATTTCTTTATAACATTAGAAACTGGTTGTGGGAAGTGATTGAATGATTTAAGAACTTTTTTATATTCGTCTAACAGGATTTCGCTGTGTCTCATCGTGGCATCATATAACCACGCTAAATTTTCTGCATCAACGGCTGGATCATGAGCAGGACCGGCTTGTTTAACACCAAAAGCATCGCAGTATCTAATTAAAGAAAGTGGATTGCCTTTATCGTCTCTCATGAACTCGCTAATAAACGCGCTGAAATCGATGTAGTTTTGTTGAATGCATTGAACAATTTCTTTTGGAAAATCAAAACTATATGAAATTGATGAAGATAAAATCTTCATATCGTGATTACCAAATGTGATAAATGACGATTTTCTAAAAGCTAAGCCACAATATTTCTTAAGTTCGCTCATCGCAGTAAAGAAACTGACACCTTGCTTTTTAAGCATATCATCAGTAATGCCAGTCAAATCGGTAACGATCTTACCAACTCTATTGTGAGCCTTAACATAAATCCTAAATGGCTTTTTATGCTTCTTGATATATCCGTGACGATCAATTACAACGTGGGTAGCACCAATAGCAATCATCTCATGAGAGAATTGCGTACCTTCAAAGTCTAAGAAGACTAGTGATTTGTGACCTTTAAGTAATCTTTCGAATTTTTTCATAAAACCTTGATTAGTATAACACTATTTTCTCTTTTTTCAAAAGAAAAAAGATTGAATTATACAATTATCTCTTATATTATATAAGAAATGGAGTAAATATGGCAGTAAAGCTTTTTCTTAACTCTCAAACAATTATTAACCACGTCTTTCCCGTCGTGAGTAGAAACGCTTATGATGCGACAGAAGTTGACAAGTTTCTTGATTCAATTATTCAAGACTACAAAGTCGTCGAAGCCAATTCATTAGTGCTCAAAAATGAATACGAAACACTAAAAGAAAAGAGTCGTGCTTTAGAGAAAGAAAAAAGAGCGTTAGAAGTTGATTTGGAAAAGTACAAAGCTAAATTCGCTAATATTAAATCCAGTGATAATGTCAATAGTGACAATATCGAGTTAGTCAGAAGAATCAATGCCCTAGAGAAATTCCTCTGGGCACATGGATACAATCCTGACACAATCAAGTAATTAACAATCCGGTCTGGACAATCGCTGCATATGTAGAGGAAAGTCCATGCTCGCACGAGCTGCGATGCTCGTAGTGATTGCGCTAGCGGAAAAGATAACGCTAGGTACGTAGGAGTACGTAACGGCGGGAGGATACCTAAAGGAAACCATGGTCGAATCCCTGAAAGTGCCACAGTGACGTAGTTTATTAGAAATAATA
>JAFSPN010000028.1 GCA_017442875.1 Bacilli bacterium
AAATACACTTGTCTTATCTTGCGAAAGACATAAGAAAAGACACCGTATTTGGTGCCTATCTCAAATGTATGGTTGCATTAGGTCAAACTATATCCTAGTGCGTTATTGTTAATTCAAACCACTATTCACGTTTGTACTAACTATGATTATTACAAGCGTATATTTTGAGTGAAAAAATTATTTTTTAATCGAACCACCTACTGATGTTATTGTATAACTTGGTTGGCTCTGAACACCTGTTAAAGGATTTTCGTTATATGAAGTTGGTATGACATATACTGAGTTACTGATAGTGGAATCTTTGGTTATTTTTACGTTAACTGTCTTCGTTCCACTTGGAATAGTCGAACAGCTATAAGAAAATTCTAAACTAAAAGTAATATCAGTAGTTGCGTACCACAAACTCTTCATTTCAATTTCTATAATCACATTCCAATTATATCCAACTGAAGCAGATACCTTTTCTAGAGAAATAGTTGCATCAAGGTAATTTTTATAATTGGATTTTGATAAAGTTGCAGTAACTTCAACAACATTTACAGTCATAACAATAGCTTCATCTAGATAATCGCTAGTTGCAGTTAAAGTGACTGTTCCATATTTATTATATGTTGTTAATACATTGCCACTTGCACTTGCAATAGTTGGATCACTCGATGTCCATTGGAATATATCAATTCGGCTGTACCTTTCAAAAATGGTGTCATATTCTGCTCTTCCGATATTTAACGTTGTTCTTTTTAGAACTCCAAAGTGCTTCTTGGAAGTGAAAGAAATAGTATCTTCTAGTCCATAAGTGGTTGAGTATGCTGTAATAGAAACTGTTCCAATTCCCACCACTTCCACTTGACCATTTTCATCAACTGTAGCTATAGATTCATCAGAACTACTCCACGAAAGAATACTTCTATCATTTCTCGTAAAGGTTTCAAAACCGACTTCAAATGAATCTCCAGGATAAAAATCGCTTTGTGGCAACTTTAATGTTAATTCATCAGCAACAACACAAACATAAACTGCCGCAACTTCTCGTCCTTGAGTAAATGCATAAAGCATTGAATACCCAGTGCTAATGGCCATTATTTCATTATTATTGTTTTTAGATAAAACATCGGTATTACCAATAACCCATTCAACATCAAAAGAAGATGTGTTTTCAAAATTAGTCAATGCTTTGCCACCTACTATAGCTGTAAGATTGCCATATTTGTCTGCATCATTAAATTTAAGATGCGTTGAACTTCCAGTTTCTCTTTTATTGCCACTAGAAATTGTTTGTCCACATTCATAGCATTTGAACCAATAATTATATGTTCCCTTTTGATATGATTTTGGATACGAAACGACAGTTGTTCTCAGCCAAACATTATGTGGAATTAGATCTTTTTCGATGATTTCTGTCGTATAATCACATCTAGAGCAAGAATCATATGCATAATGTCCGTGTTCAGTGCATGATGAATCCGTTTCTTCGTGATGAACCAAATCATGTCCCAAGGCAGGTATTGTTTTGTGTTCGGTATTAATTATTTCGTGACATCTTACACATCTAGTTATTAAATCATAGCCTCCTTCTTCAGTACACGTTGATTCGGTTTCATTTGAACGTTCAGCTTCACCAGCAATATGACCAAGTGGATCAACAACTACTTTTGTTGAATAGTCGCATCTGGTGCAATAATCATATGGCCCATACCAAGGCTCAGTACAAGATTCTGGTATTCCGTTATCATGCACAATATTATGGCCTAACGCAGGAATGGTTACAGTTCGTTGAGAAACAATATCCCCACAGGCACTACAATATACCGTTTCAACATAAGAACCATCTTTAGTACAAGTGGCTTCTATATAATCGGACACAACTGGAGAGCCGGATTGATGGACATGTTCAAGTTTCTCAATTGTTCTTTCTTTTTGATATTTACAAATATCACAGGTCCCTCTTTCAACACCTTCGTTTTGTTCTGTTGGTTCAATAATTGTTTTCCAACTAAACTTATGAAAATCTTTGTTAGACACCACATCATGACCACAAGTTGAATTATGCCAATGGTGTTCATCATCATGAGACCAATCACTTTCAAATGTATGTTCATGTTCAGTAGGATCCTCGGTGGTTGGACCACTAGGAGTTACTGGGGTTGAAGGTTCGTTATTGGTTGTTCCACCTGAACAGCTTGTTAATATTCCAATAGCAAAGAATAATGCGATTAAATTTCTTATTTTCATATTTGCTCTCACTATTAATCTAATAATGTGTCGTTTATAACGCCATAGTAATTTCCAGAATAATCCCCACCAGTAGACACTATGGTCCCGGTTTGAGTATTAGTTGGCCACATGTTTTCATCATCTAAAGCACGATTGGCATATCCAACTAATCCACCAACATATTTGAATCCGGTGACATTTGCACTATTCGTGTTTGTGTTGAAAGTCACTCTACCATTAGTATGCGAACCGCTACTCAATTTCCCGTAAAATTGACCGACAATGCCACCAATGTGGTTTGAATTCGAAGTAATAACACCTGAATTTTTATTCTTTTTTAACTCAATATTAAAAGTATTATATGATTTGTGTAATTCTGAACTGATATATCCAAAAACACCACCGACGTCATTTCCTTGTGCGGTAATGTCGCTACTATTTTCGTTTCCTTCAACTGTTTGCGCTTCACCGGTCAAAGTTAGCTCACCGACAACGCCACCAACTCTTCCACCTTGAGTAACAACATTTAAGGTGCCTGTATTCTTACAATTATTAACAATTGTGGCACTTCCGACAACACCACCAAAACGGGCAACCATTTTATTATCAACGGTGTCAAAACCAGTGCATTTTACGGTTCCTTTATTTTCAGAGCCACTCACACTCTTAGCTAAACCAGCGATACCGCCTACATAAGTAGAACCTTCGATACTAGTGCTATTTATAGCATCAACTACGACTGCACTAGTACTTCCGCCGACATATCCACCAACATAACTTCCAGAAGCGGTGACATTTCCAGTATTATCACAATACAAAATTTGTCCTAATCTTGTGCCACCTCCAACGATTCCAGAAACATAATTGTCGCCTTGAATTGTTCCGCTATTTGAACAATAGGAAAGAGCGATTGTGTTACCATTTTTTGAAACTATAATTCCAGCAACGCCACCAACATAATCTTTTGAGGCAGTAATATTTCCGGTGTTATGAGAATTTGGAATCTGCATTTCTACACCATATCCAGTAGAATACTCCGCACTATAAATATAGCCATAAACACCACCAACATTTGTTTGACCAGAAATTGTGGCTTTGTTATCAGAACCGGTTTCAAGTGTCTGTCCTACCTTAAGGTAGACATATCCAACAACTCCACCCACACTGTTAAGTCCGACGACGGTTGCGTTATTCTCACATGAACCAAATTGATATGTTGTATAACCGACAACACCACCAACATTTGTTGAATACTCAGCGGTAATTGATCCAGCTGTTTTTATTCCTGAAATTATTCCTTTGTTTGTGCCTGCAAGCAAACCAACGTTATTACAGCCACCTTTTGCAACTAAATTTCCAGAAATTGTTAAATTGTTAACATTTCCTTCTAGTGTTCCAAAAAGGCCAACATTATCATCAGCAGTAAATTCATAATTAAAATTGGTAATAGTATGATTTTCACCATCTAATTGCCCTTTAAATCCATTGATTGGAGTCCAATTACCATACTCACTGAAATCTAAATCAGCATCTAATTTAAAATTGCCTTTGGAATTATTTAATTGGGCCAATTCAGCAATTGAACTGATGGGTGTTCTTGTATCAGTTGGTCCAGAAGGTCCGCTCGGATTTGATGGATCTGTAGTTCCACCAAAACTACATCCAGCAAGAAGTGTTGAAACAAGTAATGTTCCAAAAGCATGTAATAGTGACTTTTTCATTTTGTATCTCCTCTTAGAATTCAAAGAAGGCAAACAAGTTTTCTAAAAATCGCAATCCTTATAAACTCTATTGTCTTAATGTTTCTTAAAGAAATATTACTAGAGAGAGAGAGAGAGCAAGCAGTCAAACCACTTGAGTGCTAATTATTACAAAGTAATAAACTTTTTTGTGAAATACCACGTATTATGGAGAGAAAGACATTGTCTTAAGGCCTTAAATACGCTTATCTTATCTCACAAAAGACATAAGAAAAGACACCGTATTTGGTGCCTATCTCAAATGTATGGTTGCATAAGGTCAAACTATACCCTAGTGCGTTATTGTTAATTCAATCCACTATTCACGTTTGTACTAACACCAATTATTACAAGCGTTTATGCCGTTGCTTTTTTATCGTTGAATTGATCCAGGAACTCTTCTAATTGTTCTATTGAATTAAAGTCTGGTTTTCTCATAGCAAATGTTGATGGGGATATATAAATTAATCCATCTGGACCAAAGCCCCAAGCAAAATGGAAATCCGCTGCATTTTCAAAGATTCCATTATCATTGATTCGATAATCTTCGCACAGCTGTTTTACTCTATCTATTTCACCACTCTTCGCTTTGAGAAGATAAACTCTATCAAATCTTGAGTCCATATTAATCAATCGCCTTAACAATTTCATCGGCAATTCTTCTAATAACAGTAACTACTACACTATTTCCAGCTTGCTTATAGAGGTGAACATTACTTATTTCAGGAAGAACATAATTTTTTGGGAATCCTTGGAGATTAAAACACTCTCTAGGAGTTAATTTTCTAATTCTTCCATCAGCTGTTTTAATTAGAGGCACATTATGTCCACCAGTACCCATATTGGCAGTTAGAGTAGGACATACATTAGATTTGTTCTCTCTAACATATATTCTTCTCCATTGGTAAATGGTATTCGAATGTTTCATACCTTCTTTGAGTTTGTCGTAGAACTTGCACTTTTCTGGAGAATAATAAAATTTGTCATCAACCACCGCATCGAAGTCTATAACTTCAATTAACTTTTTAGTAAGTTTGATAGGCTTAGGGAATTCAAATTTTCTATATTCTTTGATATTTCTAAACCCCACAATATATATTCTCTCACGACCATGTGGGATGTTTCCGTACTCTTTAGCGTTCAATACTTGATATTTGACGTTGTAGCCAAGTTTTTCTAAAGTTTCTAAGATGATGCGAAATGTCTTCCCATCATCATGGCCCACTAGATTCTTTACATTTTCCAAAAAAACAATACGAGGTTTTTTGACTTCGATGAATCTACACATTTCAAAAAATAGGTTTCCTCTTCCCTTTTTATCATTGAATCCCTCACGATATCCAGCGATACTGAATGCTTGGCATGGGAATCCACCCATAATGACATCACAATCAGGAACTTCGTCTGGTGTAACAGTTTTAATGTCTCTTAGGTCTACTTTCACTTTAAAGTTAGATTCATAAGTTATGGATGCGTTTTTATCAAATTCATTAGCATAAACAGTTTCAAAAGCTTTGGTCTGCTCAAAGCCAAGGTCAATTCCTCCTACTCCTGCAAAGAATGATAATACCTTTAATTTTTCCATAAATAATGCTCCTAAGTGACTACAAAGATGATACCAAAAATAGCGGCGTGCCGCAACAATATAATATAAATATTAGGGATAAAGAAAAAAATAGGATTTCTCCTACTTTCCTCTATTGTCAGTTGTAATTCTCTGACGTCTTATATCAAATATGACATCTGGTTCTAGATTCTTTGCTTTCACAAATAATTCTTGAAGACTTACATGAGGTCTTCTTCCTTGCCTCTTTTGGTCATCAATTGTCTCTGTTTTGTTAGCTGGATATCCACCAAATACTATAGAATCAATTTTAAGATCATAAACATAAAGCAAATCTTGTTCTAAGTTGAACCTCAAAAAGACCAAATTATCAAACGAACAATCAGGTCCAAAAGAAGATAAATCTCCTTCAAAGCGAGATGTGGCTTTAAACTCTATTTTTTTACCAGTTCTTGGGTCAGTTGCATCGCCAACTTCACTGCCCCTATTCCACTCTAAGCCTAGACAATAGCAACCTAAAGGTTCACTAATAGCATCGGGCATATTAATTCCACGATGACTATTATCGGAAATATAGGTGTTTAAATCTTTCCACTTAAAATAAGCGTTACATGTTCTATCTAAACGTTCAGCATCAATTAAGATTCTTCCAAATGTTGGTGTAGACATACTTTTCAAATTATATCAAAGAATTAACATTTTTTATATATCTTTGTTTCTAATGCGAACCAAAACGGTCTAGTAAAATTTCTTAAAAATGATAGAATTTTTTTATCTGGAGTTTTTTATGGATAAAAAATATGTTTTAAACCATTCACATAAGATTTGCTTAAACGAAAATCAAGTGATATCAAATACAGAATTAATCGATTCTATTAATTTAGCAAATAGCTCAATTGGAAAGATTGATGCTGAAGCAAAGAAACTTAATATTAATATATTTGAGCTACTCGGAATGAGAAATTTATCTGGTTTCGTCGGAGAAGTTTTGGTTTCATCAATTGAAACCGCAACAGGAGGAAAGTTTGTTAGAAATATGCACCAAGATGGCTATCCTGACTTAATGCTTAACGATACTCAAGACAAAAAAGATTATCTTCGAACAACATATGTAATTAAAAACAATAAGATTTATCCAAAGGATAAAGCGCTATTTAGTCCGTATAAGTTTGGAGGATTAGAGGTTAAAGCAACATGCGGCTCCACTCCATCTGCATCAAAAGCACCTAAACCTTTGATTGGAGAGCAACGTATTTCTTTAATCAATAGTTTTGATTGGAAAGCTCACCACAGAACAACCAATAACCTTATTGGAGTATTATGGGATTTCATTGAAGATATTCCGACAATTGTGGCTGTCTTTTATAGAAACGATTTAATCATTGATGATTGGGGTAAAATAGTCCAACCAAAAGATGGAGGCGGAAGGACAACGAGTGTTTCAATCATGTCTTCAGGTGGAGTTAAAAAAATGTGTGATGGCTGGGTTGCTGTCATCGATGATTCACAATATATTAATAAACTCTCAGCAGAGAAATGGATAGGGCGTAAAGTTAAATAGATTTAATTTTATTAACCACTATTTCAATTAAACGAGGTGGAACACTTTCGCCTATAGATTCAATAATTAGGTTGTCAGAAACAACCTTTTTATTTACTTCCCATTTATATGGATACAAATCAATTGTTTGAAGGATAGTTGCCTCATAAATAGAGAGAGGTCTATTTTGAGATGGGTGCACTTTATTATCTGATGAAACATAAGGGAAATTCATTGTCAAAGTACTTGCTGGCGAATCCCAAGACATTCTTTTATATGCACTAACAAAGCCTTTCATAATTCTTTTTTCGCCTGTCTTTTTGTCAACGGCCCATGGTCTAGGAAGCAAAGCACCACATTTTTCGCAATAAAGAGGTGTGTCTGTATTGAATTTATTGATGCCTTCTTCATTGTGGGCGGTACCATGTCTTTTGTTTCCCTGAAACATGCAATTAGGATTGACACACTGATTATTGAATGCTGTTTCACCTTCTGGGGTGTATTTGATCCATTCATATTTTTTTGGATCTAAAATAGCAACTCTATAAAGAGGGCTAATATCTGGTCTTGAATTTTCACCTTCAATTGCATTTAATGGAGGCAAATGCCCAATCGCAGCTTTTAAGGTAACCCATTTTTTTGTTTTTGAATTACCTTTTTCAGAATGAGTGACCTCAGGGGTGAAACAACCGTTTTTTCTAAAATATTCCTTCCCACTTTCTGTTCTAGTTAATATAGTTATTAATCTTTTTCTGACTTGAGGAATTCCATAATCAGCAGTATTCATAACTGTAGGAACTCCAACATAACCTTCTAGTTCTTTGAATATATATTCAATGATGTTGATAGGATTTCCATCATCATCAAGAATTACAGTATTTCCCATATTTGGAACGTTTTCAAAAACTACCCATTCAGGTTGAAGTTTTTTGATAATTTCTATAGTAGGAATAATTAGTCTATTTCTCTCATCAAAAACAGGTCTTATACCATTTCTAATATCACTTAAAATTTTGCCCATTCCGTTCGAAGACATTCCTTGGCAAGGAGGAGTGGCTAAAACAATAAAAGGTGCTGTTGAAAAGGTGCTTTTATAATAATTAACAATATCATCTTTTAGTTTCCATATATCTCCTTGAAACATCTTGGCTTCAGGATAATTTGATGAAAATAATTCAGCTCTGTCAGGAAGTAATTCATTCCCAATTACAACATCGATTCCATTGGCGTGTAATCCTAAATCTCCAATTCCTGAGGAGCTAAATAAACTGATACCTAATCTTTTTTCCATACTAGTACGAATAATACCTTATTTTCACAATAAATAAAACTAGTTTTAATTTTTTTAAACAAAATAAAAAACCCAACTAAGGGTTTTCGTGTTTTGATTTCTAATACTCGCAAGTTTCAACGTGCCACTTAGTGAAATTAACTTTTGAAGCCATACATACGAATATTTCGTTTTTATAGACTATTTCTAAATCAAGAAGTCTTTTCCCCTGATGAATCCTAATTTTCATTTGATCTATTGATAATGAATTTGCCGGTATTTTAAATATGTATAGGACTTTTTTATAAACGTCATTTAATACTAAACACCAGTCAAATTGAATATAGTCTTCGGTAGGATTTGCCCAGAATCTTTTTCCGTCTTTATTAAGTTTTGCGTGTGTAAGTTTCCAATCAGAACTTATGTAATCTGATTTAATAAGAGTTTCTTTCAAATAATTAGTTGCTTTTTTGCCACCTTCGGAAAGAATATCGGAATCAAAAGCAAGCGATACTATTGTTTTATTAACAACAGGTTTACTCTCAGGTTCTTTTTTTTCATCGATAACCTTATCGGTATACATTTTTATAGGCTCACCATCAATATACTTGAAAAGTTTGTCCATTCTTCCATGAATAGCTGCAAGTGCTTCGAGTATTTTATAAGCGTCTTCAGGATCCATTTTAAAATATTCCCTGTTGGGACTAAACTTCAAAGACGGATTGAGTGTAGTTATCAAACTATGTACCTTTTTATCTGCTAACTCAACAGGAACAGCATAGGTAGCATATAAAACAAAATCTGCAGGTATCCCAGACGGCCTAGATAAATCCTTTCTCCTTTTTTCTGGATCATTGCTATAGCCAATTTTGACAAGCCCCAACATGCCAGGATTTGTCATAATGTAAATAAATCCACAGTCTTCTTTGTTCATAACAAATTCTTCTAGAACAGTCTATCAGGTTTAATTAAAGATGTACAGAATGGTTTTGTTATGCAAAGAGCCCCACAAGATTCTTCCTGCAGGGCTTTTTCTTATCTACCACGATTACTTCTGTGGCGATAGTCAGGAACTCGCTTCTCGGTAATGCGCTTTTGCATATTGCCGCACTTATCGTAGTAAACTTCCTGTTTTATTACTTTTCTATAGTGTTGGGTTTTCTTTCGTCCCATAACTTTATTAATTTCTCCTTCAGGTTGTACACAGCTGTCCGAGAAATATGAAGGGAATAGGCCACACTGACAATTGAT
>JAFSPN010000029.1 GCA_017442875.1 Bacilli bacterium
ACAATCGCACCATAGAAGACTTGTCTACCTTCTTTTTCGCTCTTAATACATTTTGCGATAACAGGCGATTGAGTAGCGTGGAAACCGCTTACCGCACCACAAGCAACGGTTACAAACATAAACGGCCACCATGGTAAATCACCATTTGAAGCGGAATAATCTTTGAAGTGACCAATAAGTTCTAGCATTGGGAACTTGCCTTGTTGGAAAACAACACCACCGATAACCGACAAAGCCATCACAATCAGAATGACACCAAAAACTGGATAGGCTTTACCGATGATTTTATCAATTGGAACAATGGCGCTTAACAAATAGTAAATAAGAATAACAATCATCCAGATCCAAGCTTTGACATTACCACCAGTTAATTGTTCCAATAAAGTTGATGGAGATACCACAAAAACGGCGGTTACAAGGATGAGAAGGATAACGGAGAATATTCTTAAGAATATCATGATTACTTTGCCACAGTATTTTCCGGCAATGTTAGCAATTGAATCGCCATTATGTCGAGAAGATATCATGCCAGAGAAATAGTCATGAACAGCGCCACCTAAGATACAGCCAAAAACAATCCAAAGAAAAACGATTGGTCCAAATAAAGCACCACTTATGGCACCAAAAATAGGACCCGTGCCTGCAATATTTAGTAGTTCAATAAGAAAGGCTTTCCATTTAGGTAATGGTTGGATATCCACTCCATCTGGGTGATCTATCGCTGGGGTTTTTCTATCGTCAATAGCAAAAACTTTTTCACTCACTCTTGAGTAAAGCAAATAGCCACCGATAAGCGCAAGCAAAGCGATAAAGAATGTCCACATAAGTAAATGTATTAGTAATTATTATTTTGGCGGTTATAATTCTCGCCTAATTTTTTATAGTAAGCTTTTTCAATTGTGGTCCATCTAACTTTTAAAAGAGGAACGATATTGATAAAAGCTTGAAAAGCTTTAATGTAACTCTTCTCGTCTTGGTTCTTATAAAAAATAGCGGCAAGACGATAAACTTCTAAAATCTGTTTAGTTAAATTATCAGCGTGTTTTGTGTAGTTATACTGTTTCTTATTTACCTTGATATCAATACCAAGCGACAAGAAGAAATGTAAACCATCAACATATTCATCTAAAACGATGTCTTGTGGTTCGCTACTCTTATTAGACCAATACTTAAAGCAACGTGTCGCATTAGCGAATTCGCCGAATTCCACAAGAAGGGCCAAGATGCGTCTTTCCCTTGTAGTCTCATATGTAATGTGATGATTCTCAGCAATCCTTTTATCAAGCTCGGCTTGTTTTTGATAGAGGTTTGATAAATCAATCGCCATTATTTCACCTCTTCAAGATGCCAGATTTCTTCCGCGTAACTCTTGATTGTTCTATCGCTTGTAAAGAAGGATGAATTAGCGATGTTCATTAAACACATTTTGTTCCAGAGATCTCTATTTTGATAAAGTTCTTGAACTTTTTCTTGTGCCTTTACATATGCATCGAAGTCAGCGAGGATGAAATATTCATCACGCTTATTCATAATTTCATCAAAAATCATGGTGAAGCGGTCATGACGATATCCAGACCATTCACTATTGAACAAAGAATCCATGATGCATTTAACGCGGTAATCGTTATTATAGACGTCCCATGGATTATAATCGTTATTCGCTTTGCGCTCTTCAACTTGTTCAGCGGTTAGGCCAAAGATAACAGCGTTTTCTGCACCAGCGCGCTCAACGATTTCAATATTAGCACCATCCATTGTGCCTAATGTGATCGCACCATTCATCATGAGTTTCATGTTTGATGTACCACTTGCTTCTTTACCAGCAGTACTAATTTGTTCGCTGACGTCTGCCGCTGGGATAATGAGTTCCGCTAAGGTAACACCATAATTTTCAATGAAGACGACCTTTAAAAACTTATTAGTTTCTTCATCGTTGTTCACAACATCCGCGACAGCGATGATGAGTTCGATAATCTTTTTAGCATATGTATAACTTGGAGCGGCTTTCGCGCCGAAGATATAGGTATGAGGATAGATTCTGAAGTTTGGATCAGACTTCATTCTTTGATACAGATAAATAATATGGAAGATGTTTAAAAGTTGTCTCTTATAAGCGTGAAGTCTCTTAATTTGGATATCAAAGATGGAATCGACATCAACATCGATATTATTTGCTTCTTTGATATATTTTGCTAAAGCAACTTTGTTTTCACGTTTGATTTTACCAATTTGATCAAGGACTTTTTTGTCATCTTTGAGTTTTTCAAATTTCTTGATGTCATCCATGTGGGTAATCCAATTATCACCAATCTTATCGCTGATGAGTTTTGCTAGTTTTGGATTAGCGTAAAGGAGCCATCTACGGTGTGTAACACCATTTGTCTTATTATTAAATTTTTGTGGCATATAGCCATAGAAATCTTTAAATGTAATGTCTTTAAGGATTTGAGTGTGCAATGCGGCAACACCATTCACACTATAGCAAGTGTAAATCGCGAGATTGCACATATGGATTTGACCATCTTTGATGATGCTCATTTGCCATCTTTGATCATTTGGCACGTTCTTCTCGTTCATTTCAATGGAGAAACGACGATTGATTTCTTCGATAATCATGAAGACGCGTGGGATGAGTTGTTGCACATAATTAACTGGCCATTTTTCTAAGGCCTCTGGCATAACTGTGTGGTTAGTGAATGCCATTGATTGGGTCACTTCTTCCCAAGCTTCATCCCAACCCATATCATATTCATCCATCATGATTCTCATCATTTCAGGAATAGCTAAGATTGGGTGTGTATCATTGAGTTGGAAGACATATCTTTCATGAATACCTTTTAAGGTACCATTATGACGATAATAACTAGCAAGCGTCGCTTGTAAACCAGCGGACACGAGGAAATATTGCTGTCTTAATCTTAAGATACGACCTTCTTCTGTAGAATCATCTGGATATAAACCATGTGTCAATTCTTCTAAAGCAACACAGTATTCCTTAAAGGACATGTTCTTTGGAAGATGATGAGATGATGGTTCGGCGTTCCATAAACGCAATGTATTTGTGACATGGTTACGATAGCCCACGACAGGCACATCATATGGAACCGCGCGAACGTTAACTGTGTGAGCGGTTCGTATAGCATATGAACCATCTGGTTTCATATATGTTTCAGGATTGCCATAGAACTTAACTTCAACAGCGTATTTTGCTCTTCTATTTTCCCAAACATAACCATTAGTTAACCATTGATCTGGTAATTCGGTTTGTTTGCCTTTAACAATCTTTTGACGGAAGAAACCGTATCCATAACGGATACAGTTGCCATGTCCGACATAGCCTAAAGAGGCGATACTATCTAAAAAGCAAGCGGCTAAACGACCAAGACCACCATTGCCTAAACCAGCATCGGCTTCTTCTTGTTCGAGTTCGTTGATATCGATATTGAAATCTTTAAGACCTTCTTTAACGACATCATAGATGCCCATATTTTGTAAGTTGTTAACTAATAGTCTGCCGATTAGGAATTCCATTGAAAAATAGATGAGGGTTCTCGATTTTCTATTCATTGACTTATCATGGGTACGGCCCCAGTCAACGTTAGCGTAATCGCGTACCATCTGACCTAAAACGGCATATCTTTCGGTAATGTGCGAACTTTCAACATTCACACCATAGGTTTCTAAAAGACGCCTAGCGTATTCTTTCTTAAAGTCTTGTTTATTACTAAACATGTGATAATCTCCTTATTTTATTTTCTTAAAAATACAAGCGGCAAAACATCCTAGCTTGATATTGAAATGATATGGAAGACCTTCAAAACTTCCTGGTTCACTTTCGATTGGTAAACCGTTGTATTGGTTAGCGCCTCCATAAACATCTTTATCAGAGTTAAAGATTTCCTCATATACACCATCTTGCATCAAAGGAATGGCAAAATATTCAAAGTAATTGGTGGTCATATTAAAGACGAACACTAAAGTTTCATCTCCAACATTTCTTTGGAAAGCATAGATGCTATCGTTAGCGTTATCCACCATGAGCCAATGGTAATGAGCAGGATTGTGCTCTTCAAAATACATTGCTTTTTCATGACGATAAATTAGGTTCAAGTCTCTAATGAGACGAGAAATGCTATCATGAGCAGGGAATGTTTTTAAATTCCATGGCAAAGATTTGTTCTCGTTCCATTCATCAAATGAAGCGAGTTCATTACCCATGAAGTTGAGTTTTTTACCTGGATGGGCAAATTGATATGTGTACAAATTTCGAATTAAAGCAAACTTTTGATAATAGTCGCCCCACATCTTGTTGATAATGGTGCCTTTACCATGGACGACTTCGTCATGTGATAAAGGAAGCATGAAATTATCCGCGAAGAAATAAGCCATACTAAATGTGATGTTGTGGTGTTCCCATTTCTTATAGATTGGGTCTTTTGAATAATACTTTAAAGTATCATTCATCCAGCCTAAATCCCATTTATAATCAAAGCCTAAACCACCTTGTTCGGTTGGTCTAGTTGTGCCTGAATAAGCAGTGCTATCTTCCGCGATCATCATCACAGAATCATGAGCGATATGCATTTTAGCGTTTAATCTCTTGATGAATTCAACCGCACCGGTATTCTCGCCGATGGAGCTATCGCCATTGTAATAAATAATATTACTGACAGCATCCACTCTCACACCATCGAAATGGAAATAATCAACGAAGTAGTTCATCGCACTCATTAAGAAACTCCTGACTGGATCCTTGCCTAAGTCAAATTGATAACTACCCCAAGGAGAAATTCTCCATTGATCACTGTATTCAAATAAATATGACCCATCGTATTTGGCTAACGCCCACTTATCTGTGGCAAAGTGGACGGGCGCAAAGTCGATAATCGCACCGATACCAGCTTGGTGGAGACGATCGATTAAAGACATCAATTGGAATGGATTACCGTATCTTGAATCAATTGAGAAGAAACCAGTGCCTTGATAGCCCCAAGAGCCATCGAAAGGATATTGGACCAAAGGCATGAATTCAACATGTGTAAATCCCTCTTCTTTAATATAAGGAATAAGGAAATCAGCGATTTCTTCATATGAATATGAATGACCATCTTCCGCTAAACCTTTCCATGAGCCTAGATGCATTTCATAGATAGACATTGGTTTATCAAAGTTTCTAGTTCTAGCTTTAAGCCATTTATCATCGTGCCAAGCAAAGTTACGATTGTCGAATAAACGCGAACAAGTTCCTGGTCTTAGTTCAGAGAAGAAGGCGTATGGATCGATTTTATCGACATATTTACCTTTCGCATTTTTAAAATGAAATTTATAACATTGATAATTCTGAAGATTTGGAATAACAACTTCCCACACTCCAGCGTCATCAATCTTGCGCATTTTATCTTTTCCGACATCCCAGTTATTCCATTCACCAATAACTGAGACATCATCCGCCATTGGAGCATACAAGCGGAATGTGACTTGTGATTTCCCGTCTTTTTCCGAGAAATGCGCGCCGAAGTAATTGTGAGCTTCGATGCATTGACCGTTTAAGAAGTCGTATAGTAAACCAAATGCCATAAATAAAACCTCAACGCTTTTATTATAAGTAATAAAGCGACAATTTGAATAAAAGATTATACATTTTTAACAATTTTGTTAATTTGTCTTAATGATATTTTTGCTCATTTTTTTGTCAAAAAAGCAACCTACATTTATTGCTTTTCTCAATTTTTTTACTGTTTTAAAAATGAGACAACCACTGTTTTGTTTAATTATTCATAGAATAAGTTGTCATTTTATGTCATAATAAACAATGGTTTTTTGAAAGGAAATTATTATGGCTAAAGTAATGACAATAAACTCAGGTAGTTCTTCCTTAAAGTTCAAACTATACGAAATGCCTGAGGAAAAAGTGCTTTGTTCTGGCAACTGTGAAAGAATCGGTTTACCAGATGGCATTTTCACAATCAAATACGGAGATAAAAAAGACGTCACAAATCCAGCATTCCCAAACCATGGTGTCGCTGCCAGATTAGTGGTCGAATCTTTTATCGAAAAAGGTATTATTAAAGATTTTAATGAAATTAAGGCAATTGGCCACCGTATCGTTCAAGGTGGCAAATACTTCTCTTGTTCTGCCTTATTTAACGAAGATACAGAAAAGAAAATTGAATCATTGATTCCTCTTGCCCCACTTCATAATGCCGCTCACTTGACATGTTTCAGAGCCTTCAAGGAAGCTCTTCCAAACTGCCCAGCTATTGCGACATTTGATACCGCTTTCCATCAAACTATGGAACCAGCAGATTATACATTCCCAATTCCTTATGAATTAACTGAAAACTTTGATATTAGAAGATATGGCGCTCATGGTACAAGCCATAAGTATTTAGCGCAAGAAGGTCTTAAGTATTTAGAAGGCGTTAAAAATCCACGCATCATTTCATGCCATATTGGTTCTGGCGCTTCCATCACCGCCATTGAAAACGGTAAGTGTGTCGCCACATCAATGGGCTTAACACCTTTAGGTGGCATTATGATGGGAACACGTACTGGTGACATGGATCCAAGCGTTTTCAACTATGTTGTTTCAGTTACTGGCAAATCCGCTGAAGAAGTCTATCAAATGTTCAATAAGAAATCCGGTTTCTTAGGTGTCTCTGGTATTTCTAATGACTCAAGAGATGTTTTGGCTGCTGCGGAAAAAGGCGAACCACATGCCGTCCTTGCTAATCAAATTTTCAATAGACGTATTGCCGATTTTATCGGGCAATATTTCGTAAGATTAGGTGGTTGTGATTTGATTATCTTCTCCGCTGGTATCGGTGAAAATGAGCCACGCACACGCCGTGATGTCGCTCACTTACTTGAAAGCGCACTAGGCGTGAAGATTGATGAAGAACTCAATATGAGCATTCGTGGTAAAGAAGCTTTAATCTCCACTCCTGATAGCAAGATTAAAGTCGCGGTCATCCCAACCGATGAAGAAGTCATGATTGCACGTGACGCTTACAATATGTGCATCGTAGGTAAATAAAATGAAGCTCAGTCCAAAAATTGTTGAATTTTTAGCCCCAAACAAAAAAGACATTTCTCGTATTTTAAGCGCGATTAAACGCTATGACAGAATCGCTATTTTCCGTCATGAAAAACCAGACTTTGATGCTCTTGGTTCACAAATGGGCTTAGCAACTTGGATCAAAGATAACTTCCCAAATAAGGAAGTTCGTGTATTAGGGGATAACCATGTCACATTTACTCCACGCCTCTATCCTGAAATGGATAAATTATCTGAATCCTGGTTCAAAGAACCGTTTTTAGCAATTATCTGTGATACTGCTAACACTTCGCGTATCGCTGATCCACGCTATAAGAAGGCCAAATTCAAAATCAAAATCGATCATCACCCAGAAGTAGAAAAATACGGCAAGATTCAAGTTGTTAAAACAAATGCTTGTGCAGCAGCTGAAATTATTACTGATATTCTTCTTTCCTTTAAAGGAAATTATGTTTTAAGTAAAGAAGCAGCATCGTATTTATATTCAGGTATCGCTGGTGATTCAGGAAGATTCCAATACTCATCCACTTCTGAAGCAAGCTTCATTACCGCTTCCTATTTATTGGCCGCCGGTATTGAATTAAGCGATGTTTATAACAGAATGTATCAAAAGAAGATTGATGATCTCAAAGTTACTGCTTACATTTTGAATCACTTCTCAGTCTCAGAACACGGTGTTGCTTACTATGTCTTAGATGATGCCATTCAAAAAGAACTCAATATCACCACAGAGCGTGGCAAAGAGAATGTTAACCTATTTTCTAACATTGAAGGAATCAATGCTTGGTGTTCCATTACCGAAGATATAAAAGATCATTGCTGGCGTGTTTCCATTAGAAGTAGAGGCACACCTATTAATGGCATAGCCGCAAAATGGGAAGGCGGAGGTCACGCCCAAGCAAGCGGCGCGAAGATCAAAAATCTTGATCTCCTACCCGAATTCATTGACGACTTAGATAAGCTGTTCAGATAGTAATAAAAGGTGCTCAATTGAGTACCTTTTTTCTTTATATTTGATGCGATATTAACTATATTAAATATAGTATGAACAATTTCGTCCCATTGCATATTGTCTCTTGCTATTCTTTTTTACAAAGTGGTCTTACGATGGAAAAGATTCAAGATAGCGTTATTAAAAACGATTATTTTGGTATGGGCTTATGCGATAAAGGAGTAATGTTTGGTGTTCCATCTTTTGTTAAGGCCAGTGAGCAAGCCAAACGTCCATATATCATTGGTCTTGAAACCAAAACTGATGATGACTTTATTTGCTTGTATGCCATTAACGAAGAAGGCTACCACCACTTGATGGAAATTAGCACCGCTATACAAAAGGAAGAAATGTCCTTTGATTTACTTAAACAAAAATCCTCTGGGTTAGTGGCCATTATTGAGACAAATAAAGGTAAGTTCTATGAGCTATTCACCGCTCAAGACACTACTTTCAATAGATACCTAATGAATCTAAGCGAAACTTTTAAAGATGGCTTCTATTTAGGCATCGAAGTCATCAAGAAAGAAGATGTTAGCTTTGCTAATAGCGTGAGAAGATTTGCTAATGAATATACATATAACTGTATCGCCTTCCCTACTATTCTTTACCAAAAGAAAGACGACGCTATTGTTTTAAAGATTGTGGAAGCAATCGCTAACGAAGAAACTCTTAGTGAAAAGAAAATGGATGGGCAACAGTATTTCATGCCTATTTCATCTTACGAAAAGATTTATACCAAAGCGGAAATTAATAACACTAGAAAGCTATTAGAATCATCGACTTTTGATTTTCACAATAAAAGAGGTGAGATACTCCACTATCCAGTTATAAATAGCGAGGAAACTCTAAAAGATAATTGTCTCAAATCATTAAAGAGCTTGGGTCTTGATACAAACCAAGTCTATATCGAAAGATTAAATAAAGAACTAGAAACAATTATTTCTCTTGGCTATGCTGATTATTTCTTAATCGTTCAAGATTACGTTAGCTTTGCTAAAAGCAATGGAATTATCGTTGGATGCGGCCGTGGTAGCGCCGCTGGATGTTTGGTTTCATATCTTTTAGATATTACTCAAATTGATCCGATTGAAAACGATTTGCAGTTTGAAAGATTCTTAAACCCATACCGTAAAACAATGCCAGATATCGACGTTGACTTTATGGATGTGAGAAGAGATGAAGTCGTTCAGTACATGCGTGATAAATATGGCAACGATAGAGTGGCTAATATTGTCACCTTCCAAACCATTCAGGCTAAACAATCATTAAGAGATATTGGTCGCGTTTATGGCTTCCCAAACAACCACATTGATTTGTTATCAAAGCGCATTACTAAGCACGATGTCTCGTTAAGAGAAGCTTATAAAACTCTTCCTGAATTTAAAAACTTAGTCGATAGCGATTCCTATTTCTTACAAATCGTCTCTTTAGCGAGCAAAATTGAAGGCTTAATTAGACAAAGTGGTTTACACGCTGCTGGTATTATTTTAAACAATTCTCCTTTGGAGAACGCTTTACCTGTTTTAACAGATTTCTCGGACCATTATATCTCACAATATGAGATGGGTTGTTTAGAAGAGCAAGGCTTCTTAAAGATGGACTTTTTAGGTCTTAGAAATCTCACAACAATTGCAAGAGCGGTCGACTTAATCAATGAACGCTATCCAAATTCTAAATTGGATGCTCAACACCTTCCTTATGACGATCCGAAAGTATACGAATTAATATGCTCTGGTCAAACGATGGGCTTATTCCAAATTGAAACTATGGCGATGAAACGCGCAATTAAAATCATTAAGCCGAATTGTTTTAATGATGTCGTTGCTTTATTGGCCTTGAATAGACCTGGCCCTATGGCGTTTATTCCAAATTACGCTAAACGTAAAGAAGGAAAAGAGCAAATCACTTATATAGATTCTTCTTTAGAGCCATTTTTAAAATCAACATATGGTATTTTGACTTATCAAGAACAAATCAACCAAATTGCCACTACTTTCGCTGGCTATACAATGGGCGAAGCCGATATGTTCCGTCGTGTCGTTAGTAAAAAGAAGAAAGAAGAAATGGCTAACAGTCGTGTTGATTTTATTAAACGTTCTGTTTCTAATGGGCACGATGAAAAGACAGCATCCAAAGTCTTTGACTTAATCGAAAGATTTGCTAACTATGGCTTCAACAAGTCTCACTCGGTGGCTTATTCCATCATTGCTTGTTCAATGGCGTATCTCAAAGCCTATTATCCATTAGAGTTTTATTCCGCCATACTTGAGACAAGTTCATCCACAAACGATACTAAATTTAACGAATACGTCAGCGAAATGCGTAAGAGAAACATCAAGATTGTTTCTCCTCAAATTAACTTGTCTGGAAAAGAGTTTATCGTAAAAGACGATACACTTCTTTATCCTTTAAGCGCTATACATGGCATTAATGAATTATTAGTTAATAACATCCTTATCGAGAGAAACAATGGAGAGTTCAAAGATTTCTTTGATTTCGTCTCAAGGATGTTTAAATACAAAATTAGCGAAACACAAATAACGCGTCTTATTGACGCTGGCTGTTTTGATACATTTGATCCTTCAAGGGCATCATTTAGAGTGAGTATTAAAAGCGCTCTTCAATATGCTGAGCTCTCTTATAGAGAGGATGGACAGTTAGACCTTGGGGTTTCCGCTTTAATTACTCCATATCTTGTGAGGGACCATGATGATCCAATTGAAAACTTGGATAAAGAATACGAAGCATTAGGCATCATGCTTTCTAGCAATCCGCTTCGCTATAAAGCCGATATTTTACGCGCTAAAAAGATTGATGCAATAGTCGACGCTAAAGAAGCAAAAAGCGCTAAAGTAGCGGGCTTAGTAAGAAGTGTGAAAACTATTAGCACTAAGAAAGGTTCCACGATGGCTTTTGTTAAATTAGCCGATGAAACCGATGAAATAGAAATCACGATCTTCTCTGATGAATATGTGAAAAACGTCGCGCTCTTAGAAAAAAATAAGCTCATTATCGCTAGCATCAAAGCAGAGAAGAGAAATGACAGCATTGATTACATTTGTAATCAAATAGAACCTTTAGAGGAAGAATAATATGGCAAAAATTACAATCATTGATGGTAACTCATTACTATTTAGAGCATATTTTGCAACCGCCTATCCAGGTGTTGAAATCATGCGCAATAAAGAAGGGATTCCGACTAACGCTATTTTTGCTTTCTCTAATATGATTAACAAGATTTTAGCGGACTTAAAAGAAGACGAAAGAATCATGGTGGCTTTTGATGCTGGTAAACAAACTTTCCGTAAAGAGCAATTGGAATCATATAAAGCCAATAGAAAACCAACTCCTGAAGATTTGGTGACGCAGTTCCCTATCGCCCGTGATTTTTTAAGAGCTCTTGGTATTTTCCAATTCGAAGAAGAAGGGTTTGAAGGCGATGATATTGCCGGAACAGTTGCCCGTTTAGCAGAAAAAGAAGGCCATAGAGTTACCATCTATACATCAGATAGAGACTTCCTTCAATTGGTGGATGATAAAGTCACTGTCAACATCATTAGAAAGGGGCTTTCTGATGTCGTTGCTATGACCCCAGAAATGGTCTATGAAACTTATGGATTTAAGCCGCTTCAAATCATTGACTATAAAGGTCTACGAGGCGATGCGAGCGATAACCTACCAGGCATTAAAGGAATCGGTGAAAAAACTGCGGTTAAACTCATCCAAGAATACGATAATTTCGACAATATTATTGCTCACGCTGACGAAATAAAAGGTAAAATCGGTGAAGCGTTAAAAGAAGATCAAGAAATGGGTAGACTATCTCGTGATTTAGCTATTATTAAAACCGATGTTCCTCTTCCTTTTACGATTGACGATACAATTTATCACGGCTATGAATTTGCCACCATTAGTGATTTCTGTCAAAAATATGGCTTAAAACAGTTTATGAGTAAGCTCGTTCAAAAATGGAAAATTGCTGATTTGAAAGAGGCAAAAATTGAAGTAAAAACCGTCTCAGAATTAAGCGCTATTAAAGATGAAAAAAATATCGGTTTAGCGCTTGATTATGAAGATGATAATTATTCATTGGGTCTATTTTATGGCGCAACTTTTTCCACTAAAAATGCGACGTATTACATTTCGTTAGAAGACTTATTAAAAGACAAAACTGCTTTAAATCTGCTTAAAGATAAAAGTGTTAAAAAGTATTGTTTTGACTATAAGGCCATTAAGGTAGCGTTGGCTAAAAATAAGATTGAAATCAACGGCTTATTCTTTGATCTTTTAATCGCCTCATATCTTCTTGATAGTTCACTAAATAACAACGTTGAAGCGGTCATGAACCTCTATGGAATTGATATCGTTGGTTCACAAGAAAAACTATCATTATTCTCTTCTCAAGACGTCGAAAAGACCGGCAAGATAGCCTATTTTTCCTTAATGCTATTCGAAAAAATCACCGAAGATTTAGAAAAAATATCCGCTTTGAAGTTATATAACGAACTTGAAATTCCTTTAACGGACACTCTTGCTGATATGGAAATTGAAGGTTTCCCAATTGACGCTAAAGTGCTGGATAGTTTTGGTGATGAATATAAGAAGAAAATCGATGAAATTTCTAAAGATATTTATGAGATGGCGGGAGAGCCTTTCAACCTTGCTTCGCCAAAACAAGTAGGCGATATTTTGTTTAATAAATTAGGTCTTTCATCTAATAAGAAACTATCCACTTCTGTTGATGCTTTAAAAGAAATTCAAGATGAACATCCAATCATTTCTAGAATTCTTGAATATCGTAAATATTTCAAATTACTGACGACATACGTTGAAGGATTAAAAAACCATATTTATCCAGATGGTAAGATTCACGCTAAATTCAATCAAGCGCTCACCACTACTGGAAGATTATCAAGCTCTGAACCAAACTTACAAAATATCTCTGTTCGAGATGAAGAAGGTAAGCAAATAAGAAAAGCTTTCTATTATAGCGATGATAATTATGAGATTCTTTCTCTGGATTATTCGCAAATTGAACTGCGTGTTTTAGCGGCGCTTTCTAACTGCCAAGCCTTAAAAGATATCTTTTTATCTAACGAAGATATTCACGCAGCTACTGCCAAAAAGATATTTAACCTTCAAGGTGAGCCTACTTCCATACAAAGAAGAAGAGCTAAAACCGTTAATTTTGGTATCGTATACGGTATCTCTGATTGGGGTTTGGCGGAGCAACTTGAAATCAATCCAAAAGAAGCAAAAGAAATTATTAGCTCCTTCTATTCTTCTTTCCCTGAAGTTGCAACTTTCTTCCAAAAGATTATTAACGATGCTTTAAAAGATGGATATGTCTCAACGCTTCTTGGAAGAAGGCGTTATTTAAGGGAATTACATGACGCGAATTATCAAGTTAGAGAATCCGCAAAACGTGCAGCAATGAATGCTCCTGTACAAGGAACTGCTGCTGATTTAATCAAACTAGCGATGAACAAAGTTCATCAAGCGCTTATTGATAACAAACTTGAGACTAAGATGATTCTTCAAATTCATGATGAATTAATTTTCTGTGTTCCTAAAAACGAAAAAGAAAAGGCTTATTCTTTAATTAAAGATATTATGGAAAATGCTTTAGATATTGATGTCCCACTACTAGTCGATGGCGGATTTGGCCGTGACTGGTATAGTGCTAAATAGGAGATAATATGCCAGAATTACCAGAAGTAGAAACAGTTAAACGAGTATTAGAACCAATCGTCAAAGGTCGTAAGATCGTGAAGATTGATGTTTTAAGAGCCACTATTGTTAATAACCAAGCCGAGACTTTCGTCCATTATTTTGAAAATGAACAATTTTTGAGTATTTCTCGTATCGGAAAATTCTTAATTTTCCATCTTAGTAATGATAAAGTCTTAATCTCCCATTTAAGAATGGAAGGAAAATACATTGAGCTATTAGAAAAGGAAGAAAACACTAAATACGCTCGTGTCGTTTTTCATTTAGATAATGATCATAAATTATGCTACGACGATTCTCGTTCTTTTGGTCGAATGATAATGAGTAATGAAAAAGATTATCTTAAAGAGAAAGAAATCGCTAAGTTAGGACCAGAACCTTTTAACGTCTCAACTGTTGATGAAATTATTAAACAAGTTAAGAAAGTGTCTCTACCAATCAAAACTGCTCTTTTAAGCCAAGAGATTATTACAGGCCTTGGAAATATCTATGTTGATGAAGTTTTGTTTGCTAGTGGCATTCATCCGTTAACTCCGGCAAAGATGATTACAAAACAAGAATGGCATAAGATTATCAAAGAGTCTCAGCGTATTTTAAACGAAGCCATTGAAGCGGGCGGTTCCACAATTAGGAGTTATCATCCTGGAAAAGATATCGACGGCAATTTCCAAACTTCGCTCAAGGCATATGGTAGAAATGGGCAAAAGTGTGTCGTATGTCACACAAATATGCGTTTTATCAAAGTAAATGGCCGTGGAACAACCTTCTGCCCGCACTGTCAAATCAAGCATGGCGCTCCTATTAAGATTGCCATCGTTGGTAAGATTGCTTCAGGTAAAAGCGAAGTTTTAAATCAATTTGATAAAGCGGGATATTTGGCATTGTCTTCCGATAAGATTGTTCATGATCTTTATGCTAACCCCGATATTCAAAAACAAATATGTAAAAAGCTTAAGATGGAAAGCGCTCCTGATTTCCTCTCTGCCTTAAGAGAGCATTTGAAGGTTAAATCAAACGACTTAGATAAACTCGAAAAATATGTTCATCCTTTAGTCAGAAAAGAAATCGAAAATGAATTCAAAAAGTCTCATAGTAACCTTCTTGTAGCCGAGGTTCCTTTATTATTCAAGGCTAAGATGGAAAACATGTTTGATGTCATTATCGGTGTTGATGTTAGCGAAGAGATTCAGCTTCAAAGACTGCAAATTCGCGACAAAGAAAAAAGCGCTTTCTTAAAGCGCATTAATGATGTAAATAATTATTTCGACGACCATCGAAGCGAACTCGATTTCATCATCGATAACAATCAAGACTTACCAACTCTAGCAAACAAGGTAGTCTCGATTATTAATAAAGTTTTAGATCGCCTAAATTAATTTCCTTTTTGCACATGGCTCTGATTGTTTTGACAATCTGTTTGGACATAATTGCCCCAGCATTTGATGTGCTATAAAGAACTTCGATATCATCTAATGTAAAGTTACTTGTAATGATCGTAAATAACTTTTTATTACAACGTGTTGTAATAATTTCATTGATAATTGCGTCTCTAATGAAATCATTCCTTAGGCCGTGACCAAAGTCATCAAGGACTAATACTGGAACAGTGCTATAAAGTTCGAGTTTCTTTTTAAACTCATCGCTTTTTTGTTTGTTTAAGTCACTTAGTTCTAAGAATCTTTGTGCACTATTGATAAAGCAAATTGGGGATTTTCCTTTTAAACCACGCTTTGCTAAGTCTATTGATAATGCTGCGGCAAAATATGATTTACCAGAACCTATTCCACCAGTTAAATAAAGCCAGGTGTTGTCTTCGTTACGAAGATATTTCATATAGACTTTACTAGCGTCAGTCTTAGCTTGTGATTTATCGATATCACTCATTGTGACATCAAGCCATTCATCAGCGAAGTCTCTTGTTAGGAACTGTCTTTCAAAAGAAACACGTTTTAAGATTTCTGGACATGGGATGAGTTGGTTTTCTACGACTCCATAGGAATAAGAAACTTTAGAAATGACATAAGCGTTGTCCTTTTGGCATTTTTTAATTCCTGGGCATTTACGGCAATAGTTAACATCTCTCACAAAATCATAGATTTTTGTGATGTTTCTTTCCATTACTTCATCTGTCATGCCTAATTCTCTACAGAATTTTAGTGCGCTTGGACAAGCATAAAGCGCCTCTTTCATTTGTTGGATAAGAGTGTCATCGCTTTGGACGTTAAGGTTTTTGATTTTAAGCTTTTCCACCGTCATTACCTCCATTCAATTCGTCGAGGAATCGATCCCAATCTGATTCCCAATCTTTATTCTCTTTTTCTTCGTCTTTCTTTTCTGTTTCTAAAATTTTGATGAATGATTTTTTGATTCTCTTGTTGTGCGATTTCTTATCTACTTTTCTAAGATAATTCATCGCGTCTACAGCCGTGAGGATGTTTTCTCTTACTAATGACACCGCGACTTTTTCAGCATACGGTCTACTCAAGACGTTATCGGCTTTATATAAGACATAGTCCACGACGGCATTGATGACTGGATTTGGTAAGTGATAATTCTTACTTAAGTCATTTATGACTTTTAAGTCCGCGGTTGCGGGTTTAGTGCCGTCTTGTAGGTAAGACAAGTAATCCTTTGGTGACTTAGTTTCCATGAGATTGATCTTTCTTGCTAAGTCAGTTGCCCCGCTCATAAGATTTGGTTCACTTTCTTTGGCCCTTCCACGACGGTATTTATAATCCGTCTTTTCTTGCATCACCTTGGCGAGTTTATCAAAGTCGATGCGATGGCCTTTTGCTTGTTCAGCGTCATATAACTGATTTACAAGTTTAGCGGTATCTTCTTCATTAACTCCGTTAAGGGTCGCTAGTCTTTCAATCTCTTTCATTTCCGTTTTGTTGAAAGCGCTGTCTTTAATTTGTGATATGGCTTTCAAGGATTCAAAGAATAGTTCATAGGAGAATTGACCTTTAATCATACCTCTATTGCGGCCTTTGATTTCCTTGCCACCATCTGTAGCTTCCACAAAGGCATCATCATTAAACTGTGGATGGAATACTTCAGCGAACTTGGCGGTTATTTCTTCGCCATAGTCATGTTTTGGTTCGATTAGATAAATGTTCTTTAATCGATTAGCGTTATTCTCACCAATGCTTTTGATTAACATGCCATATAAAAGAGCGTCTTCAAAGAAGCCATGTGGTGATTTAGGGGCATAAAGTTCATAGTGATAAATCTTGAAATCTTGCCCTTGAGAGACAAATGTTTTTAGTAAGCCAGTGGCCTCTAGATATTTACGGGCCTCAACGTAGGCGCCCGCTGGCATCCTCATACGCAAGAAAACTTGTTCATGAGTGCAAAGAGGAGAGATTCTTTCATTATGAGCTTCACTCCAAAGTGTCATATAAAGAGCTAAGCCTTCATAGCCAATCATCGGCTGATATAAATTGCTCAAAGTGTCGCGATCATAGTCAGCGATAAGTGAGGCTAATCTAACTTCTAAGAAATCTTGGTTTGCTAAAACTTTCATAATCGGTGAGTGTATTATTGCACGAAGAAAAA
>JAFSPN010000030.1 GCA_017442875.1 Bacilli bacterium
ATAGATGTTGAATAGTTCTAATTCATCCGCTACTAAACCTGTTTCTTCAAACAATTCTCTTTTCGCAGTTACTATGACCTCTTCCGCCATATCAACTGTGCCACCTGGAAAGTCTAGATAACCGTCATCCGCTCTTTCTTCAATAAGAATCTCGTTTTGTTCATTAAAAAGGATGACCACAGCGTGGGCCAATAACATTGGTTCATGGCCAATTACTTTTCTCACTTTTTTAATGTAATCTTCCATATTATCGAACCGAAGATATAACTACCTTACCCTTGCCTTTAATGACGCATTTCTTTTGATAAGGTAAAAAGAATGTATCGTATTGCGTAAATGAAATATCGTTAACTGTTCCATCCCCTTCTAAGAAAGTAAAAGATATAAATGATTTCTCATTCGCGGATATTTCTAGTTCATTTTCAAAGCTTATTTCTTTAACGGTAAAATATTGGTTATCCGCTAATAACGATGAACCGCTTTTAACCATTTGATAACGATGATAATTGATTACTTCCAAGGCTTTTTTGATATGTAGTTCTCTTGGATGACCATATTGATCAACACGATTATAGTCATATAAACGATAAGTTAAATTAGAGTTTTGTTGGATTTCAATGAGTCTAACGCCCTTACCAATCGCATGTATTGTACCAGGATTAATGATGAACGTATCGCCTGGTTTGACTTTAAAGAAGTTAAGACAATCAAGAATTGTGCCTTCTTTAAGTGCTTTTTCAATATCTTGTTTTTGATAGTCTTTATTTAAACCAACATAAAGTCCACTACCTTCATCCGCGGAAATGATATGCCACATTTCACTTTTGCCAAATGAGTTTTCGTATTTTAAAGCGTATTCATCACTCGGGTGAACTTGGACCGATAGATTTTCTTTCGCGTCAATTAATTTGATAAGCAACGGAAAATATGGGAATCTTTCCATCACTGGTCCGATATCTTTATTTGTAATAGCTTGGTTAAGTAGTTTACCTTCATCTTTTCCAGAAGCGATAATTGAAGAATCGTTATCTCTTAAAGAAAGTTCCCAGCACTCACTAACTCTAGCAAGTCCTAGTCCTTTATTAAATTTCTGAAAGTAATTACCACCCCAGATATAATCTTTAACCGCTGGTTTTAATTTAACTAATTCCATATTTATTTAATAAAACTATTGAATAGTTCCTTCAATTCATCAATTCTATTTTGTCCATTAGCGAAGAAATAGATCTTTAGTTTTGGTTCGGTACCACTTGGCCTAATCGTTATCGTGGAATGATCGTTTAAGAAGAACTTCACGACATCGCTCTTTGGAAGATTAGTGGCTTCTTTTCTATCGCTATAATGAATATAGCCTTCTTTATAATCGCCAATATGGTCGATACCTTTAATTTCTTTTTTAATGTCTTCGCTTCTAAACTTTGCCATTAAGTCTTTGATCCTTTGCATACCTTCAACACCCGGGAATTCAAATGTTAATAGGAGCGTTTTAAAATCACCATATTTTTTATATAAAGCATTTAATCTATCTAACAAAGTTAAACCTTGTTTCTTTAAATGATTAGCCACTTCACAAACAAGCATCACTGCGTTAACCGCGTCTTTGTCTCTAACATCGGTATTAGTGAGATAACCACAAGACTCCTCAAAACCTAATAAATAGTCGTTTTGAGCGTTTTTCTCTTCTAAGAAGAGTATTTGTTCACCGATGTATTTAAAACCCGTTAAAACGTCGATTACACGCACATTAAAGTCTTTAGCCATAATAGAGGCCATATCGCTAGAAACAATTGTTTTTACTAAGACGGGATTGTTTGGTAATTTGCCTTGTTCTTTTTTAGCGTGATAGACCGCATCAAATAATAATATTCCTACTTCATTACCCGTTAAGATTCTGGCGTTGCCATTATCATTAACAACCACACCACATCGATCGCTATCTGGATCGGTCGCTACGAGAATATCGGCGTTTTCCCTTAGCAAGTTATCAATACCTAGTTTTAACGCTTCGTGGATTTCAGGGTTTGGATATGGACAGGTTGGAAAATTACCATCAGGCATTTCTTGTTCTTTGACCAATTTAACATTTTTAAAACCATCTTTTTCTAATATGGTTGTCACGCATCTACGACCCGCGCCATTGAGAGGGGTATAAATCACATTTAATGTTTTTTCTTCTTGATAGATTGATTGCTTTAAAGTGCTATTCATATAAGCATCAAAACAATCTTGTCCAATAATGATGATGTCACCTTTTTTAACCAGTTCGTCATAATTGCCCACTTTGACATCATTGAACATGTCTAAAGCAAGTATTTCGTTTAAGATAGCGCCCGCTAGAGCGTCAGTGCATTGACAGCCATCGGGGCCATAGACTTTATAACCGTTATAAATCTTTGGATTATGGCTAGCGGTAACCACTACGCCTGCTTGACATTTATAGTAACGGGTAGCAAAAGAGAGGGAGGGTGTAGGCATTAATTCCGAAAACAGGTATACTTTAATGCCATTACTCGCCAATGTAGAAGCGGTTTCCTTAGCGAATTCATCGCTGTGGTTACGACTATCATACGCAATAGCGACACTCGCACCTTTTTGCCTTTTGTTTAAAAAGTTAGCTAAACCTTGCGTGGCCCTTCTAATAATGAAGCGGTTCATTCTATTTGTGCCCACTTCTATAACACCACGTAAGCCACCAGTGCCGAATTCTAAATCACGATAAAATCGATCTTTAATTTTGTTATCGTCATCTTTAATTAATAACAGCTCGTCTTTTTCTTCTTTGGATAGAAGAGAAGAATTTAGCCATTCTTGATATATGCTGTAATAATCTCTCATCTTTATTACCTCAATTACTTAATTGATTTTAATTCAAAAGCCTCTCTTGGTACATATAATTCAAACTTAGGCATTTTATAAACTGAGAAGTTATTGCCAATGACAAATGAACAATACTTTTCAAAGTTTCCAACTTGGACATATGCTAATAATTTATTACCTAGAACATCTTCGTCATAAGCGGATACTTTGATTTTATTAGATGGGATATCCATTACTGGATTTTCTAACTTATCGTTTTTCTTAAGCATCTTATTTGGGAATAATGGCAACAATTTATCTTGTTTAAAAACGATTTCATATTCACCGTTTTCTAAGCCTTCTTCAGGATACGTTAATGTAAAGCCACTCACTTTAACTTTCATTTGTCCTTTAACGGTATTAACACTAGCAATACCTTTATTTGGATACACGACTTCACGGGAATTGGTTTTGTTATGGTCTTTATCATAGATATTGATTCTTTGATATGGGAAATATAAAGCGACTTCTTTACCAAGTTTAACTTCTTCGTCGTTTTTCACTTTCATCGCAAAGTATCCTTCGACACCTTTAAGGGAGAAATAAACGGCTTGGTAATCAGTCTTTTGCTCGACGAATTCAAATTTCGCCATCACCGTTAAAGCGTTAGGCGTTTCTTCTTCGCTAATGTAGTCTGGTTTAATCGCTAAATAGACTTCATTATTAAATGAAGCGTCTAATAAATGGCTAGCGTATTCTTCATCAAGAGATAATTCTTGTTGACCCATTGATATAACGCCATCTTTAATAACAACAGGAATTTCATCTTCTGAAGGAATACCCATAATGGCTTTATGTGTCATAGCATCAAATAGATAGACATGATTCATATCAAAGTCTAATTTGGTTTCCTCGTTAGCGTGAATCTTGCTATTAAATGGAATCTTAATAATGAATTGTTCTTTTCTATTTTCCATCTTGCAGTAAAGGATTGATTCATCACCTAAATGTTCCACAACATCAATAAAGGCTTTTAAATTACCTGCGTTTGGATGGACGTGTTCAGGTCTAATACCTAACAAGACCTTCTCACCGATATATTTTTTGTTCGCTAATTGTTTGGCTTTGATATCTGGGAAAGAAACGATCATATCGTCGCGATCATTTAATTTTGCTTTTAAAGTTTTACCGTCCATAAATAACTCTGCATCGACGATGTTCATCTGTGGAGAACCTAAGAATGTGGCGACAAATAAGTTACACGGATCTTCAAATAAGGTGATAGGTGTATCAGCTTGTTGGATAAAACCATCTTTCATAACAACAATTCGATTGCCCATGGTCATAGCTTCAGTTTGGTCGTGAGTAACGTAGATAAAGGTTGTTTCTAATTTTTCATGGAGTTTAGTAATTTCACTACGCATGGAAACACGTAATTTAGCGTCTAAGTTAGATAAAGGTTCGTCTAAAAGGAAGACTTTAGGATGTCTAACGATTGTTCTACCTAAGGCCACTCTTTGTCTTTGACCACCAGAAAGGGCTTTTGGTTTACGCGATAATAATTCTGAGATCTCAAGAATTTCCGCTGCGGCCTTCACTCTTTTATCAATTTCATCTTTTGGAGTATGTCTAAGTTTTAAGCCAAAAGCCATGTTCTCATACACAGTCATATGCGGGTAAAGAGCATAGCTTTGGAAAACCATCGCGATATCTCTATTCTTTGGTTCAACTTCATTCATGAGCTCACCATCGATATAAAGTTGGCCAGCGGTAATATCTTCTAAGCCGGCAATCATTCTTAATGTCGTGGATTTACCACATCCAGAAGGACCAACGAAAACAACGAATTCCTTATCTCTGATATTCAAATCAAAATCGTTAACCGCACGTACGCTTCCTTCATAAACCTTATAAACGTGTCTGAGTGTTACATCTGCCATAAAATTAGGCCTCCTTATCCTCTAACTTTTTATATAAACCCTTACCGACCATGTCAGGGTAATGTTCTTTGTTAATATATTTATCAAACGCTGAATGAGATATCAGTGTATATAAAATGATGACTACACTATTTAAGATAGCAAATAAGAACATGCCAATCGCTAATGTAATCATATTGAAACAACAAAGCGTGAAGACCGCTCCTGTTGAAAGAATGAATAAAACAATCACTTTCCAATTTAATAATCCTAAGAAACAAAATGAATTTTTTAATGTGGCAAATATGCCATTCGAATAATAAACATCTTGTGTAAGGTTTAACGCGACGACCATACCAAACACCAAGAATAAAAGAATCAAAGCGCCGATACCGACACCGCACCAAATAGGAGAAGCAGGCGAATAAATATATAGATAACTACCACCCACCACTAATCCGAATAAGAATAAGCCGAATAACAAGCCGTTTAAAACAGCGCGTTTCCAGTTATCTTTGATGCCGTTGAAGAAATCAACCGCAACAGAGATACCATCTTGCCACACCATCTTTTTAGCGACATAGAAGGCACCGGCAAAACCAAGGAAGCCAATCATCATACAAGGCACCATAATGGCCATTGAATAAAAGACCCAAGAAAACAAATCTTCGCTCTTACCACTAGCGATAGCCATCGATTCTAAATAGTTGAATAAGAATAAATCAACCGCTAATGGGATGAAAAACATAAAAACATAACAAGATAAAACAAACATCGTCATCTTGCGATTTTTAAGCAAATCAAAGAAGGCTTCCTTTCGATTGTGAGGAAGGTTTCTAATCGCTTCGCTATCGGTGATATGTTTTTCTGTTCTTTTAAACATTAGATCCCCCATTCTTTGACTAGAGTTAAGGCGTTATCGTGTTCAGCGTTTTGTTTTTTGGAATATTGACCGATATTTTCGCTTCTGAAATTAAATAACATATAGCAATCTTCTTCTGGTAAGGTCATATACTCTTTAACTTTTTCCTTATCCACTTTAATGCCGTATTTGACATCGTCTTGCTGATATAGCGTATAGCCTTGATATGATGTTGCAATTAATTCGTCAGATAAACCTAACGCGAATGATGATAATTTGAGATTATCTAACTTACTAGTATTGATAATCAGTACATCAGCGGAATTATAGCCCGCTGTGGTGAGTTTGGTATAGAAGCTACCTTCATTTGGATTAGCGGATATGCAAGAGACGCTTTTTAACTCTTTATCTTTATATTTATCCAACATATCATCGCTCAATTTACTTGCGTCTGTGTACTCGCCCGCGATAAAGAAAGTAAATGTTTTATAAGCGGGTGTACGATGAGCGACACCGAAGATGAAATTAAGGGCAAACACCGCGATGACTCCTGTTACTAAATATATCGGCCACGTGTATTTGATAACCGTTTTAATTCTCGTTTTCTTAACGGCGTTCATGCGTGCTTCTCCGCTTTAATGATGATGCGTTGATAAGTTGTAATTGTTAGCTTATCTTCTTCTTGATAATTGAGGTCGTCAAGCGTGTAAATGATTTTGTCTCTTTCTCCAAGAGTGGATAAATATCTCACAAAAACGGGATAGACATATAAACCGTTAACATAACACAGTTCATCACTCTTTCTAATGAAGATGACTTCATCAGTTGGTTGAATACCACTTTGATAACCTCTGAAATACTGATATCGAGCGTTTATATCGCTATAGACATTACTGATGAAGAATATCATGAACCAGATAAATAGCACTGTTATAATACTGGAAATGATGAAATTAACAATATATTCTTCTCCCGCTAGAGCGACTAATAAAACATCGGCGATAATCACGGCTGTGAGGATAAGGGAGAACAATAAAGACGATCTAAAGATTTTAGACTTAGCTTTTATGTACTCCCCATTAACATCGACACAGTAATTATTCATTATTGATTTTCTAATCCTTTGACAATTGATTCCCTAATAATGCCACCCCAGATGACATAGCCATAATGCGATAAGTGTAAACCATCTGTTCTAAAGTAAGCGGCATTTGGTTCGCCATTTTCTTTAAGTAAAGCGGTACCTGGATTGATGAGAGTTAACCATTGGTTGTTCTTTTGATATTCCACCACGTTTGCATTTACCGTATTAATAGTGTTGAAATAGCCTTTAAAACCTGGAATAAGGTTCATCATGATATATTGCACCTTTGTATCTGGTAAAGCTTCATGAGTGTGATCAAAGAAATTCTTTAAGTTGTTCCAAATTGTACCAGCGTCTTGTTTAGAGTTAATAACGTTATTGATGCCAACATAATAGACCACCATTTTTGGTTTATATGGGAACACTAATCTTTGATTGAGTTTGGTGTCCCATTCTTCGATGGTCGTGCCACCGATACCATGATTATAAGAAACGATTGGATTTAAATCTTGTTTTGAAGATTCCCAGAATTCAATCGAAGATGAACCCGCTAACATGACGTGATGAATATCTTCTTCAAGGGCTTTATCTTCGTATTTCTTAGCCTTTGATTCATAATTTGTATTACCAACGACATAGTCACCAGAAGCATCAAGAACGGTAATTGTTTGGACGTTATCACCACATGTCACTGTAATCTTATTAGAAGCATATGTAGCGGTAATGCTCTTACTAGCTTTGACTTTATATTCCATCAAAGGAAGAACATTATCTTTATTAGCGTCTAATTTAAGAAGAGCGCTTCTTGTTACTCTTACAACGTTAGAGGTGATCTTAAAATACATCACTGAATTAATAACGTAATCCGTTGTAGCGCTTTCTTCTAAGACAGTTGATGGAGGTGTATAAGGTGGTTCTGGTTCCACTTCGGCTGCAGTAACACCCCACTTAGCGAAAAGTCTAAGGTTATCAGAAACTTTATCGCTTTCAAAATTCCAAACGGTTTCGCATTCTTCTTCTAAATACCAACCTTGGAATTCATAGTTCTTTCTAACTGGATCAACTGGTTTATTAACCAAAGCATCTTTTTCAACGAGAACAGTTTGATAGAGTAAATTATTACCTCTACCTTTTGTGCCGTTAGAAAGAGTAAAATCTTCTCTTAAATAATTGTTAAAGAAGTCAACGCGGTAACCAAGAAAACCCTCATCATTTTTAATGGGAGCGATAGTCGCACTTATGCATGATAAGGATAAGGCCACAAGACCTAATAATTTGATGTTTTTCATACACGGCATTCCTCCTTTAAATAATTAAGAAGCTCATTTTCATCACATGTAGCGAGGCAGACAACTTTGTCTCCCGCACCATAATAGATGTATAAGGTGCCATCTTTAGGAACAACTGCGGTTGGGAAAACGCAACCATTGTAATAACCATTAGTTTCGTATTCTTCTTCAGGTTCCATTAAGAAATCTTTGGTTCTAGCGATAATCATATAGGGGTTATTTAAATCTAATAGGATAGCGCCAACTCGATAGGCATCATCTTTCGTGGATACACCATGATATAAGACAAGCCAACCATCTTTGGTTTTGATTGGAGGGGTACCCGCACCAATCTTTTTATCTTCCCAAGATGTTTCACCTTGCATTAATAATTTGTAATTATCCCAGTGTAATAAGTCATCACTTTCGCTTAACCAAATCGCTGGATTTTTATTTGAATAACCTTTGCCACATCTTTCCATCGCTCTAGAAAGCATATAGAACTTGCCGTTTATCGTTTCAGGGAAGATGAAGACATCGCGGTCATCAAAATGCGAATCAGTCATTGGTCCAAGTTTTTTCCAATTTCTTAAATCTTTAGAAATCGCAAGATGGGTCAAAGTGTTGTTATACACTAAAACTTTTGGGCCAAATTCTGGTTGGAAACCATAATATTCTTTATCTTCTCTCCAATATTGGCCTGGAGGGAATGGACGTGATGCATAGGTGAGGTAGAAATAACTACCCATCTTCACTAATCTTGGGTCTTCACAACCACCGGCATCCAAACCATTTGGATCTGGATCAATTAATGGTTTATCTGATACACGGGTAAAGTTAATACCATCTTTAGAAGTGGCTAAACCTAAATGAATGATGTGTGTTTTATCATTGCCAGCAGCACGATAAATCATATAGAAGGTTTGATCTTCTTCGTTATAGATCGCCGCGGGATTTAAAACGCATAATTCTTCCCATTGATTTTGGGGGTTAGGTTTTAAAATCGGATTATTTTTATATTTAACAAATTTCATAACGCTCCCTCCTATTCAATGGCTGTTCTCGTATCAGTGGTATAGCTAATATTCTTGAGTAATCTCATATTATCGATATAAATATCGCTCGCAGAGTAATCATTATTAACAATACCAAATGATACGGACTCAATATTCTTCGCGTAGTTCGCACTGATGGTCTTAGAGCTACCGTTAACATCTTTGAATAGTTCAAAGCCAATCTCATAATGCGTCCATGTTGTTGGAAGATTGCTTAATGTATAGCGCATCTTGAGAAGTGAGGATCCAGTTCTCCAGTTGAGGTTGAGGTAAACAGTAGCCTTACCATCACCTTTAATATCAATTGAGAAACCTTTAGCGGTAATAGTATTAGCAAACTGCGTTGCTCTACTATAAGAAACTGACTCATAACCCTTATAGTGCATTCTGAGTGATTTAGCACCACCGATACTTGAGACATCAGTGGCTAAAGCCATTTCGTTATAATCACGCTCTGTCACATAAGACCAGTAATCAAAGATTTGGTTATTGTTAGCGTAATCTTCCATCGTTTCAACGGTAATTCTATTTGGATTATCTTCGTCTTCTTTAATTGTCCCGCTGATTTCAGTTATTGTTGTTTCACTAGCGGTCTTAAAGTAGATTTCATCGATATAAACAGGATTAGCGATCGCGTATGTTGGATGATGATTACCTTGTTGGTCGTAATATAAATATTTGAAACCAAAAGCCATATGAACAATGTGCTCAGAGCTTAATGGATTTGGATCGTTATATAAAGCATCACCGTTATTTAAAACGAAGTCATTGAATGAAATTGTGTAGTTATGCCATTCTTTTTCCACTTTATCAATGACATAGCGGTACCATTCGCCACTATCCATCGTTAATTGAATAGTCATTTCTGCAGCGACATCTTTTTCATCGAGATAAGCAACCGCTGGATCATCGAATTTAACAGATGCATCCTTTAACCAAATTGAGAAGGCGTTCTTACCCACCACGGCTTTGGTATCCATATATAGCTGATAAGTGGCCATTTCCATATCGGCTTTATAGTCAAATTCTGCGCAGTAGCTATTGGAACTACCACCAGCTTTATGAATGGTATCGAGTTTCATCGCTTCGTCTTTGTTAACGACGCTTTGTTCCCAGTAGTAATACATTTCGGTGTAGATGTTGTAGTTATTGAAGTTATCAATACAGCCATCTTCACCAATTGTGCGTCTTACTAAACCGACATTATCAACGATAATTGGATCTTCACCTTCCGCTGGTTCTGGGAATAAATCTTTAATGCTAATGACTTCTAAATCTTTAATAGAGAGAGTGCCAGTAGCGTAGTTATCCGCTAAACCGATATTAAACTTTTGAATGAAGTAGAACTGTTTCGTACCATCACCTGTCATATAGTCCGTTCTTTGGAACGCCTTTAAAGGAATGATGAGTTCTTTATAATCGTCTTTTGTAAAGTATGTAAACGGTGTCTTAAACTGCCACCTATCGTTATCTTCTTCAAGAATTCTGAAGTAGAACATCGCATTAGTGGATGAGCCAGTATATTTGACTTTCATCTTAAGAGCGTCACCCTTTACAAAATACTTATAAATATTGATGTTTTGGAAACCATAACCATTGAAACCATTAGGATTTGTTTCCGCGTTACGAGCGTTATAAACCAAAGTGATTTCACTACCATCTTCAGAAATAATCATGTCTTTTCTAAAGTCATAATTTTCAAATGTCCAATCTTTTGGATCGCTCATTCTAAAGTCCATCTTATCGACAAACATATCTTTGTAGTCGTCGTATTTGACCGCTTTAATGTTGGAAAAAAGACACACGCCATCGCCAAACGTTCTTTCAAAGACGATTTCAAAGTATCTAATATGTTCCCAGTCAAACTTGCGGTTAAAAATATTAGTGCCTGCTGTTCTTAATTCAAATTCGTCATAGCGCATCAAAATAGTTTGTTTTGAGTTATTAGCGATTTGTACTTGCTTATGCCAGTATTCACCATCATAGTCAAGAACACGGACTAAAACGGTCGCGTCATGACCAGAATAGTAGAAATTAAAGAAGAATGCGTCTGTACCATATAGTTCGCGATCTTCTGCTTTAGTGACAACAATCCAACCATTACTACTAGCGTGTTGTTCGGCTGGTTCTTGCATCGTATGCTCTTTATCAAAGACGATAGCTAATGAGTTTTCTCCATTACCAAAGAAGTTACTTCTATCAATTGATATATCAGCGTAGCTACCTTCTTTATGAAGGACCCAGTCTTGCGCGTCTTCAATCTTAATTGGAATTTCGTCAACCTTCACCGATTCATAAAAGAAGTTACCGACTTCATTACACTTTTTAGTGTGGTCCTTATTAATCGCGGTCACTCGCCAGTAATAAAGGATACCTTTTTTATCTAAAGAATAAGATAAGGAGAATTTCGTATCGGTAATATTACTTTCTCTAACATAGACATCTTCTGTTTCGTCTTCGTTAACAAAGTTAATGTTATTAGCGATTTCTAGTTGATAATAATCACAGTTGGAGGCTTCTTCCCATGTGAATACAAAGTCAGAAGAGCCGCTATAGCCATTTTCAGGCGTTAGGAGCGAGAAACTGCCGATCTCCCCAATATGTCTTGGTTCGACAATAGAACGTTCGTTAAAACTGCCGCTATCATCTTCAACATTTTGTCCACATCCAATAAGTAAGAATGGGACGAATAATAAAGTAAGGAATCTTTTTTTCATAACTTATAACTCCTTACTAGAAAGAATAACCATTGAGTTCGCTGGTACTTCGAATTCAATTTGATCTTTTAAGCTTAATTCTAAAACATCGTTTTCTTTAACAAAGCCATCTTCACCAATTTTTAATTGGGCTTCGTTATAGATATAGATATAAACCTTGCCAGAATCATTAAATTCATTAGCCATTCTAAATGTTTTAGTAACTGGTAAAATGCCTCTATTGATAGCGACCACGCCAGCGTATTCTTGTTCAGGTCCCACAATACCCATGCTTCTAAAGCTATTATCAATTTCTGGATCATTAACACCAGAATCGATAACTTGGCTACCCTTACGCATGAGGTTTGTTAATAAGACAGAAGAATGGTACCAAGGTCTTAATCTTTGCTTATAAGCAGTATCAGTACCTAAAGACGAGAACATACCCCAACCTTTGGAGTTGGTGGAACCATCAGCGTGGTACATAAAGTGCATGCCATCATCAAAGTCCCAATAAACAATGGAACTTACACCCGCGATTGCGCATTGTAAGGTGTAATCCGCCATTCTAAGACCATATGAGAAGTTAGCGATATAAGCATTGGAGTCTGTTTCGGCGTTTTTGCCATCGTATAAACCAGCTTCCCAAACGTGTGGCATTCTGGTGACGCCTAATTGTTTATCGTTTTTCTTAGTTTTATCATACATCTCTTTGATACGGACCGCTAAATCGCCAGTATCGATAATCATATTTGGACAATAGACATGGAAACCATAGTCACCAACTTGTTCTCTTAATGTTTTATCGGTAGAAATACCAGTGAAATATTCATCTGTGCCTTCAAAACCAGTAGTATCACCGCCAACGATTTTGATATCGTTATAACCGCGTTCATCGAGGGCTTTTCTAACGTTTTTAACGCCTTGTGCCCATTTTGAGAAGTTGTTTTTCGCGTTTTTGCTCTTGCCTTCAATACCTGTATAGTTTGGTTCATTAGAATTAACGAAATATTTGATGCATTTGATACCTTGTTTTTTAATGAGATATTCAATAATATCAACGGTCATCGTGGCCCATCTTGGATCGCTTGTGACATCATCAAACATCTGATATTGGTCAGCTCCTAAATTACCAGGGACGTTCCAACAACCAAAGGCGACATCAATATTATGATCATCGCAGTAACGGAGAACATCGACGGTATTATCCATTAATTTGTTTGAGAAATTGTATTCCCAAGTATCATCGCTTTTATCATCGTTGTTTTGATCTTTGAAATTGGTAATAAACCAGTCATAGTTGAGCATGCATCTAGTGACCGAAGGATTTAAACGATCCATAATTTTCAAAGATCTTTCCCACGCACCAGAAGATAGTTTATCAGGGTCTTCATAAGTACCCCACTCAACGCCTAAGCCTTCAAAGTTGTTTAAAACGACATTCTTGTTTCTGAAAACGAGGTTCGTTTTATCGACTGGCTTGTTATTATTACAGCCCATAACAATGGCAAGGCAACAAGATAATAGCGACAAAGAAATAATTTTATTTGTCTTGCTCATAGTTTATTTTCCTAACTTTTTATTGATTTCGTTTAGTGAATTCTTCCAGCCACCATCTTTATCAAATTCACTCTTATAAGCATCTATGGTTTTAATTGTGTCAAAGCAATATTTTGAAGCATATGAATTAGCGAGTTGTAACAAGCCCTGTGTTTGTTCGTTTTTTGTTGGTGTAGACATCCAAGCGATATCATCTGGTTCTTGAACAACACGGATTTGGCCATTTGCTCTAGCAACTTTCATTTCTTCTTGCCAGGCGTTAACAATATCAAAAGCTTCTTGATCCGCTTCGGTATATGGGTCATAAGCTTTATAGTCATTGCCTAATGTGACCATATATCTTAGTGACTTAGCACCGTTAATCTTTTGGATATAGTTTCCTTTTTGGTCTTTTTCCCAACCAGTTTCAGAAAGGACGACTTGACCATCAACAATTGTGTAGTCATAGCCTTCTTGGCCATACACCGCTAACATGGTGCCTTCTTCTGATAATAAATAATCAAGGATATCTAAAATCTTATTCATTTTCTTATCAGAGATATCATAATTAAACATCGTCATCGCGAACCAGTTTTCAATACCTTCAATCGCGTATTTACCATCTGGTCCCTTAATTTTTAAGAAAGCAACACCATCATCGACATTGACATCTTTGTTGTTTGTTTTGAATGATTTTCTGAGTTTAGCGTAGTTAGTGAAACCAAGGTTATCATAAAAGACACCCGCCAAACCGGCTTTATATTTGTCATAAGCACGACCATTTTCTTCTGTAAAGAGGTATTGGTCTGGTGAATAGTAGCCCTTTTCTTTAACGAAATCTTTAGCCACTTCTAAACCTTGGATATATTCATCACTTGTGAAATTATTAATGGCTTTCCCAGTAGAATCTTTAGCAAAACAGTGAGGTGCTGTTTTGTAGAAATTAGTAACTGATGGGAAACCCCAAGGTTGGTCAACCAAAACGACATCGCTATTGATTTGGCTATCATCGACGTATTTTTTGAAAGCCTTTAATAGGTTATTAAATTCATCCCATGTATAAACATCACCTTCTCTATAGATAGGTTGATATCCGCTTAAGTTTTTATTAGCCTCATCAATAGCCTTTGCCCAGTCTCTTCTATAAACATAGGTGAAGTTTGAATAGTCTTTAGATGGATTATTAATGTCATTAGCGATTGGAATGCCATATAATTTGCCGTTTATTTTTAAAGAATCAAGATTTGTGGTGTTATCAAGCATCTTTTTGATGTTTGGCCATTTGGACATATCATCTGGCAAGGCCTTAACGACATATTTTTGCACCCACTTTTCGTATGATGCACCAAAGTTATACGCTTTTAAGTTATAGTGAATGACATCAGGAAGAGTTTGGCTAGTAACTGAAATATTAACATCATCATCCCATGTGCCATATGAATAGCTTGATGGTTTAATTTTGACATCGAATTTCTTATTTAAAAATTCAGTGTATGTATCCCCTCCATCATATTCAGGTAACCCGTTATCTGGATCACCAGCGAAATAGACGTTTTTAAGATTTAAGATAAGACGTCCGTCTTTATCATACTTATCAGCGCCTGAAGTATGCCCGCATCCCGTTAGAGCACTAACGGCTAAAATGGTTGTAAATAGGCTAATAAATAATGGTTTTGCGTTCATAGATAAATACCTCCTTTTTATCCTTTGATAGCGCCGACTACAATACCTTTCACAAAGAATCTTTGTAAGAAAGGATAGAAGCACATCATTGGCACAATAGTGAAGAAAATAGACGCCATTGTTAAACCTTCTGAGAAGTCTTCGGTAACCGTACCTGTCTCAATGGTTGATGATACTTTTGTAATCATTGTTTTTAAGACCATTTGTAATGGCCAAATTTTCTTATTATCTGGAATAAAGAGCATCGCGTTATACCAAGAGTTCCAGTTACCAACAGCAAAGAATAAACCAACTGTCGCTAACATTGGTAAGGAAAGTGGTAAGAACACTTTAACGAAGATAATGATATCGTTTGCCCCATCAATTTTCGCGCTTTCTTCCATTTCCGCTGGTAAGGAAGCGAAATAGTTACGCATCAATAACATATTAAATGTATCAATCGCACCTGGGATAATCATGACCCAGATGGTGTTCATCATGCCTAAATCTCTAATTAAGCAGTAATATGGCACCATACCACCGCCGAAGAACATGGTGACTAAAATCATATTCATGACTAAGTTTTTACCAGTCCAATTCTTTCTAGATAAGGCATAGCCTGTAATAACAGTAAAGAATAATTGATAAATCGTACCACCGATTAAAAGAATCATGGTGATACCAAAGCCTGACCAAAGTTGATTGTTGTTAAACACTCTTTGATAAGCGGAGAAATCAATTTCAGTTGGCCATAATAATAAATTGGAATGCAAATAAGCATGTTCTGTAGAAATCGAAATCACAAATGCATTCCAGAACGGGAAGATGATTAAGAAAGCATAGACAATTAAAATTGCGACAATAATAATATCTAAGCTTTGAATTCTTGTGTCCCTATTTGAGCGTCTCGCACGAAGTGGGAGTCTCTCTAATTGTTGTTTTTTCATATTAGATAATGCCTCTTTCACCACATGCTTTCGCGATCCTATCGACAATAATGACTAAAGTAAAGCTAATGACTGATTTAAATAAACCAATCGCTGTACCGATACCTTCATTACCGGATTTAGTGATTGCGTGATAGTAAATATACGTATCAATAATATTGACGTCCTCACGAATGAGGTCGTTATTGCCTAAGTTAAGAACTTGGTCAAAGCCCGCGGATAAAACACCACCAACGGACATGATTAAGAGTAAGATGGCAACTGGCTTAATACCAGGTAAGGTAATATGCCATATTTTTTGTAAACGCGTTGCCCCATCAATATCCGCAGCTTCATATTGATCTTGGGGGATGCCCGCCATTGTGGCAAGGTAGATAATGCTACCCCATCCTGCTTCTTTCCATATATCAGAAGCAAAAATCATGCCAAAGAAGAAATACTTATCGCCTAAGAAATTAGAACGGCTCCCACCCATGATTTCGGCTAAAGAGTTAATTGCGCCATTATAGGAGAACAATGAGAAGACAAAGCCAGAAACAACGACCCATGATAAGAAGTGTGGGAAGGTCACGATTGTTTGGATTGTTTTCTTTGCTCTTCTCATTCTTAATTCATTGAGTAACAAAGCAATTGTCACCGCTCCTAAGAAGGAAATCACAATTTTGATAGAACTAATAAAGATAGTGTTTCTAAACGCCAACCAGAATCTTGGTTCTTTAAAGACGGTGGCAAAGTTATCAAAGCCAATCCATGGTGAACCAAAAACACCAAATCTAGGAATGTAATCCTGGAAGGCCATCAATATGCCATACATTGGCACGTAACAGAAAAGAGCATAGAAAATGACTGCCGGAACAATCATCATAATCAGATATTTACTTCTGAAAATCTTTCCGCCTAATTTCCTAAATGGATTGTTACGTCTGGCAATTGTCGTTAATTCCATAATCTTTATCTTTCGTATTTAAGAATGTAGTCAATCACTGTATCAACATCAGTGAATAATAACTCTGTGACAGTGTCCGCTCCACCAGCGTAAATCGCGATACGACCAGTTTTGCTATCTGTTAAGCATGAAACAGGGAATAAAACATTAGGCACGTACCCACTGGTTTCATAAATCTTTTCTGGCGCTAAGAGGAAGTTACCGCATCTATGTAGCACTTTACTTGGATCATCTCTATCAACAATCGCCGCACCAATTGAATAAACTAAACCAGAGCATGTTAAATTAGCGCCATGGAAGAACACTAACCAGCCTAAATCTGTTTCAATAGGGGTTGGTCCTGCACCGATTTTAGTGCCACACCACCATTCATAGCCTCTTTCCATAACGTGTCTATGCTTGCCCCAATATTCCAAATCATTTGAATATGATAAGAAGATATCACCAAACTGCGTGTGTCCGGAATCGCTTGGGCGGGAGAACATCGCATATTGGCCGTTAATCTTTCTTGGGAATAAGACACCATTTCTATTAAATGGGAGGAATGGGTTATCAATTAATTCAAAATCCTTGAAGTCTTTTGTTTTACCAATGCCCAATGTTGGACCATGGTTTGAGGTACAAAAGATAATGTAATAAAAACCTTCTAATTCCACGAGGCGTGGATCATATGCGTATTCCAATTTAGTTGGTTTTCCATTTTTATCGTGGAAAACAATTGGATTATTTTCAAATTCAAAATTGATGCCGTCTTTGGAGTGACCGACAAAGAGGAATGGAATACCATTCTTTGTGTCCGCTCTAAAGACACCGATGAACGCACCTTTATAAGCCATGACTGCACTGTTGAACACTCTAGAAGCATTCGGGAATGGGTTCATTTTGATAATGGGGTTTTGTGAATATCTCCATAATGGGGAATCACAGCCTTCTGGACGTGGCTCATAAGGCATATTAGCTAATTCATTACCATAGATTTTGTGTTTCATAATATCTACCTACTTAGTAATTTCTTTGTTAGATTCTCTTTCGATAAAGTCGCACCTAATAACAATTTGCGAATAAGCGATTTGATGTGACTTAATCGAATTAGCGACGTATTTAGCAACTTCCTCACCAATTTCTTGACGAGGAATGTTAAATGTCGAAAGTTTAGGGGAAGTAAATTCTCCCGCACGAATATTGTCAAAGCCGATGACGGAAATATCATCAGGCACTTTTTTGTTTAATCTATTGATGACTTTAATCGCATTTAAAGCGATGATGTCGTTCGCGCAGACAATCGCGGTAATTGGATGAGTATTTAAAGCATTAGTCAGCATTTCTTCGTCTGAATAATATTTCTTATCGTTATTAAAGATGATAGAACAAGGTGTGACTTCACCTTTATGATTTTCCATACACGCCATGTATCCTTCGTGTCTTTCTCTAAATGATTGACTATGCGAATCACTACCATAGAAAGCGATGTAACGGTGCCCTTGTTCAATTAAACGACGGACCGCTAAATAGGATGAGTCGTAATTGGAAAACTTAAACTGTGTGGCTTCTGAATGGAATGTTTTAGGATCAACAATTACGATTGGTTTATTCTTACTTACTAAAGCATCAATAATTACTTGAGGCGCAACATGAATGATAATAAACGCACTACAAGATGATTCTTTGAGTTTTTTAAGCAAAACGTCATCGATCTTGTCTTCTTCAAAAGCGAAGTATTCCACGATCAAATTACTTCTAGATAATGTTGAAGATATCGCGGTAATAATTGGTTGCCAGAAATCTTCCTTAAAAAGGATGCGGCTAGAACCAATTAAAAGAACGCGATTAGAAGATACTTTGTGTACTTTTAATTTAGAAGTATCATAACCAAGTTCAGTGGCTTTCCTAATAATCTTTTCTCTAGTAGCATCAGAAACATTGTTCTTACCGCCTAAAGCACGAGATACTAAACCTTTAGTTACGCCACATTCTTTAGCAATTTGATCGAGTGTTGTCTTTTTCATAATATTCTATTTTTTAAAGATTATACGAGTATAGGAGGGGTAATTAGATACCCCTCCAAATACACGTTGTACGCATTTAGCGCATTATTGGTTTGAAAATACTGTGTCAACAGGAATAGCGGCGGCATAATCACCAGTCACTTCGCTAACAGTAAATGTTGCTTTGCCATTAGGTGCTACTGCATAAACACCTTTGATAACATTACCTCCAACGGTAATTGTCATTTCTTGGTTAGCACCATTCATAGCTGTTGTGTAAGAACATTGAACGTTATCTAATTCAGCACCAGCACATGTGAAGTAGGCCTTACCACCTTCGTCAAACTTGACGCTTGCGGCGCCTAAAGCGATTGTGCCGTTTAATGTTAAATCCTTCTTGGCGTAGTAATTCAATGATGGATCGTTATCAACGTTGCTGAAGCACATTCCATCTGCACCAACATAGTAGTCTTTACCAGAACTGCTACCTTTAGTATTGTTCAAAATGGCAAATCCGTAGTATGTCTTAGTGGCATCTAATGCGACAGTATATTTGGTCCAATCTTGACCAGCTTCTAATGTCACTTCAAGTTCTGATCTATAGCTAGCACCTTGTGTAGAACTTTCGACTTTTTGAACTTTGTAAGCCATAATTTTGACTTTTTGAGTAACATCGGCACTATAGTTCTTCAAATAGAGGGAGAAACTTGTCATACCTGTCATTGGTTTGGCGGTACCTTTATAAAGATCCCATTGAATGTATCTCATATTGCCCCATTGGCTATTTAAGAGCTTTAAGGATTGAGAACCTTCAGCAGCGTCTTCTTTATTTAAAGCGGCACCAGCGCCAGAACCTGTTAATGCCCAACCAGATCCACCAACTGGGGATGATGTGGATGTTCCACCTTTGTACATATCAATGTAGAATGCACCGCTTGAACCTGAGTTCTTGGTTTCATCTTCATCACCATTCTTAATGGTTCTACCAGTTTCGGTATAAGATTCAACGTTTTCGCCACGGACGATATCAAAGCTTAAGTTGTTGAGAGCACCAGCGACTTGACCTTCGCCTGTAACTGAAACGAATGAGAGTTTATCTAAGTCTTCGGAAATTGTTGCTTTATATGTTGCGCCACCGACGACCATTGTTAATTCATCTTCCGCAATGGTATATGTTCCGTCAAGTTTCATTGTCATACCAGGAGCAGCTAATGATACTTCTGTATCACTCTTGATTCTAAGAGTAGCGTTGATTAATCCGCCGATTTTGCCTAAATAAGCGTTACCAGGAATTAATGCTTTATCTTCAACTGGTGGCACTGGTGGAACATATGTTGCGTATGGATTAGCGGTATAGACTTCAACATCATCGATGAATAAGTATGAAGCTGAACTTGCACCATTCTTTTCCATAAAGACTAAGAAGCCATAGTATGTAAGAGCAGGATTGAGATCGATTTCGAAGTGTGTCCATTGACCAATAGCTGCTGTTTGTGTGAATGTTTCTTGTTTGACGTAGTTGTCTTTTGTGGCGTTTCTTGGTTTTGTTTGTGAGTACATCGCAACCTTGAATGCTGGGACTTTACCATTTGTTTTGGCCCAGAAACTTAATTTGCTACCACGGAAGTTATTTTGTTCGGATGTGCCATCGAATAAACCAAATTGCATATATCTCATGGCATTACCATTGGAATTCTTTAAGGAGAGGTAATTACTACCTGAATGGCCACCATCTTTCATAAGTGAGACTTGGTCACCATTACCGGCCATGAGAACCCAGCCGTTACCACCGAATGTTTCATATTCGTGTGAACCACCGGAATAGAATTCACCATAATAGGCACCACGAGCACCACTTCTAGCATTCATATCCATGTTGCTTTGGTAGTACATCTTGCCACTTTCTGCATATTGTTCGTAGTTGTCAACGACTTGAACAGCATTGAGATTAACACCAGTGACTGCTGATGCTAATGCACCACCAGCTTCAACGAACTTCATGGATTGACCACCGTTCTTAAGAGCGGCTTTATAAACTAACGTGGCACCATTATCAGCAGATGTGAATGTCATGTTCTTATTAGCATCAATTGCAACGTTACCTGGAATTTGTTGTGGTGTTTCCATATCGATAACTGTGGCTGTTGCAGTATTGTTAGCGCCTAATTCGACTTTAACGGTATGACCATCATTTAATAAGCCTGTGTACTTTGTGTATTGCCCCATTGATTCGTTTTGAGCGTTTGCTGGATTGTCTAAAGTGACAAATCTAATAGAATCTAAGAAAGCGAAATATGGTTGACCACCAATACCGTCGTCACCTTGCACATAGAATTCGATTCTAGTCAACATTGGGACAAAATCATCTTCATGGATACCAGCCATACCAGCAGCAACTGGAATTGTCTTGGTAGCTTCGCCCCATAACGCCCAACCCGGATCGGCGATTGGAATAATATACTCAGCATATTCGCTAGTTGTTGGTTGGAATGTATATGTGAACGATGGAGTCTTCCTTCCAAGGACTGGGATATCAATTTCACTACCAACCAAAATCACTTTAACAGTATTGATTGATGGAACTTGTAATCTGAACTTAAGAGCATTAGCACATTTTGCTAATTCGGTTGATCCGATGTCTTTTGCAAACTTATAGCCAACATTATTTTCCCAAGCATCAAATCTAAGGGCTTTTTTGCCTTCGACTGATTTGCTACCTAGTGAGACAGCGGCTTTTGTATCTTCTGTCCATGTTTTGGTTTCGTTACTATAGCCTAAAGCTTTCCAACCAGCGTCTGCTAAATCGCCGTTGCTTGTATATGATTCGAAATCATCAATTGATTGTTGATAGGCATAAGCGGCAAATTGAGCGGTAAATGTAGTGTCCGCAGTAATTGCTTGATTGAGATCTTTATCCCAGCCTGTGAATCTGTACTTAACAGCGTCAGCGTCGCCGTCTTTGGTTGGTGTTTCGCCTGTGTAAGATGCCTTTTGTCCTTTTTCGACTTGGCTTGTTTGCACTTCAGTACCATTAACAACAAACTTAACTGTGAACTTCTGATTAGCAACATTGATTTTGAAAGTATCTGTTTTGCCTTCATAAGTGACAGTAACTGTCTTTTCACCAGCGCTTGAGAAATCAACCGTGCTAACAGTGTAACCTGTGGTAATCACTTGAGTTGTTTGATCGCTGTAATTAGCTGTGACAACCATGCCCGCTAAATCTAAAGCGGTATCAGCGGTTGTGTAGGCTGTCTTAGTTGGAGCAGTAACTTTGATAGAAACTAGTGTTACCACCGGCGCAACTGAAGAAGAAGATGGATTCGCACTACTGTCTTGACTACTAGGTGCGGATGAATCTTCGCTTGATGGAGTAATAGAAGATGCTTCAGGTTCTGAATTTGATCCGCTTGAAGGATTAGCTTTTGGAGTACATGCACCAAAAACCATGCCTGCAGCAAGAACAAGAGAAAGTAAAGCTAATTTTTTCTTATTGTTCATAAGATTTTCCTTCCTTGCATTATGCATTATGTAAAGAGAGTTTTTCACTCTTTGACAATTGCATTATAATGCACCAATAAATCATCTTAAAAGTATAAACTAATAAACTTTTCGCTGTTTTTTGTAAACATTTTAAAAAAGTTTACTAAAATTGATAAACAAATATCGCTAAATACGCGTATTACACGCTTTCCTCTTTAATTTTTATTAATAAAAGTACGAAAATACGAAATAAAGTTAGTAAACATTTTATTTTTTGTTTACTGAAGGATGGTTTTTATGACGTTTTTAAGCTCTTCGCTCATCGTTTCGTGAGCGGTGACATAAGCATGATTGGATATCGCGGTATTATCACCATCAAACTTATGAATATATAAATTTTTATATATTGGTTTTAAATACTCATAGGCTTTTTCATAGAGGTAATACGCTGTTTCTTCTTTTAAGGTACCATACACCATTAAAATTTTAAGATCTTTATTTAGTCTCGCTTCTTCATCAATTAGCTGTTGATATTTACTAATGAATTTCTTAACAAGTTCTTCTTTTAGATTGATGTTTTCCTGGATATAAGAATTATCATTGCAGCCCAAAGAGATGATTAATAAATCACATGGCTTGTTATTGTTCCACGGGGTACGTGTGCTAACCGCAATGTTATTTATATAGTCAATAACACCAATGTTTTTAGGGCACGTATAAGCGGAAAACACTAATCCATAGCCAGAAGCGGACACTATTTCCATTTCCATATTTAATTCGTATAACGCTTTAAAACAAAAGTCTTTAACACTATCAGATGTATGAATAGAAGCATCGCCTTCATGACTTAAAATGCCAAATCCCGCAATTGTGGAATCGCCATATACTTTTACTTTTTTATCATACTGATAATCAAACGGAAGAATTTCTCCATCAACGGATAAATCCACTAGTTCAAAAGTATTATCATTAGCCTCATTAGCTTTAATAATATCGATATAGTGTTCACAATCATCTTTTAAAGAGCAACGATAAGGGGAATCACTAGTGATAACCTTTACTTTGTTAAAATAATTATGGTCTAAAATGATATAAAAATAGCCTTCTATAGGTTTTGATTTTAAGTTGACGATAAAACTATTGCCTTTAACTTTAAAAGAAAAGCCAGAACCACCATTATAGAAATAATAGTGATTATTTAGATAATATCTTCCTAATGGTTTGATATTTTTAAGATCCATCATTTGTGTTCTAACATTTATATAATCAATTATCAAATCAAAACGCTATTGTTTACAAATTATTATAAAAGTTTACTAAAACATTGGTATATTATGAATGTGTATGAAAAACGTTATTAAATTACTACTTTTATCCCCGATTGCTTTTACTAGTGTCGGATGTAACAAACCTGAACCAAAACCCGTAGATGTCGTTCTTATTTCTGGTCAAAGTAACGCTGTTGGTTGCACACGTGCCAGCGCTATTAAAGATTGGCCAAACGGAACCTCTAAATTTTATGAATACTGTGAAGGCTTCCCAGATATTCAAATCGCTTTTGATTCATGGACAAAAGATGTCCAAAATGATGGGAGCCCTATCTTCTATTCGCAAAACAAATCTAAAGATGAAACGTTCTTTAAAGTCATGCTCGGACAAGGTAATTCCACTTCTAACTTTGGTCCAGAAATCGGTATTGCCGAAGAATTACACGAGAAATACGCTAATAAGTTGTTCCTCATTAAATATGCCTGTGGTGCCTCTAATTTAAAGGATGACTGGACTAAAAGAGATTCACCAATGTATGGACGCTTTATTAACTATGTTAAAAAGCAAATACAAAATCTTAAAGATATGGGTTATATCCCCACCATTAAAGCGTTCTGCTGGATGCAAGGCGAAGGCGATTCATATGATGGATACTATCAAGTTTATTACGATAATCTTAAAGAATTTGTCACCAACGTAAGAAGCGACTTAAAAGAATTATCTGGTAATGTTGATATGCCGTTTATTGACGCTGGAATTAATAATTCTCCGCAATGGCAATACTATAGGAAAGTCAACGAAGCAAAACAACAATTTGCCGAAGAAAGTCCAAACAATTTCTATATTGATACCATTGGAGCGGGGCTTCATACCAATCAAGAACCAAAGGGAGATGTTGATACCGCTCACTACGATTCAGAATCTCAACTCCTATTAGGTAAGTTGTTTGCTAGACAGTTCGAACAGTTCTTAACAAAACCAGAAGAAAAATAAAATTAAAACGACCAAGTTAATAATGAACTAGTCAAGCGAAAGTAGACAGTTTAAAAAATCTAATACCCCATGTCAGATTTGTACTGATGTGGGGTTTTATATTGCAATGCATATGCTGGACGTTCGTGATTGAACCAATGTATGTATGCCTTGATAAACTTGTTTATATCATCACAATGTTTTAAATCAAAATCATAAAACATCTCATCTTTCATCCAGCCATTGATTGATTCCATAATTGGGTTATCTGTTGGAGTTCCTGCTCGAGACATTGAATGTTTCATGTTAATATTAGTTAGAAGCTCGTTATAGCTTCTGGAAGAATAAACCGAACCTTGGTCTGTGTGAAGAATGGTAACCTGGTCAGTTTGTTCTTTTTTAATTAGTTTTATTACTTCTTTAAGTCCATCATGATATGTTCTTGGATCACCCTCTCTTGAACTTAAACCATACGCAACGATTTCATTATTGAATGTATCTAGATATAACGTTAATTCATGATGAACACCTTTGTAATAGAACATTGTCATGTCTGATACGATAATTTCATATGGTCTAGATGCGTTCCAATTTCCACAGATAAGATTAGGAAATCCTATTTTTTCTTCTTTAGGTCGTCTCCATTTAATTCGAGGCGCTTGAGATTTTATTCCTGCATATTTGCAACAAACATGAACATAATTTGGTTTTAGAATTATGCCATGTTTTCTCTTAAGAAACGCTGAGATCCATCGATATCCATGCGATTTATGCTTTTCGTGAATCTCTTGAATTAACTTAAGATTGTCTTCTCGTCTTTTAATCCATTTAGGTTTTACTATTTGACGATGCTTCCATTTGTAATATCCACTGCGATTAACATCCATTATTGAACATAGGAATTTAATTGGATATTTACTAGATAAGAGTTCAATTATTTCGAATTCTTTTTGTTGATAATAACGTATTCTTTTCTTCGACCAACTCCTTTCACTGAGTAACCTTTTTTTAATCGTTCACACTCAACTTCCTTTTTTGCTAGTTCAAGTCTTAATTTTTCAACTTCTGTAAGCTCTTTTTTGGTATGTAACGCTGCATACGGGTTCCCAGATCCACATTTACCTGTTTTAGATTTTAAGCCATCAATACCATCTTTTTCATATACACGAACCCATCTTTTAAAAGGGCTCATTGCTATTCCTCGAGATTTTGCAAATCCATCCATAGGCATATTTGTTTTTCTCCATTCAAGAACCAATCGTTCTTTTTCTTCTGGAGAACGCATAATATTTTTTCTACCAGTTTTCATAACAACCTCCTTATTCAAATCATACTAAAAGAAAAAGTAGACCGCACTTTTTTACGTGTCTACTTTTATCTTACCGGTTCAGTTAATAACCGGTCGTTTTTTGTTGCCTAAATTTGGATTATCTTAGATAACACCACATGGTATTAAGACCGCTAATAAGATAGCGACAAGGCCCCATTCAGCAATCAAGAAAATATTTCTTGTTTTTGGCTTCATATCTGGAACGTAATTACTAGCTAAGAAGAACGGGATATAGGTGGTAAAGAATACTGGAATAACACCCCACCATGGATAAACCCAAATAAATGAACCATTAATCGTGCCAGCTAAGAAGGATTCAAATAAAGCGAATAATAAGGCCATCTCAATAGCGACCATCAGTTTGCAACTAATACCTTTGAACTTGCCTCTAGCAAAATATCTCTTTGTTCTATCTTGTGGCATCATCTTAAATGAGATAATACCCGCTAAAGAGAACATCATGGATAATTCCCAAGAAACACCCACTAAGAGGATGAATGTTGTGGAATTATTGCTGACTGCCCATAAAGGCGCACCACTAGCTTTACCAATGATTGCGTTAGCGATTTCATAAAGCCAGTGCACACCATATAGGGCTAAACCTGCTTGTACCGCGGGATAGTTCTTTTTATGGATTTCTGACCAATAAACATAGAAGACAACCGCTAAGATAAAAATGAAAGTCCAGTTGAAATTACCAGTATCTCTAACTTTTATTAAATCAACAAGACTTTGGTTATCGGGGTTACCCCAAAACTTAAAACCAACACTAGAAAATGTCATATGCTTATACCTCTACCTATAATTATACATAACATAGTAGAGCATAACGCTATCTTAATGGCCTGTAGCATTTTTCCTTTAGGAAATTAACTATTTCTGCTTTTTCATCGTTCTCATAATAATGAATAAGCAGTTTCTTATATTCGTCCACTCTTTCTGCAGGAATGACAATTAGACCAGCGGCGTTTTTAATCAAAATATGGTTAGCAAAAATAACTGCTGTTCGTTTATTTCCGTCTAAAAAGAGCTGCTTTTTCTTAACATATAGTAACGCTTCGATCGCTCTATCCAAAGGAGCTTGATCAGATTCGGCAATATTCCTAATATCTTCTCTGACTTGATCTTCGAATGGTAAAGGTGGAATATATGAGCTGCCTCCGATAGTGACAGGAATATTTCTAATCCTTCCAGCATTAAAAGATAAGCCTTCTTCCACTATAGCGTTTATCTGAGACACAATTGCATAATTGCTTGGATATTGAATAACTCCAGGAGAAAGAACGAACTCCCACGCATGTTTAAGATTGACGACTTTTTGAACATCTTCTGCAGTCATATCATTTACTCTGCCACCATTAACAAGCGTCTCGGTATCTGAATATGTTGTAGCGACGCCTTCTAACATCGCTTGTTTATAAATAGAATCAACCAAGTTTCTTCTAGCCAAATCAATGTTGGTCGCGACATCACCATCAATCCCTTCCTCAACATAATTACCTTTGCCTAATTCTTTCTTGATTTCTCTAAGGCGCTTTTTATATGCTCTGGCGGTATTGTTGTTTTCAACAATTAATTCATATAGTTCTTTTGAATATTCACCAACATATTTACTACATTGTCTGCCTTGGTCTCTAAAGTGGACATATATTAACTTTTTGCCGTTTTGTTCTCTAATTTCGATAGAGCCAAAAATTAGTTTCTCTAATCTAGCCTCAATAACTTTTTTTTCTTCTAATATTTTTGCAATTTCCATGTGAAACCTCCATGTGAAACATTTCTGCTATTATTGTAGCATTTTGTTTCACATTTTTTCAATATCTTTGTGTGAAACTTTTTATAGTAAAAAGACATATTTTGTTTCACATTTATATGTCAAAAGGCATGTTCGCATCACATAATGTATTATGTTTCACTTCTTTTACTTATAATTTATAACGTGAGCAAAAAAGATAAGAAGCATCCCCAAATAGAGACCACTCTTCCGATTAAAAGAATATGGACCATATTTTATATAGTTATATTAATCATTGGTCTCATTAATAAGATTACTTATAAAGTTAAAATCAGAAAGCATGGTAAGTTACCAAAACCACCATATATTTTGATATCTACACATGCTTCAATGCTTGATTTTTATATCGCTCTTTGTATCACTTTCCCACATAAGCCATATTGGATATCTACAGTGGAAGAATTCATTCCTCGCTTCTTTATCTTTAGAAGAATTGGTGTCTTAGCGAAAAGAAAGTTCACTAATGACCCACAAGCGGCCTTAAAATACTTGGAAGTTCTCAAAAGAAAAAAGATCTTAATTATCTATCCAGAGGCTAGATATTCTTTTGATGGTGAAAACGAAAGAATCGATAAGAGTATTGGTCGATTTGCCAAACAGGCTAATGTCCCTGTGGTTATGATTAAAGGACACGGCCACTACTTATGGTGTCCGCAGTGGAGCGATCGTAAAGTTAGAAAGTTACGTCCAATTCAAGATGATGTCTACACTATTGTCGATAGAAACGAATTAGATTATTTAAGTGCTGATGAAATCCAGGAAAGAATCGAAGATAACTATGATATGAGCGAAGAAAACTGGATGAAAGAGAATGAAATATTGAATAAATACCCTAACCGTGCAGTCGGTTTAGAAAGAATTTTATATAAATGTCCACACTGTGGTACCGAATTTGAAATGTCTTCAGAAGGCGAGCATATAAAATGTAACCACTGTGGTGCGACTTATGAATATTTAGAAAACGGACAGCTTAAGTGTCTAAATAAAGAAACAATCTTTGATTATCCAAGCAAATGGTATAAATGGGAAAAAGAACAAGTCAAAAAAGAAGTATTAGATGGTACATATCATTTTGAAGATGAAGTACGAGTTGAAAAACTACTAGGCGCGGGTATTGGTTTTGTTCCTCAAGAAGGCCACTACCACTTAACACACGACATCAAAGAAGGTATTACTATTAAAGGCACCGATAATGACTTTAAATTCCATCGTTCATCATTACAAAGCTACGCTATCCATATTGAATATAATTACGAAGATAGAGGTGCATTCCTAGAATTAGCGGACTCTCATGATACATATTTCATCTATCCATTAAATAAAGCTAGTCACTTAACTAAAATCCATTTCGCAGTGGAACATATTTACGATTACCTCAAAGAACAACTCAAGAAATAGTCGTTATTTATAACTAGATATTTATATCTCTATGTGCAATACTTGATAAGTATTATGAAAAAAGAAAACATCCCTCTTTATATTAAAGAAAGGTTTTCTTTGTTATCAAAAGCAGAGCAAAACTTAAAATCGATATTTGAAACGATACACGATCAAGATGATCGTATTTTTTGCGAATATATGGATGCATTCACCATTAAGAATGTTCCATATGAATCTTTTAAAAGTTATATCAAGAAGACCGCTGCATATTTAAGAAACAATAAGATGTCATTTAATCATGACTATGTCGGTTTATTGATGGATAACTCTTTAAACTGGGTTTCTATGTTTTGGGCTATTCTTATGAATAACGGTAAACCCGTTTTACTAAATAAGAAATTACCATTATCCGTTAACGAAGAAATCGCTAAAACATTAAACATTCAATATGTCATTAGTGACATCCATGTCGAAGACTCTTTTAAGAAAGTCTTATATTTTGAAAACGTTAATAAATTAGTTTCTGAAATAGAAGAGTTGGAAGAAGTATCTAACGAAGAGTGGGAAGATGAGATTGTTCTTAACACTACCGCTACAACACTTAATTACAAGATATGCATCTATCAAGGAAAAGATATTTATAATGCGATTATGAACGCTAAATGCGTTCTAAAAAGAAGCAAGATGGTGAAAGAACATTATGAAGGTAGATTAAAAGTCTTAGCCTTCTTACCTTTCTATCATATCTTTGGTCTTATGGCGGCTTATTTCTGGTTCTCCATCTTTGGCAGAACTTTTGTCTTCTTAAAAGATTATTCTCCTGAAACAATACTTAGAACAGTCCAAAGACATAAAGTCACTCACGTTTTCGCTGTGCCACTACTTTGGAACACTATCGCTAAAGAACTAAAAAACAAGATTGCTAAACTACCAATCAAAGATCAAAAGAGGGCTAATAAAGGTCTTAAATTATCTTATAAACTACAAAATATCTTTCCAAATTATGGAAGACGTGTCGCTAATAAGTTATTAAAAGAAATCCAAAGCCAGGTCTTTGGGGATTCAATTAAATTCTGCATTTCTGGAGGGGGATCTATACCAAAAGAAACACTCTATCTAATCAATGCGATTGGCTATCCTTTGTATAACGGTTATGGTTCCACTGAAATGGGTATCACTTCTGTCGAACTTAGAAGTAGACCTAAATACCGCGTTTTAGGCACTGTTGGTTTACCTTTAGATAGTGTTACATACCAAATCGATAATGATGAGTTGTTAATCAAAGGAACATCCACATGTTCCAAAATCATCTATAAAGATGGTAAGGAAGAATTAGTTAATAAGGATGATTGGTATCATACCGGTGATAGTTTTAAAAAAGATAAACATGGTTATTACTACGCTTTAGGCAGAAATGACGATGTTTATGTTGGTGAAAACGGAGAAAAAATCAATCCTGATGAGATTGAAAATAAAGTTTTCTTAACAAGTGTAGTTCGTTATTCTTTCACCACTTATAACGGGAAGCTATCATTGATTCTACAGTTATCAAAGCAAAACTACGCAATAAGAGCGAAGTCCATAATTAATGAAGTAAAAACGTGCTTTGAATCATTAAAGAAACAAGGTTATCAAATTGAAAAAGTCTATTACACTCTTGATGATATCGCTAACAAAGAAGCAATTAAGGTATCAAGAAGGTATCTAGAAAGACTTATAAAAGATAATAAAGTTGAGCTCAAAGACTTTTCAACCTTTACGAATCTTGTCGAAAGTAACAAAGAAAAGCTAGATGAGGAAATAATTAATCGTATTAAGAAAGTATTTAGTGATATTCTTTGTAAGAACATAAACGAAATAGGTGATGATAGCGACTTCTTCTTAGAACTAGGAGGAACGAGCCTTGACTATATGTCATTATTATTGAAACTAGAACAAGAATTTGAAACTGTCATTAATCTGAAAGAAAAGAGCTATTCCACAGTAAGGGAATTTTATAATTATTTAATCAACAAGGAGAACTAATTCATGAAAAGGTTCAGAAATCTTAATAGCATAGGCAAAGAAATCCTATATGCGGCTTCTGGTTTTGGCGCAAACCTAATGATGATTATCATGGGTGCCTATTTTACCGATGCAGTTAACCCAGCGGCTTTACTAGGTTCTAACGCTAGCGCTATATATCAAACAATCAATGGCGCTTGTCTAATTGTTCCAGCCCTTTTTGCCGTATTAGGCATTATTGGTAAAGTGTTTGATGGTTTAATTGATATTCCCTTTGCCTCTATTACCGATAACTTGAAAACTAAATGGGGTAGAAGAAGACTTCCTATCGCAATTTGCATTATTCCAATGATCGTTTCCTTCATTCTTTGTTGGATTCCAGTATTTGGCGATAACCAATTAGCCAATACTATTTGGATTTTTGCTTGGCAAATCATTTTCTTTGCTACATATACGATGAACTTAATTGCTTTCTATGGTAGTTTATCCACTGTTTGTGCCGATGAAAAACAAAGATTAAGAGTGTCTTCATTTAAGTCGTTTTTCGATACCATCTGCTATGTTTTGACATATGCTCTTGTACCAATTCTTTTAAAATCATTCTCTATTCATATTGATAAATTTGTTTTAATTCTTTCTCCAATCATGCTCACTATGCTTATTCCATTATTCATGATTAAAGAAGGTGAAAAATGGGAAAAGAAAGCTCTTGCTGAAGGCTATGATATCACCCCATTAGCGGAAGAAAAACAAGTTGGTTTAGGCAAATCATTTGCCGGTACATTTAGAAACAAACCATTTATGGCTTGGACTATTGTTAACTGCTGTAGTTTCTTTGGCTTACAAATGTTCTTAGTGGCGATGAATGCTTTGATTTTGGGTGGTATGGGATTAGATTCGTTAGGCATGACTATTTTAAATACATGCGCATTTGCTCCCGTTCCATTAATGCTTTACTTATTTAATAAATTAAAAGCGAGGAAAGGCATTAGATTTGCCTATCAAATCGCTTTATTATCTTTCGCTATTTCCATCATGTCGTTTTTAGTGGGTTCGCGTTTAGTAATGGGCGAAAACACCACTATTAAAATCGTTGTTGGTTGTATCGGTGGCATTACTGGTTCATTTGGTATTGGCGCTTTCTTTATGATGCCGTATATGATTCCAGCGCAAATCTCTTCCGTTGAAGAAAAATTAAAGAAAGAGAATAAATCCGCGATGTATTTTGCCGTTCAAGCGTTCACCACTTCGGTCGTTGGTGCTCTTGCTAGTTATGGTGTTTACGAAGTTATTAAAAACTTCTTCTTTTCCACGAAAGCTAGTGGCTTAACATATGCGATTGGTGAATCTGCGGAAAGAACAGCTTATGTCGTGGCCGCAGAAAAATTAGGCGTTGATGCCGCGAATGTATATAATTTGGGAACAACGCTTGTGCCAATTGTCGTATGTGTAATGTGTATTGTTGGTTTTATCTTCTCTTTTAAAATGCTTAAAAACTATTCGCCAAAAGAAGTATCTTATGGCTTAGGTTTAGGCGAACAATATGAGGCTAATAGAAAGTTATTCCCAGAAGAAAAGAATTATGCCTTTGAAAGCAGCTCCTTAATCGTTTTGAACGCCTTATGGGTTTTAACCGGTTCAATTATGGGCTGGGTTTGGGAATATCAAATGGTAAGTGAAGTTAATACATTTGGTAAAAAGATTTCCAAATGGTTAGTTTTGCCGTGCGTTGTATTACCACCATTCCAAGCAATTCTTGTTTTCTTATTAAATAAAGAAGTGGAAAAGAAATGCGATGAACTCGGCATTAAATATCAAAAGAATGGTATTCTAGCCTCTATCGCATCCTTCTTCTTGCTCTCTTGTGTTGGTTTATCTTTAGTGCAACACAAGTTAAATAAAATCGCCAAAGAATTAAATAAGTCTGATGAGTAAGATTTTTTCGTGGTTTGTAAAAATTACTGGCTACCCGCTGGAATTTTTCTTCTATCGTAAAAAGATCTATTATGAAGATAAAAAACATACTAATAGGAACATCAAAGGCGCGGCGATGATTATCTCTAATCACACCGATATCTATGATTATCCGTTAATGATGTATGTCTTTCCTAAAAGAAACTTGCACTGTTTAGTGGCCGAAGTCACTTATGATAAGAACAAACCTTTAACGAATCTTCTTAAAGGATTAGGGGCGATACGTGTAGATAGAAACAACCATGACTTTTCTTTCATGGGCCAAACTTCAGAATTACTAAGAAAAAATAAAGTTGTTTTAATCTATCCCGAATCTAGACTACCTTTAGAAAACGAAGTGGGCACTTTGCTTGAATTCAAACCAAGTTATATTTATTCCGCTTTAGAAACTGGGGCCCCTATTATTCCAATTTACACTAACGGGATATATGGAAAACTCAAAAAGAAATATAAAGACCGCGCTAGAGTCATCATAGGTAAAAAGATCTATGTTCAAGATCTATATGACTCAAATAAGAGCGAAAAAGAAAACATCGAATACATCAATGGCTATGTCAAAAATAGAATTATTAAACTAAAAGAATTATTAAAAAAGGCCAAAAAATGATGATTGGTACCCAGTTTCATAGACACTAAACTTGTAAATGGATCAGTCAGCGTTAGATTAGATGTTTTGCGTAACTATCTGCAACTATGGCGTATGCTTTCTTTAAGTCTGCAATTTCTTCGTCCAAATTAGCACCATCATCATTTCTTGTTGCTTCCGTAATTTTAGATGCTAATTCATATAGTGGTGTCAAAGCTAAATTGCCAGTTACTCCTTTGAATGCGTGAGCGCTAAAAAATAAATTACGATAATCTTTCTTTTCATAAAAGGAAAGTATTTCGTTAAAAGAATTGTTGCTCATAAATTTAGCAATCATTTTGATAATTAAATCATCGTTTATCATAACTGATAAAGCGCTTTCATAACTACCGTTTATCGTATGATAAAATTCTTTAACATTCATTTTAAAACAGTTCCTCTTTGATCTTTTTTTCAAATTCATCAAGGGCTAATGGCTTAGAAAAATAATAGCCTTGAATAATATCGCATCCACTGTTCTTCAAAAAGAGGTATTGCTCTTCGTTTTCCACCCCTTCCGCGACTGTTAGGGCATTCATCGTCTTAGATAAATCAATAATCATTTTGATAATATCTTTAACTTTCGGGTTTTTATCCATGGAGCGTATAAACTGCATATCTATTTTTAAAACATCAAACGGTAAATCAGCCAGCGCAGCAAAAGAAGAATAGCCACTGCCGAAGTCATCAATTTCTATTTTAAAGCCACGTTCTCTTATTTGCTTGATGATAGGGACAACTATTTTAGCGTTTTCCACAAAAGCGGATTCTGTTATCTCTAGCATGTATTTATCACGAGGAATAATGTTTTCTTCAACGAAACGGATAATATCGTCCACTAAATTCGGTCTAAAAACATCGACGCGAGATAGATTAATAGATAATGGGACATATAAACCATATTTTTGTTTCCAAACATTCATGTATTGCGCCGCTTTTTGCAAAATGAACATGTCCAATTTACTAATCAAACCATTTTTTTCAAATAAGCTAATAAACTCTCCTGGAGAAACGAAACCAAATTTTGGACTAACCCATCTAATCAAGACTTCAGCACTGCTAAAGACCGGTTTATCGCCCTGAACATTATATTTTGGTTGGAAATATAATTGGAACTCTTCATCTAATAAAGCTTGAGGGAAAGCGTTAACCAATTCTTCTTCGTGAAGGGTAGTAGCTTGTTTATCTTGATCGTATATAGCGATATTCTGGTTATAATCATTGGTTAAAGTGTCAGCGGTAGCTTTACTTCTACCAATCGCTATTTCTTTATCCAAAGATGAATCAACAAAAGGATAAACACCGATGCTAAAAGAAATATTTATGCCTTGCTCCACTTTGTTGATTGCTTCGCGAATTTTATAAGAGAGAGTATCGTAATCATCATGATGCTCGCAATAAATTAAAAAGGCATTGCTCTCATATTTTCCGATAAGCCCATTACAATTACTAATGCATTCCTTTAATTGATTTGCAACGCTTAAAAGAATAGCGTCACCGATGCTTTTTCCATATAACTCATTAATCAAACGAAACCTGTTGATGGAAATGGCCAACATATCTTTCTTGACATCGGGGAAAGTAACATCAAATTGTTGCGCGTATTTTTTAAAGAAATCAATGTTATATAAATCGGTTAAAGAGTCCTTTTCCACTTCTTTGAGAATGGACCTATCTTCATATAATTCAATCATTCGTTTAATTCGCGCGATAATAATATCTTTATTTTCATAAGGCTTTTTGATAAAGTCATTTGCCCCAAGAAGGAAACACTCTTTTTCAATATTTTTATCGCTTGTACAAACGATAAAAGGAATGCTTTTTAAAAAGGGGATAGTTTGTCTTGTTTTCAAAACTTCACGACCATCCATTGGCATAAATACATCTAATAAAACTAAATCAATTTTTTGTTCTTTCTTTAAAAGAATATCCAACGCTACTTTACCGTCATCCGCTTTTAAAACATTAAAATCGTCACCTAATATGGATGCCATGATGTCTAAATTAATATCTTCATCATCCACTGCTAGAATTGTTTTTTTAATATGGAAGAGGCTGTTCTTTTTATTTTCTTTGTTCATAATGATTCACCTATTATTTAATCAGACGCTTAAGTGTCTCGAATAATAATTTTGTTTGAATTGGTTTGGTTAGATGGGCATCTAAACCGGCTTGCAAGCTTCTTTGAACGTCTTCGTCAAAAGCGTTAGCGGTAAGCGCAATGATTGGTAGTTTAGCATCTTTTCTATTTGTTTTTCTAATTATTCTAGTCGCTTCTAGACCATCCATTTCAGGCATTCTTACGTCCATCAAAATAGCGGAATAATAGCCTTCTTCGCTATTGATAAATTTTTCGACAGCAATCTTGCCATTTTCTGCTAAGTCGACAACAATGCCTTTATCTTCTAAGATGGTTTGCATAATTTCAGCGTTTATTTCAATGTCTTCAGCCACTAAAATGTGTTTACCTTGTAAGTCAATAGTTGTTTCTTTGCTGACTCTGATACCTTTCCTAATAAGGGCGTTTTTAAACTCCTCAATAACACTACTAGCAAATAGTGGCTTAGCAATAAAGCTATCAACGCCTGCTTTAACAGCATCGTCTAAAACTTCATCCCACTTGTAAGCAGTTAAGATAATAATCGCGGATTCATTACCAATAACGCTTCTAATGGCTTTAGTGGTTTCAACCCCGTCCATCTCAGGCATTTTCCAGTCGACAAGAATGAGATTGTATGGGGTTTGTCGAGCGTGATGGAGCTTAACTTTTTCAATGGCTTCTAATCCGGAATTAGCAAGTTCAACACTAACGCCAATTTCCGATAATGCCAGTTTTGCGTGCTCTAAAGCCACTTGATCATCATCCACAATTAAGACTGATAAATTATTAACATCAACATCCTCATCATGAGATTGATTGCTATCTGATTTTTTCAAGGTAATGACAACTGTGAAAGTAGAGCCTTTGTTCTTTTCACTTTCCACTACGATTGTTCCATTCATCATTTCAACAATATTTTTAGTGATGGCTAAGCCTAATCCAGAAGAGCCGAATTTGTTTGCCACAGAAGCGTTTTCTTGGCTGAAAGAATCAAAGATTTTCGGTAAGAATTCTTTGCTCATACCAATGCCAGTGTCTTTAACAACAAACTGTAGAGCCGCTTTATCTTCAAATTCCGCTTTTTTAGAAACTATAAAGCTAATTTTTCCACCTCTATTTGTAAACTTGACAGCGTTACCTAAAATATTGATTAAAATTTGTCTTAATCTCATATTGTCACCAATATAGAAATCATCGATTAGACCTTCGATTTGACAGCTATATTCTAGGCCGTTAATTTGGCATTGTTCGCTGAACATTGAGTTGATATATTCCAATAATTTAGAGAAGGAAAACTCTTCGTTTTTTAAAACCATTCTTCCTGATTCAATTCTAGACATATCCAATATGTCATTGATTAAATTAAGCAAATGTTCCGCTGAGGCACCAATTTTAGTTAAATAATCTCTTGTTTTTAGTGAGATAGAAGCGTCATTTAAAGCGATATTATTTAAACCAATAATCGCATTCATTGGTGTTCTGATTTCATGAGACATATTAGACAAGAAAATCGTCTTTGCTTTATTGGCTTGTTCAGCGGAAGCTAAAGCATCACTAAGCATTTCTTTCTGAGCAATTGAAGTTCTTGTTTCTTCATCGATATTGCTAAAGCATGCGCCAACAGCGTGAACAATATGGTCATCACGGTCTTCAGGGTGACGAACACCAGCAAATCTAATCATTTCATAAGTTTCTCGATCATGACGAGATACGACATATCTAAACGAGATAACATAGTTATTTTTTAAGCCATTTTTAATATTTTCGGGTTGAATAAATTTAATAAATTCTTCGCGATATTTTTCGATGACATATTTATTAGCGTAGTCATTAAAAGTTTTTAAATAATCAAACTTTTCTCCCACTTTTAATCTTTCATCTAAATCAGCGTGTTCTTGATAACAAACACCACTATTTTTATCTAGTTCAATATAATAAACACTCCAATAGTCACTTGATAAAGCAGTAATAAGTTTTGATTGTTGACCTTTTTCTTTATCTTGTTCAAGTAATTGTTCTTGCAAAGATAATCTTTGTTCTAATTCGTTTTGTTTAACCGCAATTGTTTCATTTTCTAAGCGCATTTTAGCGTTCTTATTCAATTGACGAATAATGAAAATGAACATCATAATCAAAACTATTGTAGTTACAATAGAAACAATTAAACTATTGATCAAAATCACAGTAGATGTGGAATTGATTAAGTTACCGACTCGTTCATCACGAATCAAATATGTCAAAATCCAATTCGTCCCTTCAATGGGCGAATAGGCTAATGTTTCACCGATGTTATTAAACGTAAAAGAGACGATGCCGTTTTTTCCGCTATGAAAATCATCATAAATCGAAGCATAAGAATAACCTTGTCCGTATTTAGCGGTTTTTAAAGCATCAAACAGGTTTTTATCAGATGATAGCCCGCCTAGAACAGTATCGGTTAAAGCGACACCATCACTAGTGTAAATGTTGCAGAAAGTCATTGCTTTTTCAGGATTATCAGATGTAACAGAGACACCTCTCAACATTTCATCCATATTGATTTCCATAAAGCAAACCGTTAGATGGTTGGAACCAAACATCTTACTAGTTGGAGATGCTATGACCACTTTCTTTTCAGAAGAAGTAATGTTAAAAATCGATACTTGAACATCTGTTAAGGTGTGATCAAATTGGTATTCCGAAATATTGCTCTGCTGGCCCTGAGATGTATAAATGGTGTCCGCTTCATCCACGAAAGCAAATTTTTCTAATGTATATAATGTTTTGATGCGCCTCTGGTATTCTTGAAAATTTTCAAGACTAGACAAATCTTCATCACTCATGATGCTTAGCGCGGTTTCTAGATTTTCTTTCCGATCATTTAAGTTGTTAATGACAACTTCTCCACGTCTTGAAACTAGTTCTGTCAAATAGAACTGACTGACATTTTGAGCGGCGGTTTCGGCATTTTTAGTAGCGCTTATGCCTGAGATAACAGTGCCGACAACCAAAATAACTAAAGTGATGATTCCGCCTATCAAAGCCAATAATCTAATTCTTCTATTATTATTGCGTGTTTTCATAACCATTATTATTTTTATTATAATAATAGAATCATACTTTCACAATTGCCCCAGTAAAAATCAATACTAATTTTCACAATTGCACCAACAATATTTAAAATAACCATCAATCAATACTTGCCGATGTGGGGGGCTTCTTGCTAAAATGCGTTAAAAATAGATGGGGAAAATACATGGAACAGGAGACTAAAAAGATTAAAAGATTAAAAGTTGGAGATTGGCTTCTAATTACCTTTGTCTTTGGCTTAATTTTTACTTGTGGACTTATTATCGTTAGTGAAATCACCTGGGATGCGATATGGAATAACGTTGTCAGTCGAGATCAAACCTTAACTAGAGAGATAGTAGAATCGTTCTTTAGAGCGGCATTATTAGAAGAAACTTTTAAATTCTTAGGTTTCTTTATCGCTTATAAATTAAAAAAGATTAACCATCAAGCCATAGCGATGTATGCTTGTGCGGTTATTGGTCTAATGTATGGTATCGTTGAAAACATCTTTAGATTTAATCCAATTTCATTCGTGGTCGCTTTCTCGATACCGATGCATGTTTTATGGCAGCTAAATTCAGGCCGCCATTTCCAAGCTTTTATAGAAGCAAAAGAAGAAGGCAATAAAGGAAAAGCATTTAAAGAGTTCTTTTTAGCCTTACCATTTGTCTTTTTATTCCATGGAATATGGGACGCTGTTTTAAGCGTTGGTATCCATTTCATGGAAGATCCAAACTATGGATATATTTCCCCAATTTGTTTTATCTTTATTTTCGCCATCGGTATTGCATATGTCATATTCACCATCATAAAAACTATTAAAACAACAAATAAATATAGACGTGATATAAGAGAAGAGGATTTGGAGAACCATCAAGAAAAGTAGGCGTCAAATTATTTAAAGCTGATAATTTCTTTGATGATGAAGCAATTGCTAACTATTTAACTACCACTAATTAAACAAAAACATATTATATTTATTAACATTTGTTTGCGTGCTATGCTCACAAAAAAAGATGTCCATAAAAATGGCATCTTTTTACATTGAAATAAAAGCAATGTTTGTTAAAATACTCTTGAATGAACCAAACACCATTTAAGCCTTTTTCGGCCACTCTACACTGCAATTATTTCTTAGAAGTCTGTGCCCTCATCTTCCTGGTCGCTATTACTATCGCCTATTTTACTCGTAAGAAATATCCAGTTGCCACTGCTAGGCTATTTGGTGTTGGATTATTGATATTAATACTCAATGTTTCTTTAGACATTTTATTTTGTTTTTTATTAGATCGTTCTAACGTCGTTCCTCTTTATTGGATAGAGTTTGTAGCAGAACTATTCTTTAGCACACAATTTGCTATTTCTTATTCTTTATTTGCCTATGTTTTTTATGCCGTTGGTAAATCGCTTAAATATTCACCAATATATCTACTAACCATAATTCCTAGTGCACTAGGTGCGGTGTTGTTTTTCACAAACTGTCTCCACCACTGGAACTTTAGTTTTGTTTTTAATAATGAGACGAGTTTATATGACTTTGTTCCTGGTCCGACATTTATGTCGCTATATGTTATCAACTGGGGTCTTAATCTTTCGGCAACAGTGGCCTACACAATAGCCTTTAGGAAAAAATTACCAAAAGAAATATTAAAGATTCTATTTTCCTTTTTGTTTATCGTTGCCATTGCCGCGACCATTCAAACCATTCAGCCTCAATACCTATTATCGGGCACAGCCTTTACTTTATGCGCGATGCTCGCAGTGGCCACGGTGTGCGATCCTGATATCAAAGTGGACCGCGTCTCCAAAGCTTTTAATGATTATGCTTTTATTGACTATGTCAATACACAAAGATATGAAAAGCAAAGAAAACACTATATTATCTTTGATATTGAAAGTTTTGGGATGTTTTCCGAAAAGTTTGGTGTCGCTACCGCAAACGAACTCATTTATAACATTAGAAAATTCATTGAAAGCGTTAATAAAAAATCCTATATCTTTAGAGTGCAGCAAGCGCGTTTTATCATCTTGCTCAGAAACAAAGAAGAACAACTGCAAATGATTGAAGCTATTAACAACCGCTTCAATGAATCCTTTGGCATCAAAGGCAATGTTCTTAACATCACTCTCCATATTCTCTATTTTGTAAATGACAATGTCTTCACTAATAGTGACATGTATAACAACTTCATCAACAGAACATTATCTGTGATTAATTTTAAAGAAAGCGGTTGTGTCGAATTAGATCAAGATTTCTTAAAACAAATTAATCGCGACCGCCGCATTAAGGAAATCTTAGAAGAATGTTTGAAAACCGGTAAAGGCTTATATATGGTCTATCAGCCAATCTATGATTTAAAGGCCGAAAAATTCAATCATTTCGAATCGTTGATTAGGCTTTCTAATGAAGAATTAGGCCACATCGGACCAGCCGAATTTATTCCAATCGCTGAAATCTTTGGTTTGGCCAATGATATCGATTTCTTTGTTTTAAATGAAACATGCGCTTTTTTACAAAGAAATCCAGAAATCAATAATTTAGAAATCAATATTTCTTGTGCGGAGTTTTTTAATAACCCGAGCGAAAGATTTATGAAAATTATTAATAAATACGGTGTTGATCCTTCAAGAATTATTCTAGAAATCACTGAAACAATCGCTGTTAAATATCCAAGCAAAACAAAAGACTTTATGGCGGATTTAGGTCAATATGGTGTGAAATTTGCCATGGATGACTTCGGCAGTGGCTATTCTAATATCGCTAGATTTATCACTCTTCCGTTCAGTGTCGCTAAGCTTGATAAATCATTGTTAGAAGAGCAAGAAAATGTCGCCATCTTCTTTGATGCGGCTATTAATTTATTTAAGAATTTAAACATCCCAATTGTTGTGGAAGGTGTGGAAGTTGAAAAGCAATTAGAGCTCGCTAAAAAGAAACAGATTGATTATGTGCAAGGCTACTACTTCTCTGAGCCATTAAGAGAAAAAGATTTGTTAGAATTCCTTGCCAAAAATTAAAAATGTTGTATTTAGTTTTTTTATTTGCGGTAATACATCGCGTCTTTATATGAACCTATTTTAATAATGATATCGGCTTTTAAAAGTTTAGATAACTCCATTTCAATCAAACGTTCGCTGACATCCGGTAGTTGATCTTGAATAGTTTTCTTAGAAACTGGGACAAAAGCGTTAAGCAAAAGGTTTTTGATTCTTTCTGATTTCGACATTTTTTTATCAATCTGTGAAAACACGTTTTCATCTAATTTGGTATAGCATTCATACAAGATTTGAATCATATAGATGATAAATGGCTCATAATCGTTTTTGTTTTCATGCCACCTATAAGAAGAGGCCTGAAGCGTTCTATAATATTCGCCTTTGTTTTCGTTAATCATATTTTCAATTGATATAAATCTTCCGATATCAAAACCAGATTTATAAAGAAGTAACAAAGTCAATAATCTAGACATTCTTCCATTGCCATCATCGAAAGGGTGAATACAAAGAAAATCTAAAATAAAACATGGTATTAATAGCAAAGGGTTAATGTTTTGATTGTTTAAAGCGGAGGAAAACGCCAAAAGAGCTTGGTCTAGCGATTCTTCAACTTCTTTAGGAGGAGTAGGAACAAAAACAACAGATTGCTTACCATTCTTTCTTTCGCTAATAACATTAGGTTCTGTTTTAAATTTACCTCTACTATCTTCTTTTGCTATATCTAGTAGTTGTCTATGTAATGACAAAATAGACGTCTTATCAAAAATAATTGTATCGTGATAGGTGTGTATATCATTTAAGACATTTCTGTAGCCGATAATCTCTTCTTCGGAATGGGTAATGGCGTTATTATCGCCAGAAGCGATTTCATCAATACGTTTTTCTGTAGTATGGATGTTTTCAATGGCGTTACTACCTCTGATTGAATCGCGAATAGCCCTGTTTTTTAGCTTGTTGAAAAGATTGGGGTTATTCGCTAACCTAACACTTTCTTTGCCTTTAATATCATAAATACTCGAGACGAAGTTTAAGATTTTAGATGACACTTTATCTTCTAAAAACGAATAATCAAATTTTCTCATCAAACATTTTCCTTTACTACACAAATTATACTATGTTTTGTGCAGTATTTGAAGAAGATTGTGCAGTAAAATGTTATTTTATTCTTTGTCAGGATTATATAGTTTGAATAGTTCCTCGCACGCTAAAGACATCTTAGTAACGGAGAACTTTTCACACTTAGGATAAACATAGAATGTATCGTTTAAAGTATTTAAATCTACACAGTCACCAAATTTATGGAGGTATTCATATTCAATATGAACACTATAATGGTCTTTGGCTAATAGCACTACTTCATAATCTTCATCTTTATATCGACCAGTTAGTTTAAAACCATTCATATCGTGTACTAGTTTGCCCATCCCTAAATCAATATATCCTTTAGCGTTAGGTAAAGCATCCACTCTAACTGGACATTCAAAATGGTATTTGCCACTTTCGACTTCTTTTCTGACATTACTTCTTTCCCATTCATACCAATCTGGGATATGTGGGAATTCAGTTTCACCTTCTAAAGCATGCAGTTCACAGTGTTCATCCATTTCATATGTCTTACCACAGTGATTGCATTTTAAATAAATACCATTAGAGGACATTTCATATTCTGTTCCACAGTGTGGGCATTGATATAAGACTTTATGTAATCCTTCTGCACGATATGTTTCTTTAACTAAAATACCTTTTTCTTTAATCCAAGCATAGTCATCATATTCTAAAGCTTCTTGAAGTCTCCTGTTTAATTCTTCAACAGGTAACTTCTCCACTTCTTCTTTAGTGGCGATACACTTTAAAGTGGCTTCTAAGCCTTTAATCTTTTTTCTTCTCGTATTATAAAATGGTTCCACAATGTGATCACCATGTGTAGTTAAAGTTACTAAAGGCACTTTAAACATTTTCGCTAGAGCAGCATTGCTCTTAGGGATAATCGATTTAGTGCCACATAAGGAATATCTAGCCTCTGGATAGATAACCATGATATCCCCGTTTTTAATCACGGTTTTAATTTGTCTTAATAAATTAACATCGTTAGTGAATTTTCTTTTGCAGATGCCCCCTATGGAGCGGAGTAACCATTCTCTACCGATAAAGCCATCTATGGCTACAACATAATTACATCTATTAGGCAAAATCGCTTGTTCAAGCACCATTAAATCGTAATAGGAATTATGATTCCCCATTAAGATGTATGGAGGTTTGATACCTTCCATATTTTCTTTATGAATAATCTGCCCTTGCTTGCGCGTTGTTAAAGGGGCAATGATTTTCATCAAGAAACGAAGTTTCTGCCTCGTAGGAGGCTTTTTCATATCAAAACGCTTAACGTTATCAAGCATAGTAAAGGTTACGGAACGTCATCATTGATCTCATCAATATCGGTGGACCCAGTAATGATGTCTTCATTATCCAATATAATAATAATTAATTCAGGTGCTTCGAATTTTTTCATATCTCTAATATTTTCTCACTAGTGAGGCGTAGATAAAAGAGTTAATGCTTTGTTTGACAAGGTGGAACCACCATTAGTGAGATAATCACTCGCCAAAGAATTAACAGAGAAAACAATGTCATCTAAGAAATAGTATTCATCATCCACGACAATGAATGGGGCTGCATGATAAACGACATCATAGTTACTTTCGCTTGTCATGTTCATCTTAACGGTGAACGCATAATTATCTTCATCAATAGAAGCAGGATCCCTATATGTATTAACTCTAGAAATCTTTAGTGTCTTATCTGCTCTATAGGCATCTTCGACAGAAGAAACGCCATATGTATTAATTAGTGTATTTTCTTTAACAATCATCGTTCCGTAATCAGAAATACCGTATTCATCACGAATACCGTTCCAATCAGTCTTAGGAATAGACATACCAAACCTAACAGCGGGACTAATTACAGAAGATACTGTTATTGTAATAGCGGTAAATCTAATTTGTGTGTTATCGCTATTGGAATTAGTAAATTTAATTGAATAAGCATTACCTGTCCAAACACCATTAGATAATGTACCAGTAGATGCGGTTAATCCACTAGCGTAATTATTGGTATAAGATATCTCAATTCTAGTAATCACTTTTGTGGATGCGATTGTAAGTGAATTAGCTTTGTATAAACGAGCATTTTTACCATTGTTGTAGTATTTTGGCTGGTTAGATCCCGTCTCTTTGGAGAATGTCAGAGAGCTATATGCCAAATCAATTGTCGTTAATTCGGACGCATCTGCTAAACCTGCGTTAGCAAAAACAATTGTGTCCTCATCATCTCTTGTATCAGTGCCTTCCGCTGCCAAAAGTTCGGTATATGGTAAAGCATTATCGAGACAATCATCAAGATTTGGCCCTGGTACTACTGGTTCTGTAACGGATTTAATAACTGGTGATATGTTATTAGCTTTAGCTATTTCATATTTAGTGTTGTTATAGTACATGCCATAGCCATAAGCCACTACTTCTTTACCAACCATTGAATTAGCGGTACCGTATGCGTTTTTAATATCATTACTCGCGATAATTCTAAATAACTGTAAGGCTTGTGATGTACTTCCATTATTATTTTGTAGCCAAATGTCGTCATAGTTGTTGTATGTTGTGTTATAAGCACTATTGCTAGTAACAATGCCTTTGACATACATTTGTTCTGCGGTAGCATTTGAACCAGTAATAGATATCAAATCAATAGCATCATCCACGGTTAATGGGTTTTCTAATGTCCCATAATTCAATGGTTCGGTAACAGTAATTAAACAAGTAAGGCTATCACCACCACTTGTCGCTGTAATGGTTGCTGACCCACCCTTTAAAGCGGTAATAGTTACCACATCGTTATTATCAGTGCTGTTCTTATCTAAACTAGCGACTGTATTATCATCAATAGACCAAGTAATGTTGCTAGTAGCGTTACTACCATATATTTCCGCTGTATCACCAACCTCAAGTTCAAATGAACTTTGTGAAATAGAAAAAGTATCAGCGGCAAATGTATTAATTGGATCTGTTGCTGGAGAAGCGCTCTTTGTAGGAGTTGGATTATAGTTACCATTCTCTGATGTTCCCCATATAGCGTCAGCCCAACTCGGGAAATCAATAAATGGATTTCTATTACCTGTAAAGTTGTTATAGCAAAGATTATTTCTATGAATTTCAAATTGATCTGGTGGATCAAGTCTATTCCATTCAAGTAAGTCTTGGAGAATACCTATCTTTCCTGTTTTAGTGGTTGTTGAATCATAACCAGTACCTGTATATGACGATAAGTTGTTGACTAGTTCTAGATTTGGATTGTCTTGATCGATACCATCACTATCACTTCCCGAAAGATAGTTATATCTAGCAACCATATAGAAACATGCTCTAGCGATATCGCCTTTATCACAGTCCTGTGGTTCAAATACTTTTGTAGTTCCCCCTAGTGTTTTAGAAAGACCTAAAAGATTACCAGCGCATTCAACTGTATCAGTTACTTCATCATCATATGATTTGGTTTTATCAACATAACCATAATAAAAATCTTTGTGCTTGTTGTTGGTGTGACCATGTGCCGCCCAGAGATGCATAATATCTCCTCTAGCGCCACCACCACCAGGTTCAGTATTAAAACCAGAACCCTTAGGCCAAATATGTTCTCTATTTATACCTGTAGGATTATTGATGCTATTACCATGATCACCATATGCTTGAGCAACAGGTTCTCTGTTTCTATTGTAATAAAGTGCATGTAAATATGGGTTTTCGTATTTAGCTGAATTACCACCCCATTTATAGTTCTCTATCTTATTTGTGGATTGATTATATGTTCCCGCGGCTGCTGGCAAAGCAGTTACTGGAGACTTAACCCAATCTCTATCGACAATGCAATAGACATCCCAAATGTCTTTTCCATTATTGGAATCGTAAGATAAATATTTTTGGCCATTCTTAAGAATAGATTTTAAGTTCTTTAAAAGATTAGTACCTTGTCTTTCAGAAGCATCGTAAGAATTAAGAGAGGAATAATAATTCCTAATTTGCTCAGGAGTATTATCATTTAAGTCAATTGTGCTTGGTAAAGCAGTTGTGCTATATGCATTAACTTCACTAGCTCTTTTATTGAGCACAGTATATAAACTTGCATTCAACGCAAAAACAGATGATAAAGCAACTATTTTGAATAAAACACTCTTCTTGCTCATGCTAAATAATAATATTAGTTTTATTTAAATAATTCAATTTAAAAAAGGCGGTATGAAAACCGCCTTTGATAATAAAATGGATGCAATTAATGGACGATTCTAGAGAATACCGCCTGGATATTCAACATCCTCGCCTTCGATATCGCCTTCACCACTTGTGAGGATAATTTCATCATCAAGGAATTCGACGATGATTAATTCTGGTTTTAAAAATTTCTTTTCGTTACTCATATAGATACCTCCTTAATGAGCGGTTTTCAAGTAGTCCAAAGCATCGTTTGATAAATTTGAACCACCATTAGCGCGATAATATGTGGCTAAAGAATTAACGGATTCGTGTTTTTCTTCACCCAAGAAATAATATGTATCGTTAACTACGATGAAAGGAGCGGCACAAATAACGTCGCCATAGTAACCTGCTGGAATACTAACTTTAATTGTGAATAAATAATTATCACCATCAAGATATGGAGCATCTCCAGAGCCTTTATGCTTAATTGTGACTGGTTTTGATGGATTGGATTCAAAAGCCGCTTTAACCGAGGAAACACCATAACCATTCAATGTTTCTTCCTTAAGGAACATCACACCATAATCAGTAATTTCCCAATCTGGATGTTCAATGTTGTTGTTAATTGCGTCCCAATCGGATTTTGCTATGGAGGCACCGAATCTAAGAACCACTCCATCTACTGAGCATGAACCTTCTGTGTAATCGACAGAAATGGCAGTGATTTTAATTTGACCATTTCCATCATTGCTGCTGTTCATTGTAATAGTCTGACTACTAGCATTGACAGACAATGCTGTATCACTAGTAATTGATGGCGTGAATGTAGGATTTTTGCTTGTACTAAAGGTCAATGTAATAGAATTGATAGTTACTCCAGCTCCGCCAGTAAATGTTATTGAGGCATCGCTTTCGTTTTTTGTTCCATAAACACGTATATCAGAACCATTCGACCAATAACTGGCTGTATTTCCGATTCCACTAAAACTAACAGTTATATTTGAATCAAGATTAAAATTATCAAACACTGTGCCAATGCTTGATCCAGCAGACGCTGTCCAACCATTTGCTGTTGCCAACTCTGCTGAAGTCTTGGTGACTGTTACTTCATTAGCAAGATGTTCAGTTCCATGAATTGTTGCAACAGATGTAGCATGAGTTAAATATGAACCTGGGTTTGTAATTGCTTCAGATGTATATTTTGCATAAAGATTTAGATTACTTGTGACTGGATCAGAATCATCAAATTCATCCGTTAAGTCTTGATTTGTATACCATCCTTCAAATGTATATGTATAAGAGGCATCGGCTGGCTTTGATGGATTAGCCGGCATTAAAACAGTATCGCCTTCATCAACTTCTTGGCTAGCAATAGAGTTGCCACCGTTGGTGTTAAATGTGACGATATAGTAATTTGTTTCATTATACTTTGCATAAACAGTTATGTTGCCATTAACAGGAGTAGATGATGTAAATCTATTTCCTTCTTCAAAGACAATATTGTTTGGATCGTCAACTGTATACCATCCAGCGAATTCAAATTTCTTTTGGTTCACTGTATCCTTAACTTTTGTTGTTGTTGGTAATGTTTCAATGCATGTGCCTTTTTTGACATTACCAATTGGACTTACTTCTGATCCGCCCAAACTATCAAAAGTAACAGTATATCTAGGTGCAGGAGTATATGTAACTAATTGGTTATCTTGTGCAAATTCGTATGTTGAATTATATTTTGTGAGATTACCATGGACAACAACGGTTGCGCCAACTTCAATATCATCCTCGCTAGTGAATGCTTCGCCATTGAAACTCTTTCCTCTGTAAGCCTGGAATTGTTCTGATTCTGTTGAACCGTCTGAACTAATATTATAAGAAATGTTGCCATATTCGGAATTGTATGGAGTGACAATTTCAGAAACAATACCTGTCACATATTTATCCGATAAATCGCTTCCTAAATCAATTTTATCCTTAGCTTCTTCAACCGTGTATGGGCTGGCTTTTGTTCCGGTGTGTTGAATATCAACTACTTGAATAGAAATATGAACATCGGCCGCAGTTGAGTAAGATGCGGTAATTGTTGCAGTTCCTCTTCCTTCGCCAGTTGCAGTAATTGAAGTTCCGGTTTCGGCACTAATAGAGACAACGTCGGAATCGCTTGTTGTCCAAGAAACGCTTCCGCTTCCACCGTTAGCTGTCGCGGTTAATAACTGCGTGCCATTCTTTGCAATCTTTGCGGATGTTGGACTAACGCTTAAAGATGGACCACTGTTTTGATAGTAGTAATCAATCTTAGAAACTTGAACAATCCCGTTTTTAGTATATGAGGCGCAATCAAATTCGGCTTTGTAATACTTATTTGCCGTTGGCGATGATATTGTGGCCGCTTGAGCGCCGGTTGCAACGGTGAAAGAACTTTCTAAGGCCCAAGAAGAGCCGTTAGTAGATGAATAGAGTTTGATAGAATTGACTTTTGAAGTGTCTAAAATGCTATCAATAGTCACAGCGACTTTTGTAACTGCTACATCGATTGCGGCCGAAGTTGTTATCGTTGCAACTGAAGCGTTATTCTTTCTACCACACTTGATGTAATCCCATGCCTTAGCATAGTTATTAAAATTTGAAGTAGCAACAGAAAAGCCGTTAGCTGTATAGGTTGCAGGATCGGTGTAACTATTTACCGAATCTTCTGTGTTCGATGCCAAAAAAGTAATTGACTTATAAACTTCTTCGCCAGCGCTTAATCCCGTCGCCGCTCTATTATTCGCAGCAACGCCAACACCTACACCTACAGCCATTGCTAAGCCAAGTGTTACGCCAATAAGTTTTGTGAATATTTTTTTCATAAATATTTCTCCTTATTTTTCTTTTCCTTTCTTTAAAAATTAGAAATGGGTATGAAGTCTTTGTTTGTTACTTTCCATACCCACCGAATAATAATTAAATACTAATTTATTATTTTGTGAGTAGTATAGCGGTAATGGGGCTATGTAGAGACGGCCAACCATACTATGACCATATACTCAATTTCTTTGAAAATTATAGTTGATTTACTTTTATATATCAATATAAATAAAAGAATTAACTAGATAAACTTACATATGTAAGAAGTTTGTTATAAAAAAAGACCAAGATTGTTAGTCCTGGTCTTATATTTTTTCAGGAGTCAATCCGTACTCTCCATCTTTCTTCTTCATCTTGTATGTAGGAGCATCGGTCATCCTCTTGATTTTGTTCGTAAATGCGTCTGTAGCATTACATCCAACATACACCGCCTTAATTGGCGGCATCTCTAAAAGAAGCTTCTTTTTCCACTTTTTACCCACTTTCTTAATTTTAGGATCTAACTTTTTAATCGAATATACACATCTAATTTCTCCCTCGTATATCCAATCTTCAGATTTGGTCAGCAACGGTTTGTTCATGAAATCATATTCTTCGTTGTTGAAATCAATTTCTTCTCCAACAAATTCGTGCCCAAATAATATTTCTAGAGTGTCGTGTAATCTAAAATCAGGCATCTGTTTGCTATACTCAACAGTTTTAAAATCCTTGTCTTCTATTTCAAATTCTATACAAACTCCTTTGTGCATATTGGCATAGTGAGACCACATAAGAATTGAATCAAACGATGAGCCAAAACAAGAAATTACAACCCGCTTTCTAAGTTTGCTAAAAGAATCCTTCATAACTTGTTTGAACTCTTTCTTTAAAACAGGCATAGTTTTTCCAAGGTGTTTACATATCAATGGGCGACATGGTTTTAAATATGCTTGTAAAATGTACTTTTTAGTCTTTTTAATTTCAGAACCAGCCACTGGTAAGTATTTTTTAAAAGTTTCAGCCAAAGACTTGAACCTCTTTGCTTTTAAATCGTGTCTTACAAAATAATCATACATTCCTTTAAACAATTGATAGTTTAAGAAAAGTTCAAATGAACGGCTGCTTTCTTCATCACTAACATTTCCCTCGCAGTCAAAAGGATCGTTGTATTTTAAAGGAATGTTTAGAAGAACAGAATTGTTTTTAATGGTGGCTAGCCCACCTTTTTCGTCTAGATATTTGTAAATAATCATATTTTTAAATCAGCAAAAACAGCAGATGCATGTATCGCTTTTTCTACCCATAGATCTTGATCCCATCTTTTAGAATCTCATTAACTAATTCAATGTTGCTTTCTAGTTCACTACTTCTAAGAAGGTCTACTTTTTTATGTAAGGTCTGCCTTATTTTTTCTATGAGGCCCACAAATCGCAAACCAGTTAAAGATGATGAGATATATAAATCTACATCACTGTTTTCTTTCGCTAACCCTTTAGCGTAACTACCAAACAAATAGCAAAAATCGATTGAATCAGAATATTCATTATCAAATAGTTCGGTTAATGTTTGCTTTATCCTTTCAATAGTGAGCAAACCCTTTTCTTCAGTAATCTCATATTTGTCTTTCAATAGATTGATGAACATTGCGCGTTTAAAACCACTACCATATTGTTCATCTAGTTCATACCTTCTAAATGTACGAACAGGAACGCCCACTATTGAAGCGGCTTCACTTTGCGATAGACCATAACAAATTCTAATTTCTTTCAGAGACATGGTATTTATCCTTGTCAATATCCTATCATTTTTGTCCTCTTTAGTAAAGATATTGAGGCCATTTTGTCCTCTTATAATTTGTTCTAAGGTCATTTTATTATTACCTCCTTTGGAAAAGTCCTTATACTTACTAACCGACGCTTTTGATAAATTGGCGAAATTGATGTCACACTACTATTCCTCGGACATCTCTTGCATTAATAATCATTATTTAATTAAATAATATTAGCGGAACAGTAGATGAAGAACGGACATAATTGCCGGCGCCACGTTCCGCTTTTTGTTTTTAAAAGAATCATTACAGAAATATAAAAACCCATCTTTTCATGAACTGAACCCATTTTAGTTCGCAGGGCAAAAAAGCCTCTTAGCGTAAAATAAACGTTAGGAGGTTTTTTGTATGGCTAAGAAAGGTCAAAAATTTAAGAAATATCCACCAGAAGTAAAAAAGATGATTGTTGATGAAT
>JAFSPN010000031.1 GCA_017442875.1 Bacilli bacterium
CAGTAACGATTTTGCTGTGAAATTTTAGAAATTCACTATGTGGTGAATCTTTTTGACGTGAGTTTAATTATTTTGCTTGATTCTTAATAGTTAAACTCCTTAAATATTTTCTTTATTCTTTAATCTTAAAATGAGATAGATATAACGTGTTGGAAAGAAAGCAATCCAGAAATTGTATCCTAAGACATCAGCGTTATACATCATCAAATGTTGACGATACACTTTTTCTAATTCATAGATGTTATTAACAATCTTCTGACATTCACCCTGCTCATCTTTGATATCGTTTTGTTCAAATAGCGATAAAAAGTAATCATTTAAAGAGGTTAATTCTTCTCTTGCTGATTTAGCGTCTTCATCATCTTTAATCTCTAAGCGTTTAGTATCGAAGTTTTGAAGCGCTTCGACTTTTTTCTTATCCGGCTTAATTCCACTGCTGGTTAAGAATTCCACTAGTTTAGTCAAATTATCTTTCTTATTTGTCAAAATGACGGTTAAATCATTCGCGTGATGTTTCATGATCGAAGAAAAAGAAATGACGAATGTAACGTCGACGATAACAATCAAAAGATAGATGATTGAAATGACGATGACAGTGTTAAGAAGAATGCTTAGAAAAAGTTTCATAGAAATGATATTACCACAACTCTTAATTGTTTCATAGCAAGTATTGCACCCTACGCGTTATCATAAAGTTTGACTAATATTATCGTTGCATGATAATATTTTTTCGAGGTTATAAGTATGAGTAAACCAATTGTTGCTATTATGTATGATTTTGATAAAACATTATCCACAACGGATATGCAAAATTATGCATTTATTCCAAATTTAGGCATGACACCAGATGAATTCTGGGGAGAAACAGGTAAATTATCCGCTAAATACGAAGTTGAAAGAATTCTTTCATATATGTACTGCATGCTAAAGTTCGCTAGAGAAAAAGGCATTAAAGTTACGAAAGAATATCTAAAAGAATGCGGTAAGAGCATTAAGTTTTATCCAGGTGTTACTACTTGGTTCAAACGCATTAATGACTACGCCGCTGAAAGAGGTATCAAAGTAGAGCACTATTTAGTGTCTTCTGGTACTAAAGAGATTGTTGAAGGCTGTTCAATTATCGATGAATTCACACAAGTATATGGTTGTGAATATCTCTACGATGAAAACGGCGAAGCGATTTGGCCAAAGATGGCAATTAATTTCACACAAAAAACACAGTTCTTCTACCGTATTTCTAAGGGCGCAATCAAGCCGACAGACGATGCTGGTGTTAACGAAAAGAACCTTGATCGCCGTGTGAGCTATAAAAACATCATCTATGTCGGTGATGGAATGACTGATATCCCATCAATGACTTTAGTTAAGAAAAGCGGCGGACACAGCATTGCTGTCCATCCAAAAGAGAGCAAAGATATCGTTCAACAAATTTACGATGATAATCGCTGTGACTTTATCGTTGAGGCCGATTATAGCGCGAATGGAGAGATGGATAAGGTTATGAAACTTCTTATCGATCTCATCTCCGCTCAAGAAAAACTCGAAAGAAAAGAAAAAGTTTTAGCAAGTAAGTAAGGTAGGTTTCTCTACCTTTTCTTTTGCACAAGTGATATCATTTCTTTGAAATAGGTTTTATGAATTATCAAGTCGGTCAACTAATTGTTGGAAAAGTTTATAACGTGAAGCCATATGCTCTTTTTATGAATTTTGAAGGTGGAGCTACTGGTTTATTGCACATCAGTGAAATATCTGATTCATTTGTTCGTGATATTGAAAAATATGGTTCTATCGGCGATGAAATCAAAGTGAAAGTGCTTTCAATTGATAAAGAGAATGGTTTCTTAAGAGTGTCATATAAACAAGTACCACCTGAAGAAGCTTATTCTTCACACACTAATCAGAGAAAACTACCAACAGTAACTGAAGAAGAATTCTTACCTCTAAAAGAGAAATTAGATGAATGGATAAATGATGCATATAGTAAAATCGCTAAGGAGGAGAAATAAATGCTAGATCTTAGATTAAACAAAATGATGAATGAAGATATCTTGAAAGGCTATGAAAAAGATGTCGAACGCATTAATAAGATGATTGATGATAGATCTGGAGCGGGTAACGATTACCTCGGCTGGGCTGATTGGCCAGTTAATTACGATAAAGAAGAACTCGTTAGAATCAAAAAAGACGCTCAATATGTGAGAGACAATTTCGATATTCTCGTCGTATGTGGTATCGGTGGTTCTTATCTAGGCGCTAGATGCGCTTTAGAGGCTCTTAATGGTTTAAAGAGCGATGATAAGTTAGAAATCATTTTCATGGGTCAAACATTTTCCCCGAATTATGTGGCTCAAGTAATGAATTACCTTAAAGGTAAAAACTTTGCTATTAACGTTATTTCTAAAAGTGGTACCACTACTGAAACAAGCATTTCATTTAGACTTTTAAAAGAATTATTAGAAAAGCAAGTCGGTAAAGAAAAAGCGAGAAGAGCTATCTACGCCACTACCGATAAAGAAAAAGGTGCTTTAAAAACACTTTGTAATAATGAAGGCTATGCCACTTATGTTTTACCAAGTGATATCGGTGGCCGTTATAGTGTTTTCACCGCTGTTGGTACATTCCCACTTGCCTGTGCGGGTGTTGATGTTGACGCTTTGTTAAAAGGCGCTCAAGAAGCTAGAAGCGATATTAGAAATAAGTCATTGAAAGATAACGATTGCTATAAATACGCTGTCATGCGTGACTATATGTATCGCCATAATAAACCTGTGGAAATGTATGTCACGTACGAGCCACAAATGAGTCAAATTAGCGAATGGCTCAAACAATTATTTGGTGAATCCGAAGGAAAAGAACATAAGGCTTTATTCCCAGCAAGCGCCACATTCTCCACAGATCTTCATAGTTTAGGCCAATATATCCAAGATGGTACACCATTACTATTTGAAACCATCATTAATGTTAAAGAACCAAAACTAGATATTAAGATTCCGCACGATAACGATGACTTAGATGGTCTTAACTATCTAGAAGGCAAAGACTTAGCGTTTGTTAACCAGAAAGCCTTTGAAGGCACATTAAAGGCCCATGAGGATGGCGGAGTTCCTTGCAATGTCATTTATCTAGATAAATTAGACGAATATAACCTTGGTTATCTCTTCTACTTCTTTATGAGAGCTTGTGCGATGTCCGCTTATATGCTTGATATCAACCCATTCAATCAACCAGGTGTCGAAGTTTATAAGAAAAACATGTTCCACCTTTTAGGGAAAAAGGGATACTAAAACTATTATTAGTTTCTATATGGAAAAAGCGCTTTGAAAAAAGGCGTTTTTTTCGTTGACTAGATATTTATGAAAGTGATATATTATTTTAGCGCATTGCTAATCGGATGCTTAGCTCAGCTGGGAGAGCATCACCCTTACAAGGTGGGGGTCGGCGGTTCGAGCCCGTCAGCATCCACCAAATGCGTAAACCCATATCAAACACGAGATGGGAGGGTAGCGAAGAGGCTAAACGCGGCAGACTGTA
>JAFSPN010000032.1 GCA_017442875.1 Bacilli bacterium
ATAAAGAAAATGCATTACAAAGTAAAAATTGTTGCACTAAAAACCAATTATATATAAAATATAAAACGCTATTGTTCAGAAGAAGGAGTAAAAAAACATGAAAAAAAGTAAACTATCAACCGGATTAGTTACTAGTTTCATTGCTGCGATGGCCTTAGGTGCATGTTCCAATAACGTGACCGCCGATAAGACAAATGTCGTCGATTTCACTGGATACAATGACCAAAAACTTGCTGTGGCTATTGATGATATCTATAACGATTATCGTCAAACATCCGCCGGCATCAGTGCTTATTACAAACAAGTAATTGAAGTGCTTATTCGTAATGCCTTTAAAACAGGTAAAGCGGGCAGCAAAGATTTAACAGGCGTAAGAAAGAATTACGACCAAATCGTCAATGAAGCGAAAAACAAAGTGAAGAGTGACAAACAATCAGCAAAAGAAAACGCTGATACCAATGGCACATCTTACAAAACTGAATGGCAATCCATTTTAAGTGGTAAAGGAGTTAAAGATGAAGCTGAGTTGCTCCAATACTACATTTACGAATTAGAAAAAGAAGTTATCGAAGATTGGTACTTCGATGAAAACGAAGAAGCTTTAACAAGCGAATATATCGGTGTTGATAACACCGGTGCTAACACCGCTTCTACAAAAGCTGCTGCTCGTTATCCATACCACATCCGTCATATCTTAATTAAAGTGGAAGATGGCGGAAGCGAATTCGCTCGTGGCACCATTAGCGAAGCACAAGCTAAATTATTAAGCAAAACCATTACCGAATTAGCAAAAGGCAAATTGACCTTTGGTCAAGCTGCTTATGATTTCTCCGAAGACAGTTCTAATACTTCTTATGGTGATGTCGGTCTTATGACCTCTGCCGCTAGCAGCGGTTCCTTAGGTATGGTTAATGAATTCCAATTAGGAATTTATGCTTATGATTCCGTTTTATCCGGAAGAACTGGTGTTGTTGATGAAATCAAAAAAGGTTTAGGTTTATCCAGTAAGATTTCTAAAGAACTATATAATAGTTTAACCAATGAAACCGCTACCGATGATCAAACCGTTCAAGACACCTTAACAAAACTCGGCTTAGGCGAATTACCATATGCAAAAGTCGTCGAATTAGGCTTAGCGGCTGAAATCGAAACTAACAAAGCGACTGGTTTAAAAGTCGGTGATGGCAAATCCGCTTTATATCCAAGAAATATCTTATGGAATAGGTATTTCAATAGGCACAATGCCTTTGTTATTACCAATAGAGCAGTTGACGAAGCTACAGCTTATGCTGGTTCCACAACTCTTGAAGACAAAGCCAACATTGCTGCTGTCGCTGCTAAAGAAGGCAAGGATTTAAGAACAGGTGATGGCGCTACATATTCCGATTCACAAAATGTGAAGAAATATGATGTTAATGAAAATCAAGCCATTAACTTTGCTGATCTCCCACGTTTCAAAGAAAATGCTAACATCTTAGCTGGCGGCGGAAAAGTCTTATGTGATGAAAATGATAATGTTATTATCGGTGTCCGTTCCACTTATGGTATCCACTTAATGGTGGTCCAAAAATCCATCCTTGACTACGCTGATGCTAATATCACTTTAAATGAATATTACACCACCGCCGTTCCAGGTGATGAAGATTATCCAGTGGATGCTAGTGGCAATGCCAAACAAACATACGTGAACTTCATTGATACTAATGATAAATCTAAACAAAACGAACGTGCTCAAACCGTGAGAAGCGCTATTAAAGGTTTCGATTCCACTTATGATTATCGTTTATATGATTTATTATCTGGTAAAGATGATAATATCCGTAGCACTTTATTCGCGGCTGAAAGCGAAGGTTTACTCTTGTTAGATGAAATCGATAATTATGTCGCTTTACAAAGAGAAAAGAACCTTTATGACCAAGAAGAAGGTATCGCTAAAGTTTGGAAGACATATCTTGAACTCTTAGATGTCCAAAAAGACTATAGAGAAGATATTCCTGCTACTGGTAAGGCTATGAGATTAATTCCTGAAGGATGTAAGATTCGTTTCTACTCCGATCAAGCAGAAATTGATGCTGCTGAATACAAAGAAGGAGGCCTTTGCTATGTTAAAGACTAATTTCAAAAAATTATTAGCAGTTGCCTTATTAGGCACTATGGGTTTAGCAGGATGCAGTAATGAAGTCCAAGCCAAACCTACTGGTTATGATGATAACTTACTCACCTTCTCTGAAAACGATAATATTTATCATAACTTAGTTTCTTTAGTCGAAGATGCTTATCGCGATGGCTCCTTAGCTAGCGATGTCTTAGACCAAGTCTTATATCAATATGCTGTATCTGTCTTTGGTAGATATAACAAAATCGCCAAACCTTATAACTTAGGCGAAGGTGAAATTACCTTAAAAGAAGCCGCAAAAGATATCGAACAACACTCCACCTATACTGATGGTGTGAGAAGCACAAGCGGTGCCACTAAAGCGGAAGAATTTATTAATAAATTCAAAGCTTATCAATCTCTTGATAATGATGGCAATCGTAAAACCGAAGCTGCGGATAAACAATCCGAATTCGATAGAGTAATGGCCAAATGGCAAACCATCGAAGATCGTATCGCTATTAATTTATATAACGATATTATCGGTGGATCCTACTCTGAAAGAGGCGTCTTCTCTGAAAAGAAATTCCTTATCTCTTTAAGATCTGGATTAAACAAAGTGGCTAATCCTTATACCTTA
>JAFSPN010000033.1 GCA_017442875.1 Bacilli bacterium
TCGAAACGATCCATGCCTTGGTATTTACCGCATAGTTCGTTCATGGTCGCGTTTTTATTAAAAATAATAGGTTTTGGGAAATGATATTTTTCACCGATAATAAAGTCATTTGGGTCATGGGCTGGAGTACATTTCATCGCACCAGTTCCAAACTCAACATCAACGTATTCATCAGCGATGATTGGAATCTCGTCATAGTTAGCAGGATTGATAACCTTCATTCCATGATATTTTGTATATCTTTTATCTTTAGGATTAACACAAACGCACACATCGCCGAACATGGTTTCTGGTCTTGTTGTGGCAACGATTAAATACTCATCAGTACCCACGACTGGGTATTTGAAATAATACATATAACCCTTATCGTCTTGGTGAATCACTTCGACATTACTTAAAGCGGTCATCTGCACTGGATCCCAGTTGATGATTCTTTCACCTTGATAAATTAAACCTTTGTTATAAAGGTCGACGAACACGGTTCTAACCGCGTAATTAAGGCCTTCATCGAGGGTGAATCTTTCCTTGTTATAATCAAGAGCTAAACCCATTTGTGCCCATTGTGAATGGATGGTACTTGCATATTCATCTTTCCAGCTCCAAGCCCACTTCAAAAACTCTTCACGTGTGATTTTTGTCACGTCTACACCGTTTTTTCTGAGCTTTTCCATGACTTTAGCTTGGGTAGCGATACCAGCGTGATCCATGCCTGGAAGCCATAAAACATCATAGCCTTGCATCTTTTTATAACGGACGATGATGTCTTGAATTGTTGTATCCCAAGCGTGACCTAAATGGAGTTTGCCAGTAACGTTTGGAGGAGGTATGACAATGCTAAATGGATCTTTACTTTTATCACCACTAGCAAAGTAGCCTTTCTTCTTCCAAGACTCATATTTATCTTTTTCTACAAGATGATGATCATATCTTTTTTCTAACATAACTGACCTCCAAAAATAAAAACGTCCATCTAAGGACGCTCTTCGCGTGGTACCACCTTAGTTCATAGCCGTATTGGGCTACGCACTTCATTAACCTATTTTCGCTAGGTAACTATTCCTCCAAAGCGACCTTCATCCTCTTTCGCTATCAAGCTTCCACCATCCTTGACTCTCTAAAAGCGACTTTAAGGATTACTCCTCTTCTTCACTGGACTTTCTTATTTTACTAAACTATAGGGCTTTTTCAATCCCTTTTTTCAAAAGGCTTAAGCCATCGTTATTAAGGGAAGAAGTAAAGAATATTTGCTCTTTATTAAATCCCTCATTAGCTAAGCGTTTGTTTAACGCCGCTTTTTCTTTTTGATTGACCTTATCGTATTTAGTGACAACGATAAAATAACTCACATTGCTTTCTTTGACAAAATCGATAATCTCTTGGTCGTCAACTGATAATTCTCTTCTAGCATCTAATAAGATTAAAACAAGTTTTAATTCATTGTTATTATCGAAGTAAGATTCCATCATATTCGCAAATAGCCTATCTAAATCTAAGCCCCCTTTTGCGTAACCATATCCAGGCGCATCAACGATATAGAAAGCATTATCAATATCGTAATAGTTTAAAAGCCTCGTATGACCGGGTTTAGATGAGGTAAAAGCCATCTTCTTTTTGTTGCATAAAGCGTTGATTAAAGATGACTTACCAACGTTAGATTTACCAACGATTAAAACCTCAGATTTTAACACCTGAGGTTTTTCTTTTCTCGTTGGACAAGATTTAACAAATGTGACGTTATTAAAGTTAATCATTTATTTCACAAAGCAGAACTTTACAGCGTCTTCGACGCTTGTCATATATTCGATGCGTAAAGAATCTTTCACTTCTTGTGGTAATTCTTCGACATCTTTCTTGTTTTCTTTTGGCACGATAATCGCCTTAATGCCACAGCGTAGAGCGGCTAAAGATTTCTCTCTAAGACCACCGATTGGTAAGGCTTGACCGCGGAGTGTGACTTCGCCAGTCATCGCAACATCTGGAGAAACTGGTCTCTTACTGAGACAAGATATAATCGCACAAGTCATCGCCACACCCGCACTTGGGCCGTCTTTTGGTACAGCGCCTTCAGGCACGTGAATGTGGATATCGTTATTAGCGAAGATCTCTGGGTCAATTTGGAATAATTCCGCATTACTCTTGACATAGTCAAGGGCGATGTTCGCACTTTCCTTCATAACGTCACCTAAATGACCAGTTAAGATAAGGGCACCTTTGCCTTTGAAGAAGTTGACTTCGATTGGTAAGATATCACCACCATATTCGGTATAGGCTAAGCCAGTGACCACACCAATTTGTGGTTCTTTTTCCTTATGGGAATCTTCAAAGATTGGGACACCTAAGAATTCTTTTACTTTATCAACGGTGACAACGGTTTTACCAATATTTGGATCTTTAACAAAGTTAACCGCAATCTTTCTTAAACATGAAGCGATCTTTCTTTCGAGTTCACGAACACCAGATTCTCTAGTATAGGAACGGATGATAAATCTAATCGCATCATCTTCGAATTCGACTTGTTCATCTTTAAGACCGTTTAAACCAATTTGTTTCTTGATTAAATGCTCTTTAACGATGTGCATCTTTTCAATCTCGGTATAAGAAGAGAGTTGAATGAGTTCAAGTCTATCTCTAAGTGGACCAGGAATGTTTTCTAAGTAGTTCGCGGTACAAATAAACAAGACATCGCTTAAATCATATGGTTCTTCAACATAGTTATCGTTGAATTGGATATTTTGTTCTGGATCAAGCACTTCTAATAAGGCACTTGCAGGATCGCCTTTATAAGATGAGGCTAACTTATCGACTTCGTCGAGTAAGAAAACTGGGTTGGTGACGCCCGCTTTACGCATGCCTTGGATAATGCGGCCAGGTAAACTACCGACGTATGTACGTCTATGTCCGCGAATTTCCGCTTCATCAGAAATACCACCTAAAGAGGCTTTGAAGAATTTTCTTCCTAACGCTCTAGCGATGGATTTACCTAAAGAAGTTTTACCTGTTCCAGGTGGGCCATAGAAACAAAGAATTGGTGACTTTAAGTTACCAGTTAATTTTTTAATGGCTAAGTATTCAATAATACGTTTCTTTGGAATCTCTAAACCATAATGGTCTTCATCTAAGATTTGTTCGACGTGATTAAGATCTTCATCATCCTCAGTCTTTTCCCACCATGGGATGGAGAGTAAAACATCTAAATAGCTTTGAATTAAAGCGGCCTCTAAAGAGCCTTGAGGCATCATATCGAACTTATTAAGTTCGCTTTTGACTTTCTTTTTGATGTTTTCCGGATATGGATTGTTTTCCACCTTTTCTAAAATGGACTCTGGTGAGTTATTACCATCGGTATTCTCGCCAAGCTCCTTTTTAATGGCTTTTAATTTCTCCCTAAGGAAATACTCCCTTTGTTGCTTTTCCGAGGACTCACGGACCGAATTAGCGATGTTTTCTTCGATTTGCGCTTTGGTTTGTTCACCAGAAAGAAGCAAAACAATCTTTTCCATCAAGGAATTAACGCTATTGCACTCTAAAATGCTTTGCTTTTCTTCGGTGGAACCTTGAAGATTGCTCGCTAAGATATAGCAGAGATTTGCCGCGTCTCTGGTCTTATTGACCATATTGAGAGTGGACTTATTTAATAAAGATAAAACGTTTGGTAAGTTGTTGAGTTTTTCGACAATCGCACGGATGATGGAATCATTTTCTAAATCAGAAACCGCGGGGACTCTTTCGATTTGACCTTCGGCGACATAGTAATCGTTTTGTTGATCATATGTGAGATTTAAAAGGCGGATTCTTTCCACGACATCGACGCGAACACGCACTAAATCACCTTTTTCGATGATAGAGACAATACGGCACAAAGTGCCATATTGATAAACAGAATCAAAAGCGACTGTCTCGTCGTTAGGATTCTTTTGACACACGACAAATAAGAGCGAGTCCGCTTGGGCGTGTGCTGCTCTTATAGCGTTAATGGAAAAATTTCTTCCCGCTTCAATTGGTTGAACATTAGACGGGAAAAGGACAAAACTCCTTGTCGGAAGTAATGGTAATGTAAGGGTTTGGGGTCCTTCGTTCATAAATTGACCTCCTAATTAAATTAATTTAATTACTTATTGTTGTTATAGAGGAAATCCTCGATGCGGCTCATACGAATGTTGTTGCGAAATTGACCGAGTTGTTTACCTAAGGCTTCCTTGATTTGATCAACACTCATATTGTATTGTTCGCCCATCTTAGCGAGTTCGAATTCAAATTCTTCATCACTGACGCTGATCTTTTCTTTTAAGCCAACTTCTTCAGTGACTAAGAATGTTTGTAAGCCTTTAACGGCTTCTTCTCTTAATTGTTTATTCAAATCCTCTTCGCTTGTTCTCGTTAAGGCGAGGTATTGTTCTAAATCAATACCGGATTGAGCAAGTCTATTTTGTAAATCTTTCTTGCGGTTTTCGAATTCTTCGTTAACGATTTCATCAGCGATTTCGAATTTGGAAACCTTTTTGATTTCCTCATAAAGTTTATCGAGATATTCACGCTTAGCAGCGCCTTCTTTTTGTTTTAATAAGTTATCCGCACGATCTTTTCTTAAAGCGTCGATTGTTTCGACGTTAGGAATGTTGAGATCTTTGATGAATTCTTCATCTAATTCAGGTAAAACTTTTTGTTTAACTTCGTTAACTTTGACGTGGAAGACAGCGTCTTTGCCAGCGATTTCGTCTGGTCCATAGTTCTTTGGGAAGGTGACTTTGACGTCAACTTCGATACCAGCGGAACTACCAACTAATTGTTCTTCGAAACCTTGAATGAAAGAATGGCTACCTAATTCAAGTTCGTGGTTTTCGGCTTTGCCACCATCGAATGGGACACCATCGACAGAACCTTCGAAGTCGATGACGACGATATCACCATTTTCGGCTTGGCCTTCTTTTGGTGAAATAGTCGCGTTTTGTTTACGGAGTTCGTTAATCGCGTTATCGATTTCTTCATCGCTAACTTCGACTTCCTTTTTGCCAATTTCGTAGCCTTGGTATTTACCAAGTTCAACGTTTGGACGGGTGACGATTACGAGTTTAAGTTCTAATTCTTCTTCGCTTAATTTGGTGACATCAACGTTTGGTCTCACCATTGGTTCGAGTTTTTCGTTTTCAACGACATCTTGATAAACTTCTGGAATAACACCATTGATGGCTTCGTTGAAGACTTTCATTTGATCGACATGGCCTTTAACCATGTTCACTGGGGCTTTACCTTTACGGAAGCCAGGAATTGTGACATTCGCAGCAAGCTTTCTAAAGGCTTTATCTTGTGCCTTTTTCCAAAGATCTTTGTCAACATTGACAACGACTTCGGTATGGCAATTTTCTAGTTTTGTAACTTTTCTTTCCATGTTTTGATTATGTCCTTTCAAATTACGTGCGTGAATAAGCATATCATGTAGGCACGTAAAAAAACAAGCAAAAGGCTTTTTATGGGAAAAATCATGAACAATTGTTTAGAAATTATTGAGTTCTTCGCTTATTTCGCTAATTAAATTATTAATTTTAGAATAATCTAAACCTTTTAGTTTGCAGACATCTTCTAAATCCGATGTATCAATTTGTAAAAGCTTTTTAGCGATATAACCAAAGACGATAATTGTCTCATTCTTTTCTAATTTAAAATCATCAGGGTAAATATATAAAAGATAAGAAGATAATGTTTGTAAAGCGTTTTGCACCACAGTTGGATCACGGAACTCTTTTTGCATAGCAAGAGTGACAGCGTTAACATCTTTAAAACCTGGAACCATAAATGGTTGAGGTAAAGATATTGGCACTACTTTAATGAGCTTATCGCCTTTTAAGAATTCTACTTCCTTATCATAATTATCTTTTAATAAAAGAAGTAAACCAAAGGTTCTAATCACTTGGCGTGGATGAGATTTAATTAATTTTAAAACATTCGGCAAATAGCTTTTAACATTTTGAGACTTAATTTCATCTAATGCGCCTAAAACTTCATCTTCGTTATCGCTCAATAGTCTCTTATTAAGTTCGTCTTCATCAATTGGTTTAGGACCATAGCTATCTTTTTCCGCGACTCGAATGTAGGTTTTCATGAATTTAAGAATCTCTTCCACTTGTTGACTTTCATATGGATATTCTTCATATTTTTTAAGTTCATCATAAGCCTCATCAAAACGGTGTAAAAGACAGAGGATTTCGATATGGAATTTGATGAGTAAATCAAGTTTCTTTTTGAGGATATCTTTCTTTGTAGATATGACGTTTAAAGCGTTCTCACTTTGACCTACTGCGATAAAAGCGGTAATACGGTAAAATAATGAAACTGTATCAGTGCTAGTTTCAGTGAGTTTAATGACTAAATCGTATTGATTCTTTTCGAGTAATGTCTTTAATGAGTCCATGATTTAATTTAGTATTATATTAGTAGTTATTTAGTAAAACTAGTAAACTACACTATTTTCCTTTCTTAATTTTCTCCCAATATTCTTTGAGAGTTTGTTCGTATTTATTGTCCTGATATTGATAGTATTTGCGTTTCTTAACATCATCAGGTAAATACTGCTGCTTAACATAGTGATTTGGGAAATCATGCGGATATAAATAATGCTGACCTTTAACCTTCGCATCCGCACCATCGAAATGGGTATTCTGTAGTTGTCTTGGTGTCGAAAGACCCTTACCCATTTCCACATCTTTCATCGCTTCATCAATGGCTAAATAAGCCGCATTACTCTTAGGCGCTGTTGCGATTAAAATCGTCGCGTTAGCAAGTGGTAAGCGCGCTTCAGGTAAGCCTAATTGGAGCGCACTATCAACGCACGATTTGACGATAGGTATGATTTGCGGATATGCTAGACCCACATCCTCGCTCGCGGAACAAAGTAAACGTCTTGACGCAGCGATGATATCGCCACCTTCAAGCAGCTTTGCTAAATAGAAGATAGCGGCATCTGGATCACTACCTCTTAGCGATTTCATGAAAGCACTTAATGTATCAAAGTGTTTATCTTCACCACGATCATAAGTGATATTAGCCTTATCGATAAATGACTCAACTAGTTTTAAATCAATAACTTTGTTATTACCTAGTGAGTTATTCAAGAAATCGAGATTATTGAGGGCTTTACGCATATCGCCATTGCTCGTTAGGGCAAGTCTTTCAAGAGCGTCTTCCTCAATTTCAATTTCTAAATACTTAGCCGCTCTATTTAAGCCATCCTTGATGTCGTCCACTTTTAATGATTTAAACTCAAAAACTGTACAACGAGAAAGAAGAGCGGGATAAATATAAAAATATGGGTTCTCTGTTGTGGAGGCAATTAATGTGATATCGCCTGATTCCACGAATTCTAAAAGAGACTGTTGCTGTTTTTTGTTTAAGTATTGAATTTCGTCTAAATATAGCAAAATACCTTTGGTATTAAGTAAACTATCAACTTCGTTAATGACACTCTTGATATCATCAGTTGAAGCACTTGTGCCGTTTAATTTATATAAAGATAAACCCGAATTGTTAGCGATAATATTGGCCACAGTGGTCTTACCAACACCAGGAGGGCCATAAAAAACCATATTACTAATCTTGCCCGAATCAATGCTTTGACGGAAAACTGAACCCGCTTTTAAAAGATGGCTTTGACCAACCATCTCATCTAATGATTTTGGACGAAGTAAATCCGCTAACGGTTTTTGCATACGTTAATGATAACAAATTTATATAATAAATGCTATTTTTCGTTTCTTAAAACCACACCACCAACAATTGGTGATATAACACCGGTTGAGAGAAGTTCAATCAAGAAGTTCCAACCGATGAAACCAGCTAATAAGAAAACCCAAATATTTGGGAAAGCCCCACTAGTCACATTAGCTTCTAAAATTGGACGGAAGAAAATAAGAGCCATGATAATGAAAATACCAGTATTGATAATAGGCACTAATAAACTAGCGATAATCAAAGCAAGAATTGTATTCTTTTTCTTAATAGCGTTAAACGCTAAACCAGATACCAAACCTGCAAGTGTGCATTTTAAGAGGCAGGCAAGTATTGTGCCCACAAGGCTCACTGGCATGAAAACAGCGATTGTGGATGGTGATAATAAAGCCATGATGCCATTAAAAAAGCCGACGATTGCTCCTGATAATGGTCCACCTAATACCGCCGCTAGAACGACAGCGACCAAAGAGATGTTGATGTTGACTGGACCAAACTGTAGATAGTTACCCACGATTTGTAAGACAATCATGAGAGCGAGCATTAAGCCGGTGATGACTATTTGTCTAGTTGTAATCTTTTTATTCATAATTCCCCCTATAGGCCCAAAAGGGTCCCATGAGCAAGTAGATTATACTAAACTTCTTTATTTAGATAAAGATAAAACAATTATCTAGCCATGAAAAAGCCAGATAAATACAGTCTTTAAAAATATTTTTAAGAGTTTATAATAAGTAAGCGAAGGCATATTATATAGCAAATGAAATTTAAAAATATACTAAACAGAGCAACTGATGGTCTTTTAAATGACGACTCTCGTCAATCTTTTTTAGTAATGGTCTTATCTGCGCTTCTTTCAGCGCTTGTTGGTATCTCTGCGGTTACGCATTTAGTGAGAGATCCTGAAAAAGTATTTGGAATCATTTGTACTTGCGTTTTTGCGATTTGTTTTGCCGTTTTTCTTCTCACTTTATTCGTTAATAAGTATCATTCGATTTGGCGTCGTATTTTTATGGCGGCCATTATCTTATTCTTTGGCTACCTTTGCTATGACGGTGGACCAGATGGTTTCTTACACGTTTGGATTTTATTAATTCCAGCCTTCTCATTTATCACATTTGGTATTTATGAAGGTTTTATTACCGTTGTCCCAGTGTTCTTAGCAATGATCGCTTTCTTCTGGTGGCCTTTAGATGGTTTGCGTAAGTACGCAACAGAGCAACAAAATTTCGAACCAATCGCTGGTCAAGTTGCCACATTCTCCGTTAACTTTAGACTTCGTATCACACTCGTGTTCTTCGTCTGTTTATTGCTTGGTTTCTTCGCCGAACTCGTCCGCCGCGTCGCTGCGAAGCGCTTAAGAGGTTTTACTGAAAACTTTAAATACGCTTCTATGCACGATTCGTTAACGGGTTTAGCCAACCAAAACTATTTAGCCAAATATTTAGACGACATGCATCAATCTAGAGAAGCTAACACAACATTAGGTTGCTTATTTGTCGACGTTGATAACTTTAAAAATGTTAACGATACATATGGCCACTTATTTGGCAATGTTGTTTTAGTAAGGATTGCGGAGATTCTCTCCGATGAAAAAGAAGCCTTTGTCTGCCGTTGGGGTGGAGACGAATATGTCGTCTGCTTTAAAAATACCAGCGAAGATATTTTAATGCGTATCGGTGAAAAATATCGTGCTTCCGTTAGTGCTTGCACGTTTAAAGACTATCCAAAATTCCACATCACTGTTTCTGTTGGTGTTTGCGTTATTCCAGTCGATGAAAGCTTTAACTTTGACCACGTTCTCGATTTAGCGGACTTCGCTAATAGGACAGCTAAAAGCAAAGGCAAAGATAACGTTTCAGCCGCTAGAAAATAGACTATTTGTCTAATTTACTTAAGTAATTATTCATCTCTTGACGTGACTTAATAATATGCACGGTGAGATGATTTTTATTTTTCTCTAGTAACGCCATCTCTTCGTCTTTAGTGCGGAAACCATAACCCGCTGTCCAAGCGATTAACTCGGTAGCGTCTTCTTCGCTTTCGACCCAAGGGATGTCGTCTCTAGGTTGATTAATTCTTTCTAATATGCCTTCGATGCATTCCTTTCTTGAGATGTCTAGAACAAAGACATCAGTTGCGTAAGGAAGGCGCATTTCTAAGGTCTTATGATAATTGCCATCGATAATCCATTCATCTTTCTGTAAATAAGGTAAAAGCTTTTCTTTTAACTCTTCAGTGGAAACACATGTTTTATCTTTATGCCAATATAGATTATCCATGTGGATGACTGGTAAATCCAAAATAGCGCTTAATCTTTTGGAAAAATACGTTTTACCCGCTCCTGGACAACCGATGACCAATATTCTTTTCATGTCTATTATCCTAAACAAATAACAGAGAAAATTAAAGCGTTTGCTTTCCTTTTATGCATAAATGAGTTTATATTAACGATATGGAACTATTAACTGAACAACTGCAAAGTCTCATTGATAAAAAGTTACCACTTATTAGTAATCTTTCTAACGCTTCTAGCCTTTTAAACCAATTACCTGATATAAATTGGTGTGGTTTTTATTTAGTGGACGGAAATCGTCTCGTTTTAGGCCCTTTCCAAGGTGAAGTTGCTTGCACAGTTATTCCTTTTGATAAAGGTGTGTGCGGCTACTCTTATAGAAACAAGAAGACAGTGATTGTTGATGACGTCAATACATTTACAGGCCATATTGCTTGTTCTTCTAAATCAAAAAGCGAAATCGTCACCCCTATTATTAAAGATAATGAGGTCAAAGCGGTCATTGATATTGATTCCCCTATTTATAATAGATTTAGCCAAAAAGACCAAAAGCTATTAGAGGAAATCGCTGATTTATTAAAGGAGTTATTCTAATGGAAAAGCTCTATTTAGCAGGTGGTTGTTTCTGGTGCATTGGTGATTATTTTTTGATGCAAGATGGCGTCGAAGATGTTAACTGTGGCTATTCGGGTGGCGAAGAAAAAGATGTCACATATTATGATGTCAAAAGACAAAAGACTGGTCACCGTGAAAGCGTTGAAATCATTTATGATCCAAAAGTCATCTCAATTGAAAGACTACTAGATTTATTCTATTACTATGTCGATGTTTTAGATGAAGACGGACAAGGTATTGACCGCGGTCATTCTTATTCATTAGCCCTTTATTATCAAAACGAAAGAGAAAAAGAACTGTTTTTGAAAAAGAACCAAGAAGTCGAAAAAGAGCTTAAACAAAAGAGCAAAGTGGCGATTGAAAAATTCAAGTTCTTCATCATCGCCGAAGAAGAGCATCAACACTATTCTTTTAAAAACGAAGAAGCTTTCTTAAAAGAACTAGAAGAATCAGGTCGGGAAGAACATTTGGCTTTAAAGAAAAAGTAAAATATTTTAATATTTTATAAGACCACTCTACCGCTTGGATTTCTTTTAGGAGAGTGGTTTTTATTTTTAATAGAGTCCAAAAATAATGAGTTGACTGACTTTCTTTATATTCTTCGTTATCTTAATAGCGAAGGAAACGTTATGACACTTAGAAACAACATCGAAAACACAACGATACCAGACTATTCCCGCAAGCAAGAAATGTGTAATTCAATAAGTCATATGCTTGGACTAGTCGTGAGTGTTTTAATTGCTATCTTTGGTATTTGCTCATATGCCGCTGGGGCCACTAATACCTCGTTATTAGTCGGCGACATCGTTTTTGCTATTTCCGCATTCTCTGTTTATTTCGTTTCAAGTTTTTATCACATTACGCTGAGTGATTCCCCTCTCAAAAAGAGGCTTCGCATTTTAGATCACTGCATGATTTATATCCTTATTGCTGGAACATACACACCAGTATGCATCAATTTAATGTTCTACATGCGTTCGTTTGGCATTGGTTTATTCATGCTTATATTTGAATGGGTCGGAGCAATTATCGGCGTTGTTCTTAACGCTTTCTTTTTCCAAAGTAAAGCCGCGAGAGTCATATCATTTATTTTCTATATTTTAATGGGGTGGCTCGCTGTCATATGCGGGGGCTTTATGTTCATCAATCTCAATTCATTCTTGTTCATTTTAGCCGGTGGAATCGTCTACACGATTGGCTCTATTCTATATGCTGTTGGACACAAAAACAGATGGTTCCACTTCGTGTTTCATATTTTCGTTTTGCTTGGAACGATTATCCAAGCTTTTGGCGTTTTGGTGTATCACTATTAAAGAGCGCAAATATAGTTAACTAATAAATCAACAACATCGATGTTAGATGTTTGATAAAGCATTCTGGCGCCAACTGGATCTTCAATTTCGTTAACGACCCATTTACCATCGATTTTGATAAAATCAACACCGATATAATCGGCATTTAATAATGAAGCTACTTTAATGGCAATATCCACTATTTCTGGACTTGGTTCATAAGCTATAACCTCGCCACCGAGAGAGTAATTACTCCTAAAATCGTTTTGATTATGCCTATAAACAGCACCAACAACTGTCTTATCTAAGACATAAAGTCTCAAGTCCCCATCATTAGGATAATACCTTTGATACACGTATCGTTTATTTTTCTTTTTAATAGTCTCAGCTTCTTCTTTTGCATTGATCAAGAAAACTTCTTTTCCACCATGGCCATTAACGCTCTTCATCACAAGAGGAAAGAAACCAACTTCTTCAATAGAAGAAAAAGAAGGAATAGCTGAAATATTGTTTTTCGATAGGAACTCAAAAGTCAACATTTTATCATTGGCAATCTTATTAGTTAGTGAGTTGTTAAGACATCTAATGCCTTTTCTTTCAAAAGACTCCACTATCCTATAATCTCTTCCTCGATAGATGGCGAAAGAAACAATGTTTTTATCTATGAAATCTAGAGCATTCTTTTCTTCAACATAGCTTAAAGAAACACCCTTTTTAGCAAATCTACGTATGCATTCATCAATAAACCAGGTGTTCTTCTCTTTATCAATGTCAGAATAGATAATTAACCCACTATTCATAGTTGTCTCAATATGTATTCGCTGATACTATCTGCCAAATTGATCCCTGTTGCTTTTAAAGTGCTGGCAAATTGTGGATTGGAGTTGACTTCACAAATAATCGGTCCATCTTTGCCAAACATGACATCGACTCCTGCAAATGACAAGCCTAATGCTTTAGCGGCTTTAATAGCAAGATTGATATATTGTTGCGCAGGCTCATATTTAGTGCCATTACCACCATTAGAAATATTACTACGGAAATCATTTTTGTTTTCTCTAAGCATCGAGGCAATAGCCTTATCGCCAACTACATTTATACGAATGTCTTTTCCTTTTGATGAAGAGATAAATTCTTGCATCAAAAAGTCTTTGTGTCCAATGCGTTTAATTATTTCAATAGCTTCATTCTTACTATTTGCTAAATAAACTTGTTCTCCAAAGGAGCCATATGCTTCTTTTATAACAATTGGCCAACCAATTTCATCGCTGACACGATTTAAAAAAGTCAAATCTGAATATCCCAAACCTTCAAAAGTTTTAGGCGCTACGAAAGTGCGCGGAATGCATATATCGTTCTTAGCAAGTTCTTGATACATTAAGATTTTGTTGTCGCATAGTTCAACTGCATTAGCGGTATTAAATAATCGAACACCATTTTGTTCTAAACGTTTAGCCAAATAGATATCTTTATCCCAAAAAATTGCAAAATCTGGTTTATCAATAATTGGCTTATTTATTTCTAAAGAGATGTCTTCTGCCCTTTTTATTTCTAGCGTTACATCATACTTTTTAAAGGCATCAGAAAGGAGTTTATACAAGTTTTCAAACTTTTGACTTGCCATGAATGTATTAACAATTAGCCAACCTTTCATATTAACCTCTCTTTAAAGTGCTTACAGTTAAGAATTACTTTCGATTAATCTTGTTTTTATTATTTTATAATACTTTCAAGAAATAATCATCATTATAAGTAAATAGTGATAAGATAATCACATGGATGTTTTTGATTATTTAAATCAATATAAAGACACTACGTTCAAGGAGAGACGCTTCAATGAGGTAGATGCTTTGATCATCGCTCTTCTTTCATATGTACCTTATGATGAAATAAAACTCGGAAAAGACAAAACGAAAGCCTCAAAGCTTTTAGGACTATTAGGCTTTTATATTCCCCCAAAAGATACTAGTGAAAGAAGATATAAGTATTTAAGACTCTTAAAAGAATGTTGTCTAAGTAAGCGATATGGTAATGCTATATTTGCTTTCTTTAGAAAAGAAAGAGACCCAGAAAATGACAAACAGTTTCAAGCCATTTGCGTTTTATTAAACCAAAATCTCTACATCTCTTTCTGCGGCACTGACGCTACTACATTAGGCTGGAAAGAAGACTTTAATATGTCTTATTTAGAAATTGTTCCTTCTGAAGTCGAAGCGGTCAAATATGTGAACTTTATTGCTAGCAAGTTTTGGTTTAAAAAGATTCATCTTCTAGGTCATTCCAAAGGTGGGCGTTTAGCTATCACCGCGGCTAAAAACTTAAAGAACAAAAAGAGATTAGGATTGATCTATTCCTTTGATGGTCCAAACTTTCCACCATCTTGTTATGATGAAAAATATAAAGAAATCGATTCTCACGTCCGCTGCTATGCCCCTAATGAATCGATTATTGGGCGTTTAATGCCCGAATACAGGGCGAAAAAGATTGTTTGCTCTACTAATTCATTATTGATGCAACACGATGCCTTCTCGTGGCTAATTGAAGATCGCTCTTTTGTCTATGATTATCAATACAAAGAAAAAGCCACTCGTATAGTAAGCACCATTAACCATACTTTGATGACTTATGACGATGAGACTAAAAGTCTTTTTGTCGAAGGCTTGTTTGATATATTAGAAAGACTTGATATCGAAAAGTTACCAAGCGAAAAAGAATTGCTTGCCTTCTTTGCGATGCGGCTTCCTTTCGTTTTTCGCGAATGGAAAAATACCCCCAAAGAAAAACGCGATGTCATTAAAAAAATAATCTTTGAACTGTTCAAAGACTACTTCTTCGGTAAATAACTTATTGTTGTTGATCGGGTTCTTTTGGTTCCTTATGGAACTTTTTATACCTTTTCTTAAGAAAAGCCACTACTCCATAAGCGATGCCGCCTAAGCCAAGAACGGCTAAGATTATGGCGAATACCGCGATACCGATATTATCATTGATAACTAAAATAAAACCAACTAGACCGACGATGAAAGCGACAAGACCAACCGCTGGCATCATAATAGCGAGGGCTTTATTTTCCCAAGCGATTTTCGCTCTTTCTTTTTCTTCGTCGTATAATGGTTTTCCGTCTATTCTGCTCATAGTCCGTATTTTAACATTTTAAAAGAATTATTCAACACTATTAGGAAGTGTAAGTCGCTCTTAAGACATAGGCGATGTTGTTTGATTGGCCACTGACACAAGTAAATGTGACATGTAAAGTGACCACATGATGCGAACTATCATAAACTTCAAGATCGCCTTCAAAGTTACCTTTTTTCTTGGCCAACTCATAGAACGTTTTCATAAACTCATCGTGTTTCTTGCGGCTGACAACACGCTTTTTAGCGAATTCGTGTTCATTGAGTTCTTTTTCAAATTCTACTGGTGTGATATCAAAGATATCAGATAAGCCACGTGACGCCACAGAATAATACCAATCATCATCAATCTTTCTTAAGAACAACAAACTATCTTTTGAATAATTAGCGATTAGTTTAACTTCTTCTTTAAGGTCAGTTAATTCAGTGACGTTATGGGCGGCGCCATAGAATCTCTCTCCACCTTCCTTCTTACCAAGATAATAGAAATGAATAAAGAAACTCAAAACTGTACCACTTGGAGTAAAGAAACGCAGTGTCTCACTATGTCCGTTTAATTTATCCATCATGGCAAATCTAAAAGCATCATGCATCTTGATGCAATCATCAGGATGGATAAATTGTTCGATAAATACTAAGCGCTCAGCAAAGTTATTAACATGAACGGCTTGATAGAACTGTTCGTTAAAACGAACGATATCGGTCTTTTTCCCATCCCATGAATAGAACGCTACTGGACCAATAATATTGTTTAACATCGAATCAGAATAAATGTTCTTATCTAAGAATTCTCTAATTCTCACTTGCTCGTTGAGTTTGGCGACAAAGCCACGGTCATCAATCATGTTTTCGTCGGCGATGAGTTTTCTAAACTCTTCTACCGGCATTGGGCGGTAGAAGAAATAGCCTTGGATGTAGCGGCAGCCAAGATCTTCTAAGAAGTCGCTTTGGAACTGGGTTTCAACACCTTCAACGATAATTGGTAAACCAATTGTTTTAGCCATATTCACAACCGATTCTAAAATATGAAGAGCCTTGGAATCGGTTTCGTCTTCAATCTTTAAGAAACGCGCGTCTAATTTAATCGCGTCTAATTTGAGATTAGAAAGCATATTTAATGACGAATAACCACTACCAAAGTCATCCATTAAAACGGAGAAACCTTTTTCTCTTAATTCATTAACTAATTTGTCAACTAAATCAGACGCTTCAACATATGAAGATTCCGTAATTTCAACTTTAATGAGGTTTGAAGGGACCTGATATTTCTTTGTTAAACCCACTAAAATGTTGGTTATATCAATTGAGAAAAGGTCGGCTCTTGAAACATTGATGGAACATGGGACGCATTTATGTCCAGTGTCAAGCCATTCTCTTATCGAAGCGCATACTTTTTCCCACATATACATATCTAGATTAGGAATAAAACCATATTTTTCTAGGACAGGGACGAATTCAGCAGGCGAGACAATTGTACCGTCTTTTTTAATCCATCTGGTCAAGGCTTCAACACCGACAATCTTCTTAGAAGATATGCGACACTGCGGTTGCAAGTAAAACGTAATCTCATCATTCTTTAAAGCGTTCATGAATTCTGAAAGCAAATGGTATTCGTTTTGCACCAAAAACTGCATCTCGCTGTTATAAAGCCAAATACGATTTCTAATATCGTCTTTGGCTTTAGCGGAAGCGATTGTTGAGCGGTCAAAAGCGTCGACTAAAGATAAGCCTTTTTCAATCATTGCAACACCAAATGCCGGTAAGAAACCAGCGGTCGCTCCAAAGGAGTAAATGATATTTTTGATATCGTCATAGAGTTTCTCGATTTTTTCCTGATTGTATGGCATCACGATAGAAAAATCGTCTTTGCCAAAGTAACCTGACAAACCTTTGAATTCTTTTTCTCTAGCGGCAAGTAATTCACCAATTTTGGCTAAGACATTATTACCAGATTCTCTTCCATACCACTCATCAAAGAAACGGAAATGTTCGATGTCCATGGAGATTAAGCACCATTTCTCATCTGGATGGTTATCTAAAAGCTTTTGAGCGTTTAATAAGAATTCTTTTTCTAATAGCAAATTAGTGATAGAGTCACGTCCTTTTGAAAGAAGACCTTTTTCATTAGCAATATTACCATTTTGACGAGCCTTATAATTGTGTATATCAAAGATATATAGTCTAACGATGCCTGGTGGGATACCGTTTTCTTCGCCTGTGATAACGCACTGTTCAACATAGCGGTAATCGCCGTCTTGCATCTTGTATCTAAAGTGGTCGAATAAGAAGTTATGGATTTCTCCTTTATCTAGTCTTTCTAATAGATCACTGCTTCTCATTAAATTGTTATAAATTTCGCGATCATCTGGATGGACGATATAGCGGGAAGTGAATTCGAATAAATCAGAATATGAACTATCGACAGTTGGAACAAAGTATTTACCATCAACATGGAATAATTGTTTAAAAGTATTGTCGTTAAGATTTATTTCCACGATTTCATCGCAAGATGAATTATTTAATAAATCAATAAGCGAATACTCTTCGTTTTGATAAAAAGTCTTATAAAAAGCGATACGAGAATTGCCCACTTTCATGCTTTCTTCTCTGATGCGAATGAGCTCTTCCTTAATTTTCTTCAGTCTTTCATCTTCTGACTCGTTATCGTCACTAGATTTTTGCACTTTAGATAAGTTGATACGGCCTTTTTCTTTGAGCTGTCTTTTGCGGACATACATCCTTTCATCAGCGCGTAAGAAAACGGCACGGAAAGTATTATCTAAGCCTGGTCGATAATCAGATATACCCGTTGAGACAATTGGCTCTCCGCTTTCATAATTACCATCAATCTTTTTGTTAAATAAATCCAATATTTCACGACGGTTTTTGTAATCTTCTTTTTCAATATAGGCCACGAATTCATCACCACCATAACGATAAAGCGGTGTTTCTGGGAAAAACTCCTTAATCTCTTTGACTGCGTTAATGATGTATTGATCGCCTGTGTAGTGGCCTAATTTATCGTTGATAAGTTTTAAATCGTTTAAGTCGAAAACGATAAGAGAGAATTCGCCAATTTCGTTATCTGCAATCTTCTTATCAATACTCTGTTCTAATTCAACACAAGCGATACGGCTATAGACACCTGTAAGAGCATCGGTATAAGCGAGTTCTTTAGCACTACCAATTTCTTTAACTTGTTCACGTTCGCGCTTCTTGCCTTCTTCAACGGCGGTGCGGTATTCTTTCTTTTGTTCTGCAACAACGAAAGTATTGATCACCATTAGGCCAAACAAATAACCGAATGAATAAATAGGTGCTTGCGGTAAAAAGACTTGGAGGGCAATAAAAGCGCCCATGCCTAATCCAAAGATTGTGATTGAAATATATTTGACACGTTTTTGCTCATCTTTTTTAACCAAATAGAATATTAACGTATAAATTGAGGCGAGAGAAAAGACAACTCCTTGCGAAATAAAGTAGACTGTTCTAAAAGGTAAGCTCTGATATTCCCCATCCACGAATTGGAACAAAATTGGATGGAAGAAGTTAATTATTAAAAGTATTAGGCATAACGCCATCAAAATTGAATTAGCAATAGTAAATAATCTTGATAAGTATTTTTGACGGCCTAAATACGCAACAACATAGAATGACCAAAGCCAAACCGAAACAGACATCAACGCAAAAAACGAGACAGTTACAGCATAGTCCGCTATATGAACATCAAATGCTTCGAATAATCCCCAAAGCAAATCCGCAATATACAAAAGCCCAACACTGATGAGAAATAAACGATATTGTTTGTGGGCGGGTATCTTATCAATTGTTTTTCTTCTAAAGAGGAGATCCCAATTGGTAATTATTAAAATGACTAAAGCAATGATTGGTACAGATGCGTAGGCCATATATATATTTTTGCTCGCCTATATTATGCACTTATACAATATAATTTTCAAATATTACAGCAAAAAAAGGTATTATTTAATCGCATGTTTGTCTATATTTCAAAAGCTAAATAAATGTTCCAAAGAAAAAACCGTGCAAGCACGGTAATGTTTAATGGAACTTTAGCCAATTATGTTTTTAACCAAAATTCCTTCTTAGATATTTATTTTTGTTGAATCATTTTTATCGTTTCAATAATAGATTCTGGTGTGGTTTTATCGTTATTAAATGGAACACGGATAACTGGAAAATCTATATCATTGAATTTTAATAAAAGTGTATATAGTTTGATTGTTTGGGTAGATTTTTTATTCGAAATGGACCCATGAGCAGTTCCTAGCATCGCTGATGAGCCACCGATACCACTCACAACACCGCTCGCTCGCCCTTCTGAGTCTTCAACCGTCATTTGTTCTTCTTCAATATCAAAAAGAATCAAATCATCAATGGACAATATCTTTGTTTTTTTCATCGCTACTTTTGTTTCATTATTTGTCTGATCTGGAAGCAAAAACTGTATTTGTTTTGTTTCTTTGTTTAACCAAACTTGAGTATTGTCCCAACCTCTTTGAAAAACTTTAGTTGTAGGAAAGTCAGGTGAGACAAGCGCTAGTTCTTGCTTTCTTTTTTCCTCGGCAAGCATTAATTCTTGTTGTTTCTTTTCCTCAGCCAATCTTTCTCTATTTTCTTTTTCCAAAACGACTTTTTCGATAGCCAATGCTTGACTTTCTATCGCATTAGCATCTTTGCTTTTTTTAAGATTTCGATAACCGAGAAAACCTAAAACGCCCGCAGCAATAAGACATGTCACTCCTACACCAATAGCGGCCCCAATTGGAGAACTAGCGACTTCTTCTCCTGATTGCATACCAGACAAAATTGAAATTGCAGCAATTAGACCAGCGCCAAAAATAGCTCCAGCAATAATAAAGAAAATTTTTGCTTTTTTCTTAAAGCCACTACCGGCTTCCTCTTTAAAATCTCTTTCTTTCATAACTTATCCCCTTTTAAAGATAATTTTATTATTCAACACTTAACTGTACTCTTTGGGTTAGTTTACTTAACTTTTTGAAAGAAAGTATCTTTTAAGCCGTCGATTGTATTTGATTTCATAAGATAAATAAAAGTTAGAAACAAAAGCGCGGATTTCTTGAATATATTTCCAAAATGAATTCTCGCTTATTTCTAGCTCTAGCATCATCTCTTCTTTAGAAATCCCAGATTCGCTTAATAAACCATAAAAAATGAACAACAGACCCTGCTTTTTGTTGACTTTCATAGTTTATATTATTCGCTTTGTCACTATACTAGGCAGGTTAGTTAACTATTTATTGTTTGTTAAAAAATATAAATCCTTTGCTCTATTGTATTTGATTTCGTAAGGTAGATAGAAATTGGACAAAAAGGCCCTTAATTCTTGCATATATCGATAAAATGAATAATCTTCTATTTCTAGATCGTTTTTGATTCTCTTTTTGTTCACTATTTGATTGTTAATAAGCAAATCAAAAATATAAAGAAGTCCTTGTTTCTTGTTGACTTTCATATGCTTCTCCTATGTAGAAAAGCGCGCTTATTATGTCGACAAGAGCATTATTCTTTATTGAGAAAGAAAGAGCGATAAAGAGTTTTTAACTTTATTAAAATAA
>JAFSPN010000034.1 GCA_017442875.1 Bacilli bacterium
AGTAACTGCGAAAAGAGAATTGTTTGAAGAAACAGGTTTAGTAGCGGATGAATTAGAACTATTCAACATCTATAGTGGCGAAATCACACGATATCAATACACAAGTGGCGATATCACTTATGGTGTGGACATCGTTTATATTTGTAAGAAATACCATGGTGAATTAAAGCCTCAAAAAGAAGAAGTCAAACAATTAACATTTATGAAACTTGCTGACATCAAAGGAAAGCTATCTCCAAGAAATAAACAAATCATCAAAGACCTTTATGAAAGATTATAAGAACTTAAACTATTATCAAAATCTCTATATGGATTTGTTCGTTCCAGATCAAAAAGAATTTTTTACGATTGTCCATTTTCATGGTGGTGGTTTAGTCGAAGGTGATAAAGGCGACACTCATCAATACGTGAGCCACTTGGTCAACAATGGCTTTGCGGTGGCGACTGCGAATTACTCTTTGCTAACAGAAGCAGAGTTCCCTCAATGCCTATATGATGCTGCAGAGGCCATCCGTTATGTGATGGATAATATTTCAAAATACGGTAAGTCAAAAGGCATCATTATTTCTGGTCAATCAGCAGGGGCTTGGATAACCTTGATGCTTTGTTTTAATAATGCGTATTTAGAAGCAAAAAACATAAAAAAATCCGCGATTTGCGGCTTTATTAGTGATGCGGGCCAACCAACAAGCCATTTTAATTACCTCAAAATTGAGAAGGGTTTGGACCCATTACTACAAAGAATTGATGAAGCTGCGCCTCTATTTTACGTTGTTAAAAATACCGAATTTTCTCATCTCTTATTAATGACATACGAACAAGATTTACCTAATCGTTTAGAACAAAACAAACTCCTCTATTCGACAATCAAATCATTCAACGAAAAAGCGGATGTTGAACTTGAAATATTACATGGTTATCACTGTCATGGAAGCAGTGAAGTTGACTCTGATAATGAATACGAAACCATTAAAGTGATTAGGGAGTGGGCAAAAAGATTATGAAGAAAATTAGTGTTTTGATGATTGGTAATTCCTTTTCTGTTGATGCCGCTAGATACACCCATCAACTATCTTTAAATAGTGGTGCTGAAATTGAAGTAGGTGTTTTATATGTGGGTGGCTGTTCCCTGAAACAACACGTTGATTTTATCAAAGAAGGTTCTTCTCCTTATGAATGGTTTATTAACGGAGAATCCACTGGAAAATATATCGCTTTAAAAGACGCTTTAAAGATGAAGGAGTGGGATTATATCACTCTTCAACAAGTCAGTGTCTTTTCTGGTTTAGTGGATACTTTCTACCCATATATAAAAGAATTAATGGCTTATGTCGAACAATATCAACCAAACGCGACATTTGTTCTTCATAAGACATGGCCATATCAAAATGGGTTTAATAATGAAAACTTTGCCCATTATGGGTATGACCGTAAAACAATGTATGAATGTATTAATAAGGCATATGATTATGTTCAAAAAGATTTAAATATCAAGATTGTTATAAGAAGTGGCGATATTATCGAATCCGCGATTGAAAAATACGGGGAACACTTCCATAAAGATGGTTTCCATTTAAATGAAGAAGGGCGTTATTTAGTGGCCCTTGGTTTTGTTCATACTTTCAACAATAACGAACCTATCAAAGAGTTATATATTCCAGACGGATTCAATAAGGATCAGTGCGAAAACTACGAGAACTTTGTCGTAGAAACTTTGAAATAAACGTATTATAAACAGACACAAAAAACACATTGATTTCTCCAAATAATCCAATTTTATTGTATTTAGAGGAGCAAATAATGTTGTTTTGATGATAACAACTGTTTTTAGTAGAAAAGCTTTAAATACAATAACTATTTGAGTATGAGCTTTGTTCTTTTTCGATGAGCTTATCTAGTGTTATGCTAGCAAAGTAATCATCGATAAGTTTGTCTAAACCATCAACGACATCATTAATAATGTAATCATTACTAGAGTTTTTGCCTAAGTTAGTTTCACTAATATAGACAATATCTTTTAGCGATATTTGATTAGGGGATTTCGCTAAGCGATAACCACCTTGATTGCCTCTATTACCTAATAAAAGATCATTAGTTTTATATAATGGGACGATTTGTTCTAAAAACTTTTTAGACAAGTCTTTGCGGTTAGCGATATCTACTAAAGAGATATAGCCCTCATCATAATGCTCACCTAAATCGATGAACATTTTAATCGCCGTAATTGTTCTAGAAGATAGTTTCATAATTACTTATTCTCCTCCACAAAGTTCGCTAAAAGCGGTTCAAACTTTACGCCGTACTTATGATTTGGATCATCGATAGTGTTTTCAATGCATTTAAGGACAAAATCCGCGGCGATTTTCGCTGATTGATATAAATCGTTATTTGTTAAATAACTACCTAAGAAAGAGGATGTATAGACATCACCTGTTCCATGGAATGATGTTGGGATAAGTCTATGTTTATAGTATTTATAACCATCCTTATTATAGATAGCGATACCAATGCTATTGTTATCATATCTAACACCGGTTAATACAACGGTCTTAGGGCCCATGTTATTTAATTTCTTTAATATAGATAAGATATACTCTTCATTATATTGTTCTTGATAAGGAATATCAGAAAGGAAACAGGCTTCTGTTAAATTAGGAATAATGATATCTGCTTCTTTGATAAGTTTACGCATCGCGACAACATAATCATTATTAAACGCGGGATAGAGTCTACCGTTATCACCCATTACAGGGTCCACTAAAAATAGGGCGTTATCATTTAATAATTCATTTTTGATTTGTAAGACCATATCAATGTGACGAACTTCGCCTAGATAAGCGCTATATAAAACATCGTATTTAATACCTTCGCTTTTCCAATGGTTGATAATCTTTGGAATTTCATTACTCAAATCATGAACGGTAAAGTTTTTAAAGCCTGCGGTATGAGTGGATAATACTGCGCTTGGTAAGATTGCTGTTTCATAGCCAAATGCACTTAAAATTGGTAGGGCAACAGTGATTGAGCACTGCCCATAACAGGATATATCTTGAATCGTTATTATCTTTTTGTTTTTCATAAAAAAGCCTTCCTCATTGACTATATACTATCACAGCGTTATAATATTGTAAACCTATAAAACATATAGGAATAGTAATTTTTGAGGAAAAAGATATGAAAGTTTATGAAAGAATTATCGATACAGTCGGTAACACACCTTTGGTGGAACTTAAAAAAATTGAAGAAAAATATGGTTTAAAAGCAAGAATCATCGCTAAAGTTGTATCGTTCAATCCCGCAGGTTCAGTCAAAGATCGTATTGCTAAAGCCATGATTGAAAAAGCGGAAAAATTAGGTTTGATCAATAAAGATACCGTCTTAGTGGAACCAACTTCTGGTAATACTGGTATTGGTTTATCCATGGTCGCAGCATCTAAAGGGTTACGCATCATTTTAACAATGCCAGAAACAATGTCTGTTGAAAGAAGAAACCTTCTTAAAGCCTATGGCGCGGAACTAGTGTTAACAGAAGGGGCTAAAGGTATGAAAGGTGCTATCGCTAAAGCGGAAGAACTCGCTAAAGAGATACCTAACTCCTTTATCCCATCACAGTTCACTAATATGGCTAATCCAGAAATCCATTATTTAACAACTGGTCCTGAAATTTTTAAGGATATCGACGGTCAATTAGACTATTTTGTCGCTGGTGTTGGAACTGGTGGCACTATTTCAGGTACAGGCAAATATTTAAAAGAACAAAAACCATCAATTAAAGTTGTAGCGGTGGAACCAGAAACATCTCCAGTTCTTTCTAAAGGCACACCTGGTCCACATAAGATTCAAGGCATTGGAGCGGGCTTTGTTCCAGATACATTAGACACTAAGATATATGATGAAGTCTTACCAATCTCTAACGAAGAAGCTTTTGAAAAAGGTAGAGAATCAGCAAGAGTGGAAGGCCTATTAATTGGTATTTCTAGTGGCGCTGCATTAGCCGCGGCTATCAAACTCGCTCAAAGAGAAGAAAACGCTGGTAAAACCATCGTTGTCTTATTCCCAGATACAGGTGAAAGGTATCTTTCAACCGCGATGTTTGCAGAATAAAAATTAAAAAATAAAACTTTTTTGGACAAAAATGAAAAATCTCCCGATTAGTAATTAGGGAGGCTTTTTCATGAAGAAACCATTTAGAAGACACTTTCGTATTTATTTTAGAAACAATCATCCGGCTTATATTGTTGGCGAAGACAACGATAATTACATCTTTCACAGAACAACGGAATCCGAGACAAGCGGCGGAAAGAAAAACTGGAAAACAGAACGCAATCCTTTGAAAGGTCATCACGGTCGGCAATTGTACATTGTAAAAGCGGAACAAAAAGATAAAAAAGGAAGGTTCTCACCTTTTGAATTAGAAACATTTAAAGGTGTTGATGTCGGATATTCATATATAAAACTTAAAAAAGACATAAAAAAATAAGCGAAGGTGCCACAACTTAATGAGCCATCCATATCATCGCTTACCAAATGTATTAAACCAAATGCGCTTTCAAAATACAAGATTTAAATAAAAAAAGCCGGTCGATCACAGACTGGTGTCGTGAATAATAATTGCCCCGGCGAAATCATTAAACCAAACGCTAAATCAAAATACAAGAAAATGATATTACTTCTTAATAAATTTCAATAGTGCGTTATATAACTCATCAACACCTTGATCTTTTAAAGCGGATATTGGATAAACTTCAATATCTTTATTTCTTAAATGGATGTTATTGCGACATTTATCTATATCAAAATTAAACGCTGGTAGTGTATCCATTTTTGTAATAGCAACGATATTAGCCACTTCAAACATTAATGGGTATTTAAGAGGCTTGTCATCACCTTCTGGTATGGATAATAAAACAAGATTTAAATGAGCACCCGTATCAAACTCCGCGGGACAGACGAGATTACCGACATTTTCTAAAATCAAAAGATTAATATCTTTAATATCAAATGAGCTAATAGCGTCTTCAACCATCTGGGCGGTTAAGTGGCACGCTCCTGAAGTATGGACTTGAATAGACGGCACACCAGTTAATCGATGAATTCGATCAGCGTCGACATCCCCATCGATATCGGCTTCCATCACACCGATGGAGTATTCATTTTTTAAACGATTGATTAAGTTCACTAATAAAGTGGTTTTCCCACTGCCTGGCGAAGCCATGACATTAATAAAGAAAACACCTTTCTTAGTTAATTTGTCTCTTAATTGATTGGCTTTTTCGCTATTCTCAATTAAAAGATTTTCTTTTACTTCAACAACTTTATAATCCATCAACAACTATAATATCACATTTTCCATTAGTAATAATGGGAAAATCAATATAAAATAGATAATGCTCATGGATAACATTAAAACAATTGTCGTTAATCGTTCAGCTTATGCGAATAACGATCTAGAAGCAGATTTATTGCGCGAATATCTTTTTGATCACCGCACCTTTTTAATTAACGTCATGTCTTCACCAGGCGCTGGTAAGACAACAACCTTAATTAAACTCATCAATTCACTTAAAGATGTTTTTAAGATTGGTGTCATGGAAGCGGATATTGATAGCAATGTGGATGCGCTTAATGTCGCTAAAGAGACAGGTGTTAAATCCATCCAGTTACATACATCAGGGATGTGCCATCTCGATGCTGGTATGACTAAAACCGGTTTAGATGAGATCGGGGCTAATGATTTAGACTTAGTGTTTCTTGAAAACGTTGGTAACTTAGTGTGCCCTGCGGAATTTGATACTGGAGCAACCATGGACATGGTCATCCTTTCTATTCCTGAAGGGGATGATAAACCACTTAAGTATCCGCTTATCTTCCAAAAGTGTGATCTCGTGTTAATTAATAAAATTGACACAAAACCGTATTTCGATTTCGATTTTGAAAAATGTAACGACATGATTCATTATCGTAATCCAAACGCAACCATAATTAATATCAGTGCGCTCACTGGTGAAAATATCGACTTAGTAAAACAATATCTCATTAAGAGAATCAAAGAATGGGGAGGCAAATAATATGCCAGAAAAAAGTCAAAAAATCGTCTCAAAGTATGAAGGAGAAACCGGTTATTCTTACGAAAAGAAATTAATCAAGTTATGCCGTAAGATTACCGACGTTGTGCCACACAAACTCTTTGGCATGAACACTAATGACCCAGAATACTGGGGTTTAAGAGAAGTCTTAACAGAAGAAATGATTGATGTTCTTCTTAAGATGAAACAGCGTAAACACTATACGTTTGAAGAATTATTAAAAATCAATAAAGAGTACGCTGATTGTCCTCTTGATTTCCAAAAGTTATTAGATGATATGTCAGTCATTGGCATTATCGAATATGACTATGGTGATAACTATGCTTGGGATCATCCAATCGAAGATGCACCAAAGATTAAAAGATACATGCTCTCATATTTCGTTCCAGGTAGTGCCGAGTTAATGAACTCCACAGTGGAAAGAATCGCTAAGAATCCTGCTGTTGCATCCTTCTTCGAAAGAATGACATTTATCCCATTAGCGGGTATCACAGAAATGCTTCCTCCAGGTGGTGGCGGTGTTGGCATGCACGTCATCCCAGTTGAAAAAGCTATTGCGAACGAAAAAGAATCACTAGATATCGAGCATATTTCCCACTGGATGAAAAAATATGAGGGTCATATTTCCGCGGGTATCTGTTCATGCCGTGCCTCAAGAGCGATGTTAGGCGAAGGCTGTATTGACGATAATGATGACTGGTGTATCCAATTTGGTGATATGGCAGACTACACTGTCGAAACAGGCAGAGCCCACTATATTACAAAAGAAAGAGCCTTGGAAATTTTCGAATTAGCAGAAAAGAATGGCTTCGTGCATCAAATTACTAATATCGATGGTGAAAACAAGATCTTCGATATTTGTAACTGTGACGTCAAGATTTGTAATGCTTTAAGAACCGCTTTATTATTCAATACACCAAACCTTGAAAGAAGTGCCTATACCGCTAAAGTCACAAAAGATAACTGTGTCGCTTGTGGCCGCTGCGTTGAAAACTGCCCAGCCGGTGCGGTTAAATTAGGTCAAAAATTATGTAAAGGTGATGGTAAAGAACAAACATACCCACATTCTGTTTTACCAGACAAAATCAAATGGGGTAAATACGCGTGGGATGAAAATTATAGAGATACCGCGAGAAATACTGATACATGGGCTACTGGTACCGCTCCATGTAAAGCAGCATGTCCAGCTCATGTTCCTGTCCAAGGCTATTTAAAGATGGCTAAAGAAGGAAGATATGATGAAGCTCTTGCTTTAATTAAGACACAAAACCCATTCCCAGCCGTTTGTGGTCGTGTTTGTAATAAAAAATGTGAAGAAGCCTGTACACGTGGCACAATTGATGCCCCAGTTAGCATTGACGCTGTTAAGAAATTCTTAGCAGACCGTGAACGCAGCAAAAAAGACCGTTATGTCCCAGAAAAGATCGTTGCCTCAACATATGGCAAATTCGATGAAAAGATCGCCATTATCGGTGGTGGTCCAGCTGGTTTATCCGCTGCTTACTATTTAGCGATCATGGGCTTTACACCAACCGTGTTTGAAAAGAATCCAAAACTCGGTGGCATGATGATGTATGGCATTCCTGCCTATAAGTTAGAAAAAGATGTCATCGAAAGTGAAATCGATGTTTTAAGAGAACTCGGTGTTGAATTCAAAACAGGTTGTGAAGTTGGCAAAGACGTTACAATCGAAGAGTTAAAGAAGCAAGGCTATAAAGCCTTCTATATCGCCATTGGCTGCCAAGGTGGTAGAAGACCTGGTGTCGCTAATGATGACGCTAATGGTACAGATATCGCTGTCTCTTATCTAAGAGAAGCCTTAGACAAACAAGTACCATTTAAAGGTGATGTCGTTGTCGTCGGTGGTGGTAACGTTGCTGTTGACTGCGCGAGAACCGCTCATAGATTACAAGCTAAATCCGTCAAGATGTTCTCATTAGAAGATAGAGATCATATGCCAGCCAGCAATGAAGAAATCAAAGAAACACTTGAAGAAGGTATTGAAGTCAATAATAGTTGGGGTCCAAAAGAACTCAAAGTTGACGCCAAAGGTAATGTGACCGCTATCGTCTTTAAGAAATGCGTTTCCGTCTTCGATGAAAACGGTAAATTCAATCCTAAATATGATGAAAACGAAGTTATGGAAGTCCCAGCGGACAAAGTTATCTTCGCCATCGGTCAAGCCATTGAATGGGGCAAGTTATTAGAAGGAACAAAAGTTACCTTCTGGCGTGGTAACTACCCACTCGCGGACAAAGAAACATATCAAACTGCAGATGACGATATCTTCGTCGGTGGTGATGTCTTTACTGGTCCATCATTCGTTATTAACGCGATTGCCGCTGGTCATAAAGTCGCTGATGCTTTAGCAAGACACGTGAGACCAAATGCTCACCCAACCATTGCGTTCTATAAGCGTCGTTTCACTCCATTAAATAAAGAAGATATTACCTTACCAGGTTATGATGACGCTGGTAGACAAGAAGCCGGTATGGATGAATCCGTTGATTACAAGAATTCGTTCAAAGATGCACATAAGACATTAACTGAAGAACAAGTTAAAGTCGAAACATCAAGATGTTTAAGCTGTGGTGCCGCTTATGTTGATCCAAATAAGTGTATCGGTTGTGGTATTTGTACTACCAAGTGTTCATTCGATGCCATCCACTTAGTGAGAGACCATCCAAAACACTCCAATATGCGTAGAGCGGAAAAGAAAGTTACTGGTTTACTTGGTTATGCTTTGCCAAGAGAAATCAAGATCTTATTCAATTCTGGTAGTAAAGAAGCGCGTGAAATGCGTAAGAAGAGAAAAGAATGGAATAAGTATTATAAAGAAGCTAAGAAAACCGCTCCACACACCGGCAATGCTGTGAAAGACGTAGAAGACAATGCATGAGTTAGGAATTGTCATCGAGGTCGTTAAGCAAGTTGAACAACTTGCCAAAGAAAACGACGTCGAGAAAGTCACTGAACTAACGATTGAAGTTGGTGAAGTCAGTGGAGTAGTAAAAGAATACTTCGAAGATGCATTCAAATGGTTTATTAAGAAAACCGAATATATGAAAGAATGCGCCCTCAAATACATTACGATACAAGGTATTAGTTATTGTGAGGATTGTAAGCAAACATATCCCACCACAAAGTATGGAAAGGAATGTCCTAATTGCCATTCCCCACATACCTACCTTGTATCGGGTAAAGAAGTAATGATTAAAGACATAAAAGTTCAAAATAAACAAAAGGAGAATTAAATTATGGCATGCTTTACAGTTACCGCCGCAACTGCGATTGGTGTTGCAGTTGCAAGACACATTGTTAAACACAATGAAAAGAAACAAGAAAAGATGGAAATCACCACTACAGAAGTTGATACTTTAAAAACTTCAAAGAAGTTAGGTATCTTAGAAATCGCTTTATTTGGTGGTTCCTTCCTTTTAGCAGGTGAACACGTATTACACGGTGAAGTGACATTTACTTTCCCATTCCTAACAGCGATAAATGAAGGAACGGATGCCGTTAAAGGAATGCTCTTTGAAATGGGCACTGTCGGCGTTGGTATGACGCTTGCTATTGTGGCAGTTTGGGGAGCGGCTTTATTGGTCCGTAAACTCTTATTAAAACGCAAAGCAAAAGAGGTCAAAGAATAGTATGTATTTCCTCGTTGCCTTAGGCATGAGCATTATTTCCTTATGCCTGTTCTTATTTGTTAAAACAAAAAGAAATCTTCATTTTGAATTCTTGGTATTCACCTTTGGTGCCGCCACTTTGATGTGGCTCATCGACTGTATCGCTGGAGCGATTGAAGAAGGACAGTTCTTAAGCTTTGAACTTCCTTTAGATATTTGGATTTCCGTTTGGACAGTTGTAGGTGGCATTGCCTTCTATTTATTACTACTCCTTATCTTTACTATCAAAGATAAAAAACAAAAAGTAGTAACCGAATAAACTAAAATGGAAAAGAAAAGAACGAGAGCGCAAGATGCAGCTAAAGGGTTGATGATCATTGCGGTCGTCTTCTTTCACTGTTGGTTAACGGTATCCGCTAATCCACAGGAATCATTGATGACTTTCAATCTCCTCAGCGCCTTCTTCCCATTCTTGATTAGTTCGTTCTTTTTCTATACCGGTTATAACTACGTACCAAATGGTAAAAGTTTTAAAGAAAATATCATCAAAAGAGCAAAGCAATTACTCATCCCTTTAGTCTTTTGCTGGGTTATATCAATAATTCTCATTTCCGCGATGGAATTAGCGGTTAATCATTCTGATATCGGGGCAACATTCCAATCGATTGGTAACACTATTTTATATAGTTTGATGTCACAACCAATGGCGATGATGCTTAACTTCCCACAAAGTGGTGGTGTGATTTTTGAATTGGTTGTAGCCTTAGGTCTAGTGTGGTTCTTATACGCTTTATTTATTTGTTCAATATTCTTCTATTTATTAGTGAACCATACGAACAAGAACCTATTTACTTTAGTATCAGTGGATATCGTTTTATTGGCGATGGGATTCTGTTTAGGTGAATTTGTCGGTACATATTTACCTTATACGGTCCAGTGTTTTCCTGTCATATTAGCGATTATGCTAACCGCTTCTTATTTAAGACAATCCCATTTCTTAAATCGAAGAATCTTAAGCAAAAAAGATAGTTTGTTTCACGCGATCAATATGATTGTCGCGGAAGGTATCGTCGTTGGTGTTTGCTTAATTTGCCATTATCGCGCTGGTGCGATTTTCACCGGTTCTTTACCAGGTGGACAGTTTGATGCCCAGTTAAAAGGCTTTGACGCTTTCATTTCCTTCTTATTTAGCATCGTTGGTACCTATTTCTTACATACCTTATGTCGTCTACTTAAACATATCCCGGGTGTTGGTCGAGCCTTACAATGGGTTGGTAACCACTCCGCGACATTTTATTTATTCCATCCGATATTCATGGGGTTAGTATCCATCGTCTTCTTTAGAAGACAAGTGATATGGGGTCAGTGGCAAGCCTTCTTCTATGTCTTTACGACCGTTTTGTTATTAACGGTAACATGTTTATTACTTGATTTACTTGTTGTTAAAAAAGATATTAAGCGCGTTAAACAAGCTGTGGAAGAAGTTGATAACAACAAAGCTCCAGAAGATTTACAGTATGAGCGAGAAGATTTACAAACTCGATAATTATCTTTTTGAAGATATTTATAAATTAGATGATAGTGAATGCTGTAAGATCGGCATTAATTTTAAAGGTACCCCTTACACATTTAAAGAAATCGAAAAAAGTGTGGATTACTACTGTCATGTCCTTGTTGAAAAAGGTGTTAAACCAGGTGATCATGTCGCTTTACTCGGCATGAACTGCTATAACTGGCTAATCGCTTTCTTCGCTATTATCAAAGTGGGTGCAGTCGCGGTCTTACTTAACTATATGGCGAGACACGAAACACTCGTTGAATTAATTAAGTTTACGGATTGCCAATATCTTTGCTTTGGTAAATATACCGCTTTAGTTAAACAAGACGATGAATTAAATACATTATTAAAAGAAACGGGTATTGATAAAGAAAAGTCTATCTCGATGAGATATCGTCATGTCAATTTTAAAGAGATACTCACTAATAAAGAGATAAAACCGTTTGTTTCTCCGTTATCAAGAGAAGAAGATAGCAAGAGAACCTCTTATATCATCTTTACAACTGGCACAACCGCAAAGCCAAAAGCAGCGTGCTTATCGCAGTACAGCATGATGAACATCATCTACCTTAATTTCGCCCGTCTAGATGCCGTTTTCCCACAAACATTCATGTGTCTACTTCCAATGTTTCACTGCTTTGGCTTATTAGTGGTCAATGCCTACATGGCATTTAAAAGAACAGTCTATCTCAATAGCCTTTCTGATAAATTAAAAATTTATAAAGAGTTTGTTAAGAATAAATGTGGTGACTATGCTTCAGTCAGTGTCATCTTTGATAAATTAGCCAGAGCCCCATTCTGGTGGTTCCATGGTGGAAGGTTTGTGAAACACTGCATCGTCGGTGGTGGTTTTACTTCCGAACAAGAATTTGCCTTTTTAGAAAAGAAATATGGTAAAGGTAAATTCATGAACGGTTATGGCCAAACCGAATGTTCCCCGATGATCTCATTAGTGTATCCTGACGCTCCAGAAGATAAAAAGAAAACAACTGTGGGCGCTCCAATGCAGGATGTTGAACTCGCCTTTATGGATCCAGAAACTAAAAAGTTACTACCACGAGGTGAAAAAGGCGAAATCCTTGTTAAAGGATATAACGTCTTTAATGGCTACTATAAGATGGATAAAGAACGTCAACCATTTGATAAGAACGGTTATCTTCACACTGGTGATTTAGGCTATATTGACGAAGATGGCTATCTCGTTTTATGCGGCCGCCTTAAAGATATCATTATTAGAAAAGGCGAAAATATTTCTCCTAAAGAAATTGAAAGCGAATTAAGAAAATTCCCAGAATTTGGTCAGGTACGTGTATTTGGTTTCCCTTCCGCTGACGAAGGCGAATATATCATTGGCTGTGTCGAACTTAAAAAGAAACCATTACATTTTGTGGAACAAAAATATTTCGATGAAATGAAAAAGACATTACCAGCGATTAAGATACCATCCCACCTCATCTATGTTGATAAATTCCCATTAACAGCGAATGGTAAATTAGATGAAATGCAACTTAGGGAAATATGCTTAAATAAATTATCGCTTTATCTCGATGAAGATAGCCTAGCGAGAAAAACGAGAAAACTAATGCATAAAGCAATTGAAAAGAAACGTCCATAGACGTCTCTTTTTCTATTCTCTTTCTTTAACGGACTCTGGTAAGTTCCATTTTTTCATCGTGCTCATCACTAGGAAGTGAGAAACAAGAAGGAACGCTAGAACGATAACAGTGGAGAAGACATACATCGTCCAGGTGCGAGGGAATGGGAATATTTGATCCGGTATTGTTATCGCGCGTAACAATAATTTAGATAATAAAATACCGCATGGAATGGCAAAAATCATCGCAACGATAAATTGAATAATGCTTGTAAATAAGTTCGCTAATGAGATGGAACTTCTTTGATAACCAAGTGTGCGCATTGTGGCAAATGTTCTTTTTTGTTCTTTTAAGTTTGTCTGCATCATATTAAAAACAATCATAAAGCCAACGACAATCGCCATTGCCGTTAATAAGACACTCGATATTTCGAAAGCGGCTAAACGGTCATTAAATTCACCATGTATAACATCGGTATATGAAATATAAGTAATATGCTCATTATCTTTATATTTCTTAAAGAAAGCATCTTTATCTTTGACTTTAGCAAGTAAAGATCCACGAGCGTATTCAGTATTATAACCATCAAAGCTTGTATAACTAACTTGATATAAATATTCATTTGATATCGCTTTGACTACAAGAGGTACTTCATTAGCCTCGATTGTGTCACCAACTTTAGCGTCTAATAAATAGGCATGATAAGTTGATAAAATGATACCTTCATTAGGAACTTTGATTGTGATTTGATAATCATCGATGACTCTTAGTAAGTCTTGATTGTCTTTTAAACCATTGATTAAACCAGTTGTTTTCTTGTTATTCTTTGGGTTAATCATCTCGCTTGGCAAATACTTAATTAATGTTTTGTCAGTGATATTCGCGTCATCCCCAAATGTTAGATTGATATAGTCATCATCTGGTAAGTTATCAAAATAAACTTGGACATCATAGTTGATACGTGTATCGAATAACTGATTCATCATTGCCGCTTTACTTTCGCCGATTGATAGGGCAATAAAGATGAGCATGCCACTCGCTAATAAGCAAACACCAGAAAGAATATAACGGCTTAAATTTCTTAATGATTGTGATATTGATACTTTTAAAGTAATAGGGGCCTTCTTAAATAAGGTTCTTGTTAAATATGGAGTGTTGTTATTTGAAGGTGGTAAAGCCTTCATTGCTTCAACTGGTCTAATTCTTGCGATATTTAAAGAAGCAAGGAACGCTGTTAAAATCGTCACTACTAGCATGAGGCCTAAAGATATAAAGATAGCCGCTGGTTTTAAAGAGAAGATCAGTGGGAACAGTTTAAGCGCTTCACCATACGCTCCATTAGCAAGGATAGTGAATATAGAACCTATACCAACACCGATGAGCCACGCTAAAAAGCCAGTGACAAAACCAAGCGATAAGAACACTAATGATATACTGTGCGTCTTTTCGCCTAATGCACGCATAATGCCGATATCTTTACGACACTGCTTCACAATTTGGAACAAGAATAAAGCGGTAACTACTAAAACGACAAGGAAGAAAACAGCAGGAGCCATCAAGGTAATGATGTTAAGGTTTCTAGTCGCATCATTATAATAAGAAATCACTTCTGAATCTTTATATGTCGTGGCAAAAGCAATGTTGCTCCTTAATTGTTTAACATCTGACTCCGTTATTTCGATATCATGTTTTTCTTTTATGTAGGCTTTTAATTTATCGATAGTTTGATCAATTGTTAATTCTTGACCAGGTTTAAAATCAAATATCATTTCATTAAATCCTGGTTTAGATAAATGCGAATTGATGACGTTATTTGGAACATATATATAGGCAAAGTCTCTTGAAGAAGATATAGAGTATGGGTCCGCTTTAACGATTGAGGCTTCAGGACAAACAATCGTTGCATCAATCTTTAAATCATAAGTAGTGCCATTTGGCATTTTAGCGCTTATTGTGTCACTAACTTTAAAGCCATTTGATTTAGCGAAATAGTATTCCATACGAACACTATCTTCTTTAAGCTCTCCGTTTACTAAATGATGCTTTAATAAACTGTTATTATCAAAACCAATCAATCTTCCAGAATAGGAATTATTGGAATAGGTGAAAGTCGTAGTGTATGTTGGACGATATTCCGCTTTCTCAATTCCCATATAACTATTAAAGTCTGATGGTAAATAAGATAAGTATGTGTTTTCGATGTTATCAATTGTTTTGACATATAAATCCGGATAGCCACATTCTTCTAAAAGAAGATTGATACCTTCATCCACTGAATGATAAGCATTTCTTAAGCCCATTAAGATACCACATCCAAAAGCGCCCACTAAAACAACGCTCAATAACATGAGCCAAAAGCGCTTAAGATATGGAAATAATAAGCTTTTTGCTAATTTCATTTCTTTTACCAGACAATATCTTTAGCATCCAAAGGATGTTCATTTACTTTTTCTTTTTGAATTTTACCATCCTTTAAAGTGATAACGCGGTTAGCCATATCAGCGATAGGAGTGGTATGGGTCACAATGACCATGGTTTGACCTTGTTTTCTAACGATATCTTGTAATAACTCAAGTATTTTACGACCAGTCTTATCGTCTAAGGCACCAGTTGGTTCATCACATAAAATAATTTCAGCGTTTTTCACTAACGCTCTTGCGATTGACACTCTTTGTTGTTCGCCGCCACTCATTTGTGATGGATATTGCTTCATTTTTTGATCGCCTAAACCAACGAGTTCAAGCGTCTTTTCCGCTACATGGTCCTCGTCTTTTTTGGGTAAAGACATTCTGACATTTTCTAAAGCTGTTAAATCAGGTAAGAGATTATAGAACTGAAAAATGAAACCGATTTTTTCCTTACGGTATTGCGTTAATTGTTTGTCTTTATAGGCGGTGATATCTTCACCGTTAATTAATACATGGCCATCAGTGGGGGAATCCATTCCACCGATAATATTTAATAATGTAGACTTACCACACCCTGAATTACCAAGTAAGACGAGCATCTCGCCTTTATAGACATCAAAAGAGACATCGTCTAAGGCTCTGACTTCTGAGTCACCTTTACCATAGTATTTTTTCAGGTTTTTGATTTCTAATATTTTTTCCGCCATAAGGATACCTCTCCCTATATATTTTATTACTAATAAAAACTAAAAATAACACTTTAAATCACTATTTCTAGTGCTTTGCTCAACGTCCCTAAGAAAAGGAAATTGGTTCCGCCAAAGGCGAGCCCATTAAAGTTAAAGAAACAAACCCTCTGGAATTGTTATTGAAGTACTACCTGATAATTATTATCTAATCTCAAATAGCATATCAAGGTCTGATGGGTTATGATTACCTGGCATGACACTAGGTGTATAGAAACCATCAAAATAAACGGTGGCCTTGATGTTTATTTCATCGTTTTCGTTAACGCTTGTATAGGGGTTAGTGTTGAACGCTTCAACGTTATATGAATGTTCACCAGTGGTGTAGATAATCTCTTCTCCAGTGAATTCTTCTTTGTCATTAACACCATCAGCGTTTAAGTCCGCTTTACCTTCGGTGACGCTTTCCATGGTTTTAAAAGAGTAGATGACGCTTTTACTAAGGCTTTGAGAATAAAGTTCAATTCTAAAGGCATCTTGTAGTTGTTCTAATATTTGATAATTAACATTGAAATATAGATTACCGCTTCTTTTAGCGGTTAGGCTTATATCTAAAGTAAAGAACCCATCTTGGGCGACATTAGTTATCACTTTTTGTTGATATACTGGAATTACAAAATGGTCGATGTGCGAGTCCACAAAAACAGGACTGACTTCTTTAAAAATGAAATTGTTCAATGAATAGTTTTTCGTGCTTTTGACTTCGACGGTTTCGCTATCTTTAACATTAATAAATCTTTCAATTACTTCGTCTTCACTATCTTGACTTTCTGATTCTTGATTATTTTCATTGCATCCAGTTAAAAGAAGGGTTAGTGCCCCTAATAAGGAAAACAATACTTTTACTTTAGCCATATACTATATCTCCTATATATCTTATTATTATAATAAAGTACTTTAGATAAAAGTAAGAAGAGAATATATTCCTGTAACGGATCAGTTTTTAAATGAAGATTATATTAATTGGAATGGTAAAGCTGGTAACGTAGGGATATCGAGTAGGTTCACAAAACTATCTAATTAATATTGGAGTCAGTTCAAATAAATAATTTTGGAAAAGAATCAGCATTTTAAATATCAATTTGGTGATGGTAATAGAGTCTATTTAGCCTCTCCAATGTTTAGCCAGCAGAAAAACTTTAATCTAAAGATCGCTCATGTATTAGAGGAGTATGGCTATGTTGTATTCTTACCTCAAAGAGATGGTTTAGAAGCCGCTTATTTAGAAGGTAAGAGTGAACAAGAATTAATTGATATATTTTGATTTAGAATATCAAGAAGTCATAAAAGCGGACATCATCTTTATGAGTATCGATGGAAGATTATGCCGCACACTCACCAGTTCATAACTGGATTGAGTTTAAAATGAAGTTTGGCAATTTGACCAGTGATGATTTTTATACAAGTTTAGGTAACACCACTTATGAATGGATTACTGAACGCGATGGTGGAGACTTGGGTAGAAGATTATTCCCTGGCGGTGAAATGGTTGCTGGTAACTATTATGTTATTAATTCGGGAGATATCCCAAATACAAGAGATAGATCTTTTGGCTTGGCACTAGCAGAAGAACCCTCTAACTTAGTAGGTTTCAATCTAAGCTATTACGCAGACCATCTAATCGATAGCAAAGGTGAACTAGATTTCAAAATCAACAAACTTACATTCACCTATCTAAGTGAATGATTGCCACAACTAGGTTTTTCATAATACGCGATCGTAGTGGTGATGTACACTATATGTTGTGGCGTTTTCATCATTTTGTTCTTCAGATTTTGAAATAATGCAACAGTAAATATTTGTTGCTTTTTCAAACAATCATTAAAGAAGTTACTTAAGTAAATCTGGTAAAGTTATCAAATTAGAAATACAAAAAACATAGCAAAAATATATGCTCAATAAAATAGTTGTCAAAATGAAAACAATAACTGTCTTGTTATTCCTCTTTTCGTATCATAGAATTTAGGTGTTCAAGGAGGAAAAACCTATGGATAATTCCAACAAGGCAATTGCCAGACGAATAAATAAAGAACTAAAGATTAGAGGCTGGTCTCAGACAGACTTGCTTAGAAGTATTATTAAATTTAAAAATCCAGAAATAAGTAAATCTGAACTTTATGTTGAAGTTAACAGAAGAAAAGGAAACTTCTCTACTACACTAAAAGGAAATAATGATCGCTCTATTCCTAAAGAAGATTTATATATTATTTCAAAAATATTTGTTTTGCCTCTTGAATACATTTGGTTTGGTGACAAAAAGAAAGAGGGATTTATCCCAAATGGTGCAAGGTATGTGGCATATCAAGATAATGAAATCGAATATCGTTCATATATAGCCGACTTAGAATACGAAGACAAGATTCAATACCCAGATCAAAGCGGATTCAACTTGTTTGATTATTTTGGACAATTTGAATCAATAAACGGGTATAAATTCTTTGTCAAAAATTACGCCCTTCAATTTGATTATTCTCAATATGGCGAATTAATGTATGTCAACAGTGAAGGATATTTACAGTTTTGTTCATCAAATCATAGCGAGGAAAAAGAGTATTCAGTTTCCGATAATTTGATAATGGTGTTAGCAAAACATGAAGATGTAAGATTGTTCAAAACTATCTTCTTTGATAATTGCTCATTACAACGTTTTGACTCGGATCGTGCTTCATCGCGCCGCAAGATTCTTTTTAGCGACAATTTTCTAGAAACATTGTTAAACAACAAGCAATTTTTTGAATTGATATTGAAAGTACGTGAAGTAGATGTTGGAGATTTTAGTAGATATTACGACAAAGGAACAAAAAGATTCTTTGTTGAACCAATGTTATATGAAACATTAGATTACGCCCTTCGCCACGAAGAAGAACACAAGGAACAGTTATTTGAGATGTTAAATTTCGCTCTTGAATTTTCAAAAAAGCAATACGAGTTTATAAAAGATTATTTAAAAGCTCATCACGACAAAGATGAACATGGCGATGTTCATATTGATAACTATGCGCCACGTTTCTTGAGATCAAGCAGAAACATACCTATGGGCAACGTATTCAGATTAACGGACAAACTCGCTGATGATTCACTAAATTCTTTATTAAAAGAGATTGAACAATGTACCTTTAACATGACACACATCATCAAGCAACAAGAAAAGAATAATGACGAGATTAAAATATCCACGCCAGATAATCCTCTATTTGTAGAAATGTGTGAAAAAGCAAGAGAGCAAAAAGCCACGTTTGTGCCTATGGTGGTCCATGCAGATAAAGAATTTACATATTTTCAAAATTATGAAGCGACACCTATTAATTTTGACAATCGTGAACAATTACAGTTCGTTATTAATTGTTTAGACAAAGCACAGGGTTTGGTTACATCAAAGCCAAACAAGGTTCTTGTGCATGGTGACTTGAGTAACAAAGTCCTGATGATTGAAAATGGCAAAAACACAGGTATTGCTGGATGGCAAAAGTGTCATTATGGTAACAAATTTGAGGATCGTGCAACGCTTTTGTACAATATTGATTCATATTCCTTCCGCGATGATTATCTTAAAAAATATAAAGAATTATTTAATGTAATCTCTCAAGATTTCAATCATGAAGAAAAGGTAAAAATGGTTGATAAAGCAATCAATATATTAACCGAGAGAAGAAAAAGTATCACTGTTGAAGGTAGAGATAGTCTTTCAAGAATTTGCTGGCTAAAAGAGAGAGCTTCAAAACTAGAGCTGTTTAAAGAACTATATTTAACAAAATAAAACCATAAAGGAGAAAGGAAAAATACAAATGGAAAACCGTGCCATTCTTTTAAATGACGCTCAAAAACGCAAAAAATATTATGCTGTGCATTGTAGATGTGGTCACGCAGGAGTTAATTGTTATGTTGAAATTGTGTTCGGAGTAATAGCTGGTAATGGCAAAGAAGCATCTGCTATTGCTAGAAGAATTCCAAGAGTAAAGCACAATAAAAAGAACGCAATTATCGATTGTTATGAAATATCTCGCGAAGAATATGATCAAATAATCAAAGCTAATAGAAACGACCCATATTTAAAATGCAAAAACATCCAAGAACAAAGAATGATCTATGGGTTTGAATCAAGAATTATTAAAGAACCAGAAAAACAAATTCTTAGGAAAACCAAAAAAGAAAGAAAATCTTTTGTTGAATATAAGCTGAAAAAGCAGAAACAAAGAATTGACGAATTAAATGATGCCAACATCTATGACTATTTAATAGAGAAAGGAGCGCAATGCTATGAAAACGTTTATTAAGAAGTGGTGGTCAGACTTTAAGAAGTTTGATTGGAAAATGTATTTGGCGCTCTGTTTATTAGCATTAGTGCCTGCTATTTACCAAACAGTAGTTACTAAGTTAATTACAGTTCACGCCAACCCTGGTGCATTAGATATTGTTGGGCAAATGGAATGGTTCGATCTTATCGATGAGACCACCTGTGCGTTCCTTATAGTTCCAATGTATTCTGTACTCTCAAAAGCTCATAAAAAAGATGACTTCAATAAAGTAGTTTTTAAATTAGGAATCATTATTGTTGGATTATATGCATTGTTCTCTTTAGGAACTTTCTTCTATGGAATCCATTTAGTTTCTTATATGAATCCTGCTGAGATTGATGTTGCTGCGGCATATAGATATTTATCTTTAGAAACAATTGCCTTCATGATTGGAATCATCTTCAGCTACGCAAGCGTTGTATTCCTTGTTGTTGATAAATCTAGATACATGTATGCATTCTTAGTTGCGAAAATTGGGTTAGCATTGCTCTCTGATTTTGCCTTAATTCCAGGAATGGGTATTGACGGCATTGCGGTTAGTAACATTATCGCAAACGGAATCATGGGAACGCTTGCTGTAGTGATGCTCGTTCTTATCAAACAATTAAGACCTGGTAAGTTCAATAAGGATGATATTTCTCATTTAAAAGATTGGGGACGTGTAGGCTTATTTGCTGGTGGTCAACAATTCTTAGACAACATTATTTATGCTTTGATGATCGTTAGAATGGTCAATGCTGTTAGTGAATCTGGCAACTATTGGGTAGCCAATAATTTTATTTGGGGATGGCTATTAATTCCAATTACCTGTTTAGCGGAAATCATTAAAAAAGATGCTGGTGCGGATGGATATAAACTCAAGCAAATTAACTATTACTCAATTACCATCTTTGCATTGATTGTCTGGTTTAGTCTAATTCCTACATATAATTGGTTCTTCGGAACCGTTGAAGGATTAGATAATCCAGCAAGAATATTTGAAATAGTAGTGAAGAACCTAGGCTTCTATGTTGCGTATGCTTTATCTCAAATACCAGACGCAATATTCGTTGGGATGGGTAAAACTAAGTACAATGCAATCAACTCGTTAATTTGCAACATTGGTTACTACGGCCTCTGGTTTATTCTTTATCAAACCAAAGTTGTCACTATGAGTATGGATATGATTATTGTAATGTTCGGTGTTGGCAATGTGGTTCACTGGGCAGTGTCACTCATCGAAGAAAAGATCTTCCTAAGAAGAGAATTAGATAAACAAATTGAAAGGAAATAAGAAAACGCTTGAAGAAAATAGAAGAGAATTATTAAGGTCGATGAATCAAATCGCCGTTGAAATGCCTGAGACTATTTATAATGAATACTTTGACAAATTAGGCAACGATATCAAATATCCATTAGCCATATTTGTCGACGCATTTAATTCGGTTGATGTGTTTTGCTATTCTATGCAACATGTTTCGCTTACTCAAGCAGCTGCTGTGTTGAGATTATTACTAGAACAAACAACTATTTTGTGGATTTTAGCGGAGCACCCTAATTTCTTACCTAAGTTTGTTGAACATTATAAGTTTAGAAAAGAGATTAATAATTTAAGCAGAAGCAAACAAATTGATGTTATATCAGAAAAATATAACATTCCCAACAATCCACACGCTCTCACTTATCTAGATTATGGGTGGATTGACTATGGCGGAGATATCCGTTGCGGCGAGGACGCCATGATTATCTATGCTGGCTTTGATGACATCAATTCTTGGAGAAAGAAATTCTTAGACAAGCTCACTCATACATCACTCACTACAACTGATTTATTGGGTGAAACCGGTGACTTCCCAATTGCCAATAACTTCATAAGAATTGCAGCTAAGTTGTTTGATTATTTATGTGTTTCTTTTCATAAGATGACCAATTTCGATTTTGCATTCAATGATATTGATTTGTTTCATGATGACTTTAGAAAAAACTACGAATTGTTCTTGGCAGATTTAAAAGAATAAAAGACAATAAACCCACATTCCTGTAAAACATGCGGGATTTGTGGGCTTTTTCTTTTATTGCGAATAAAGTTTCGCGCAGAAATAATTAATATTTATTTCTTCATGTGCTAAACTTTTATGTGGGTTTGGATAAGGGATATGCCTAACATTGATGGCGAAATAACTGAGCTCGAATTAGAAAACAAATTAATAGAGCAGTTGCGTTTACAATTTCATAGCACCGATATGGAAGACGCTTTTGTTCGTGTTCATAACGACAATCAGTTATATCAAAACCTCAGAAAACAAATTGATAGATTTAATGGAATCACATTATCTGACGCTGAATTTAGGAGATTAATCAACTCATTAGAAGCAGCAAGTACAGTTTATAGAGCTGCTAAGAATTTGCGCCAAATGCAAACTATCACTATGGATGATGGAACAAAAAAGAACATCAGAATTTTCGAAAAGAATGATTGGTGTAAAAACATTGTGCAAGTCGCGCATCAGATTAATCAAACAGGAGAATTCCTTGGTAGATTTGATGTTACCATATTAGTTAATGGTTTGCCGTTGGTTCAAATCGAACTAAAGAAAAATGGTGTATCGGTCAATGAGGCTTTTGGCCAAATTGAAAGATATAGAAGGACCGTGTATAGGGGATTATTTAAATATATCCAGTATTTTGTTATTTCTAATGGTGCAGTTACAAAGTACTTTGCTAATTCTGATAGGCCATTTAAGAAAGAGAACCTTTTCACTTGGTCGGATCCTAGTAATGTAGCAGTAAATAAACTTCATGAATTTGCGAACGATAGATTGACCAAATGCAATATTTGCAGAACAATTTCCCATTACATAGTTTTAAACGAGACAGAAAAAGATTTAATGATTCTTAGACCATATCAAGTTTGGGCGGTAGAAGGATTAATGGATCGCGCTCTTAATACTAAAAATAGTGGGTTTGTTTGGCACACAACCGGTAGTGGTAAAACATTAACATCTTTTAAACTTGCCCAATGTTTAAGAGATACTGGTAAATATAATAAAGTCGTGTTCTTAGTTGATAGAAGAGACTTAGATAGACAGACAATTAGAAATTTTAATTCTTTTGAAAAGGACGCAGTTGTCAAAATCGACGATAGTGAAGATTTATATAATGCCTTTAAAGATTCGTCGACAAAAATGATTACTACAACAATTCAAAAGATGAGTAATCTCTGCAAAAACGATAGATTTGTTGATGCAGTAGAACAAAACAGAGATAAAGTAATCTTCATTATTGATGAATGCCATAGAAGTAATTTCGGTGAAATGAGAAAACATATTTTAAGAGCGTTTCCGGACGCCCAGATGTTTGGCTTCACAGGAACACCTATTTTTGCTGAAAACATGAATGCTTCTGGATTAACAACGGAAATGATTTTTGGTGGTAAACCAGTTCATTCTTACAAAATAAAAGACGCAATTAATGCGCACATGGTTCTTGGCTTTAATGTTCAATACTTTAGAACGCTTAGATTGGTTCAAAAAGTAAAAGATGAACAAGTTGAAGCTATTGATGCTGAGGAGTTAGTTAATGCTCCAGAACGCATTAGCAATATTGTGAGTCATGTTTTTGAATCATATGATAATTTATCTGTTCACCATAAATATAATGCAATATTCGCTGTTTCTAGCATTGACTTGTTGATGAAGTATTATGATGAATTTGCAAAGCAAAACAAAAACGTTGATCCAGACAAAAAACTTAAAGTTGCTGCTATATTTACATATGCACCAAACGATATTGATACAGAAGAAGTTGGAGTTGACCAACCAATTGCTCAACAAAACTTGCAAAGAGTCATGAATGATTATTCTGATACGTTAGATAACGGTAAGCGCTATTCTGTCACTAATTGTTCTGAATATTTTGAAGACGTCAGAGAAGCTTTTAGAAATGGCGATATTGATTTAATACTTGTCGTTAACATGATGTTAACTGGTTATGATTCAAAAAGAATCAATACTTTATTCTTGGATAAATCGCTTAAGTATCATGGCTTAATTCAAGCTTTCTCAAGGACAAATAGATTAGAGTCATCCACCAAGCAATTCGGAAATATTGTTTGCTACAGAACGACTCCGAAGGATGTCAAAGACGCGGTGAAACTTTATTCTCAAGAAGATCACAATATTGTTTTAATGAAGAAGTTTGAAGAATATCTTCAAGACTTTAGAAATGCATTGAGATATTTAAGAGAATATACATTAACCCCCGAAGATGTTGATGCTCTTGAAGGTGATACCGCTAAGATCGAGTTTGTAAATAGATTTAGAAAAGTAGCTAAGTGTTTAATCTCACTTCAAAACTTCTGTGAATTCTCATTCCCGACCACATTAAAAGACGATATTACTCCAGATGAATATAATTCATTTAAATCAAAATATTTAGAAATCTATAACGAGTTTAAAAAACATCCTGACAAAGTATCTGTAGTGGCGGAAGTTGAATTTGATATTGAACTAGTTCAAACCGATAGAGTGGATGTTGATTATATACTTAATTTATTAAGAAAAGCTGGTGAAGGCACACCTGGTAGTAAGGTTATTGACGTTAATACAATCATTAAGATTTTAAGAAGATCAACCGATCCTGTGTTAATGAGCAAAAGAGAATTACTTGAAGCCTTCATAATTAATGTGTTCCCAACGCTTCCAGAAGGCGCATCTGTAGATGAAGAATTAGCAAACTTCATTGAAGAACAACGCGAAGCTGAAATATCAAAAAAATCCGAAGAAACCGAGATTGCAATGGAAGAATTAAAAAAGCTCTTATCGAGATATGATTATTTCCAAACAATTGATAACGCTGACATTAAGTCATTATTAAATAAACGCGTTAAAAATAGATTTAAAGAAAGACATCCTAATTATAATATAATCAAAGCCAACAACGAATTAATGAAAATGATTAAAGAGTGGGTAGCGTGGGTTTGTGAAAAATATTCAGCATACTAGGAGTTAAATATATGGCAGTAGATAAAGACGAATTGTTATCAAAACAACAAAATGAAGTTGATTCTAAATTATGGGCGATGGCTAATAACCTTCGCGGTAATATGGACGCCAGTGAATTTAAGAACTATATTTTAGGACTTATTTTCTATAAGTTCCTTTCTGATAAAATCACGAAAACTATTAATGATGAATTGGAAGACGACGGACTAACTTTTGAAAAAGCGTGGAAAGATGTATCCATGCAAGATGATATTAGAGAACTTGCTACAAATGTCATTGGCTACTTTTTAGAGCCACAATATTTATTTGATTCTTTTGTCGAAAAAATTAACGTCAATGACTTCACTGTCGAAGATTTAAAAGAAGGTATTAAAGCCATCGTTAACTCTACAATTGGTTCAGAGTCGCAAGATGATTTTGCTGATTTGTTTGATGATATGGATTTAGATGATAACAAATTAGGCAAAGGCGAAGCTGAAAGAAGTAAATTAATTGGTAAAATAATCTTACAGATTAAAGATTTAAATCTAGATATTTCAGAGACGAATTTCGATATTCTTGGACATGCCTATGAATACTTAATTGGCAAGTTTGCTGCTTCTGCTGGAAAGAAAGCTGGGGAGTTCTATACTCCCGCTCAAGTTTCTGAATTATTGGCTAGAATTGTTACCTTGGAAAATAAAAATCTTAAAACAGCGTATGATCCAACCTGTGGTTCCGGTTCATTACTTTTAAGAGTAAGAAATAATGTGGAAAATCCAACTAGTATCAAACTCTATGGACAAGAAATGGTTACAACCACATATAACTTAGCAAGAATGAACATGCTTCTTCATGGCGTTGATTATGAAAAGTTCAGCATCGCTAATAATGACACATTAAATAGTCCAAGCGAAAAGCATTCTGGATTAAAGTTTGATGCGGTGGTAGCGAATCCTCCATATTCCGCTAAATGGGAACCAGAAGGAAGAGAAGACGATCCTAGATTTAATGGGTATGACGGAAAGTATGCCCCTGCTTCTAAAGCAGACTATGCTTTCGTTCAACATATGATTTATCACTTAGCTGATAGTGGGACTCTTGCTGTTGTATTACCTCATGGCGTTCTCTTTAGAGGTGCAGCCGAAGAGGTTATTAGAACTAAAATAATTAAAGACTACAACTTATTAGATGCGGTCATTGGCTTGCCTGCCAACCTATTCTTTGGAACATCTATTCCTACTTGTATTCTTGTCATGAAGAAATGCAGAAATAATTCGGATAATGTTGTCTTTATTGACGCATCTAAATATTTTGAAAATGGCAAGAATCAAAACTATTTAAGAGAAGAAGATATTCAAAGAATACTTGATGCTTATAAAGAAAGAAAAGACATTGATAAGTATATGCATGTCGCTTCTTTAGATGAGATCAAAGAAAACGAATACAACTTAAACATTCCTCGTTATGTTGACACATTCGAAGAAGAAGAACCAATTGATATCCATGCTGTAATGAAAGAAATTAAGGAGCTTGAATCCAAAAGAGATGAGCTTGATAAAGAAATTGAGAAGTATCTCAAGGAGCTTGGCCTCTAATGGAAGAAAATAAGAAAAATAAAATCCCTAATGTTCCTAATTTGAGATTCTCTGGTTTTGAACCAAACTATCAAAAAACAAAAATTGGGAAATGTTTAAAAATTAAGAGTGGGCAAGATCAAAAAAATGTTTGTTGTGAAAATGGCAAATATAATATTTACGGAACAGGAGGGGTAATTGGCACAACAAATACATTTTTATACGACAAAGAAAGTGTAGGGATTGGAAGAAAAGGAACAATTGACAAACCATTCTATTTTGATGAACCTTTTTGGACTGTTGATACTTTGTTCTACTCTGTAATAAATAAAGGTTTTTCTCCAAAATACATTTACTATTTGTTTCAGACAATTAATTGGAAAAAATATAATTCCTCAACTGGAGTACCTAGTCTTACCTCATCTACCATAGAATCGATAGACGTGTACATTACTTCATTAAAAGAGCAATGCAAAATAGCTGAATTTTTAACATTGATTGATGTACGCATCGATACTCAAAACAAAATCATTGAAGAATATCAAGCTCTAAAGAATTGCATATTTGACGCCATTATCTTGGAATCAAGAAAAATTGGAACCTGTAAAATAAACAAAATCATTGAAGAATATAACGTAAAAACAACAATCGATAATGAG
>JAFSPN010000035.1 GCA_017442875.1 Bacilli bacterium
TATAAGGAATAAAAAACGCGCAATAATAAATATAAAATAGTACACACTATACCTGGTGTGTCATAGTCATTAAAGGCAAAGAAAAAGGGACACGATTCGTGCCCCTATTACTATCAACACTTCTATTGTGGCCTATGATAACCTTCGATGAATTTTTCACGAATGGTTTCGATGGTGTCTTCGGTAATTCCTTTGCTCTTAAGATGTAATTTCATTTCTTCGGCAAATTTTTGATTTTCTGGCACGCCAGAAGGAAGTTGGCTTGCATAAGCTTTAGTGCCAGAAACCCAACCATCAAATTCAACCTCGTGCTTCACTGATCTTTGTCCAGCAAACCTTGTAAACGAATAATCTCTACCACAATCTTCTTCGCTAACACCAAGAACGGCTAATAAGAAGAAGGAAGCAATACCTGTTCTATCAGCGCCATGTGTGCAGTGAAGAGCGATCGGTTTTGAATCAGCGTTTTTGATTTTATCAAAGATACCTTTATAAACATCCGCAAAGCCAGAAAATCTTTGAGATTCTGTTCCTGAAGCAATTGAGGCCTTATACATTTCTAATGTATAACCACTTGAATTAGCTGGTGATGAAGTTGGAACTTGATTGCTATCACGCATATCGATATCCACTTTGATACCTAATTCTTTAATTGTGGCTTTGCCTGCTTCGGTGATGTTAACAATACTCTTGTTATCTTTATCATCAAATTGTCCACATCTATAATATAAACCTTGTTTAACTCTACCATTAGGTACTAAGGAAGTAGCCCAGCCACCAACATCACGGAAATTAAGAACACCATCAACTTTTAAATTGCGTGGAGCTTGATTGCTTGTTTTAAATGTCTTAACTGTGGCAGAACTTAAGCCGGCTTCGCTTGTTGCGGCACGGTAATAGTATTGTGTGCCTAATTTGGCATTATAGAAACTGTAGAGTTTTTGTGTAGTTTCAATTAGTTTAGCGTTACTAAAACTGCTATTATCGGCGATTTGAACATAGTATTTTGAAGCGGATGCAACATCCTTGTAATCTAAAGTAATCGCGGTTGGTAATGATAAATCGTCGTGTTGTCTACGATCTTCTGCGTTAACGGAAGGAATGTACTTTGTATTGGTGGTCCATTCATCCGCTAAATACTGTCTTTGTAGTTCGGTATGGTAGTTATAGACCGGAACGCCATCAACGGTATCTTCTAGATAGGCCTCTTGAGCACCGGTTGGAGGTATTTCTTCGTATTTAACTCTTTTACAAACTGTACAAGTAAATTTTGCTCTACCCGATGTTGTTGTGCCAGCTGGAGTAACAGTTTCACCATTATTCCATGTATGTTCAGCTTTATCGCCGACTTCTGGACAAGGTTGACCATCATCAGCGGTGCCAAGACATTTATGCCAGTGATAGGTATCATCGCTTGTCCACACCTTACCGTATGAGTGTACATGCGGACCCTGTTGTGAACTGCTTTCACTACTACTGTCTTCAAAAGAAACAGAAGAGCTTCCGCTTTGTCCTTGAGTATTACATGCTGTAACGCTTAACGATAAAAGCATTAAGGCACTTAAAATTATTTTTTTCTTAATCATAGGAAATACCTCTTTTTACTCATTTTACTTTATAGATAACAAAAAAGGAACACAATTGTGTTCCTTTGAAATTTTAATACTTTGTATTAAGCAGCGGCCGGTCTTGTATAGCCTGGAATGAACAATTCACGAATGGTTTCAAGTGTATCAACACTAATCTCGAAATCATCGTGGAGATGTTTAAACATCTTATCAGCAAATGTCGCGCCTTCTAAAGCTTCGGTCTTTGTATTCCAATTACCAATTTCACATCTGCTACCTCTGCTATCTTGATATGGGAGAACGGATCTTTCACCAGCAAATCTTGTCATCACATAGTCTCTAGAGCAATCTTCTTTGCTAACACCAAGTAAGCCTAATAAGAAGTAGGAAACGATACCAGTTCTATCAGCGCCATGGGTGCAGTGGAGAGCGATTGGCTTTTGATCGGCTTGAGCAATGGCTTCAAAAATCTTTTTATATGTTTGAGCAATTGTTTTACTACCGTTTTGTACGCCTTCCCAACGATAATCTTCAGTACCAGAAGCGACACGTCCATCCAAAATATCGATTGTCCAATCGCTAGAAGAAGCAGGAGATGAGGAAGGAGGGTTATCTCTCATATCGATATCTAATTTAATGCCTAAATCTTTGAGAGCGGATTTGCCGTCAGCTGTGATGCTGTTGAATTGAGCGCATCTGTAGTATAAGCCTTGTTTGACTTTAGCGCCTTCCACTAATGAGGAAGCCCAACCACCGGCATCGCGGAAGTTAATTACGCCATCAATATGGATATAGCGTGGAGCGACTTCATTGACTTTGAACTTTTTGATTTGAGCATCTTCTAATTCATCTTCACTACTAGCGGCTCTGAAATAGTATTCTTGACCGATTTCCGAATTATAGAAATTATAGGATTTCTCATTTGATTGAACGAGTTTAGCGTCTTCGAAATCTACGTTCTTAGCAATTTGCACATAATAGTTATCAGCATCGCCAACTTCGTCAAATTCTAATTTGATAGGGTTTGGTTGAGAGACATCGCCAAGCATTTCTGATCTATGACTGCTTGAACCACTATCAGCTGTAACCCATGGAACATATGTTAAAATGCTGTCCCAGTCATCAGCTAAATATCTTTGCATGAGTTCGGTATGAATCTCTTTTGTGCCTAAGTCTTCAACGTCTGGAGTATTACTTTTGCTACCAGGATTATTTCCGGTATTACAAGCAGTCAAAAGCAAACCACTAAGCATGAAAACTAAAAATAGCTGTTTTTTCATATATTTTTTACCTCTTTGCTTCATTTTTGCATTAAAAATGGCTTAAAAATATGACTATTGTATTTTTTTCATATATACAAATGAACGTCTTGATAATGACAAAACAAACTACTTTTGTCATAAATTAAAAAAGCCCCACTACTCAAGGGGGTGATTTTAGGTTTAAAGTCTATCCACTTTTTTCCTTTTTCTTATCCAAGAGCAATGTCTAAAACCATCATTAAGACAAAACCAATCGCTAAACCAATGGTCGCTAAATTGGAATGATGCCCTTCGTTAGCTTCTGGAATAAGTTCTTCCACTACTACGTAGATCATCACACCAGCGGCAAAAGCCAAAACAAATGGAAGAATAGCGCTAACAAAGTAAGTAATAACTAAGGCGATACCAGCGGCAATTGGTTCGACAACGCCTGAAATAAAGCCATAGAGGAACGCTCTTCCTTTAGATAATCCTTCTTCTTTTAAAGGCATCGAAACAATCGCGCCTTCTGGAAAGTTTTGTATGGCCATACCAATGGCTAAGGCAAGCATGGCTTGTTCGCTTACATTACCAGTCATCGCACTGGCGATAATAACACCAACAGCCAAACCTTCAGGGATATTGTGAAGGGTGACGGCTAACAACATTTTGAATGTTTTACTCAATTTGTTTTGTTTAATGCCTTCTTCTTCATTGTTTTTATGAATATGAGGTACTAAATAGTCGAGAAGTAACATGAATCCCACACCAGCAATAAAACCAACAGCAGGAATCAAATACGCTCTAAAATCGGTATATGATTCAATCGCGGGTTGCATGAGCGACCAAATGGAGGCCGCAATCATCACGCCTGAAGCAAAACCTAAAAGGATCTTTTGGAGCTTGATATTGATTTCTTTTTTAAGAAAGAAAACCATCGCACTACCGAGAGTTGTGCCGACTAATGGGATGAATAAACTAAGAATAATTAATGGTGACATACCTGGTTTATTATAGAGAGACATTCTTGTTATTTCAACAAGACAAAATAAAAAGCCACACGAGGTGGCAAATTATTGATTTAAGAATCCTTATTTCTTGTTGGCTTCGATGTAATCGACAACATCTTTAACAGTTTGGAAATTCATTGGTTCATCAAATGAAATACCAAATTCATCTTCGATGGCCATAGCGAACATCATGATACCTAATGAGTCAAAATGTAAATCGTCAACAAGTTTAGTTTCTAAAGTGACATTATCCAAATTGAGTTCTGGATCGACACCTTTCATCAGTTCTTTTAATTTTTCTAGCATAATATTCTACCTTCTTGCCTTGTTATCTTAACAAATAATTATTTTTCTATCAACGAAGAGCGCTGTCTTTATTACTTAGAAAATACAGCTGCCCCAGAAGCGTAATTGATCAACATTCTTGAAATGCTCACAATCGCTCTTTCGTCTGAGTTACCACGCGCTTTAATGATGAGCTTTCTAGTGCCTAAGATCATTCCGCCTCCTAAAGCGGAAATATCATATTGCTTCATTAAATATTGAGCAACTTCCATGAATTCTGGTCGATTACTCTTTTTAGATAAGATGACAATATCGGTAATTAAACGTTTAGCCATACCTTCGGTGTTCTTTAAGACTTGATTGCCCGCGAAACCATCGCAAACGAGAACGTCGCAGTCCCCACTTAAAGCATTGTTGCCTTCGATATTACCGACGAAGTTAAGTTCTTTATCTTCCGCTAAGATAGGATGGGTTTCTTTAACTAGGTGATTGCCTTTTGTGGGTTCCGCACCATTAGAAAGAAGACCGACTTTTGGATTATCAATTTTATACATCTTTTTCATTAAGTCAGTGCCTAGATGGGCGAATGAATGGAGTTGGCTAGAAGTGCAGTCAATTGTCGCACCGACATCAACGACACAAGTAAAGCCGTTTTTACCATTTGGAAGCAATGCCGCCATACATGGTCTAGTTTTCTTTTCATCGCTTAAATATCTAAACGATCCCATGAGGATAGCGCCACTACTACCTGCGCTAATCATACCAGCATAATTTTCCTCTTCTTTTCCCGCTTCTTTCATCGCTTGAACTAAGGAGGCTTGTGGTTTATTCATGATACCCGTGTATGGGTTTTCATAGTTTGTAATGGTTTCAGTGGCGTTAATAATCTTAACGCGAGACATATCTAAACCAATCTCATCTTTTTTAGCGTTGATGAGTTCTTCTGGGCCGACTAAAGTAACGCATAAATTAGAAAATTCTTTTAAGGCTAAAGCGGCCCCTAATAATACGGCGTCTGGTCCTTTATCAGAACCAAGTAAATCAATCACAATCTTATATTGTTCCATAAATATCATTCCTTTTGCGATACCTATTATAGCATAGTTTATCTTATATTATCGCTAATGCTTTTTTGCATAAAACACAGGATATGATATAATCATAAGCTATGAGTGCTCAAAAAGTTCAATATCAAGCAAAGGGTGTTTCTTTAAAACTAGTCGGATGGTTGATTAGCATCTTCGCGGTTGTTATTTCAGGTATCCTTATTTTTTCCATGGTTTATATTTCGCAAAAAAATGAAGAAGTTAACACTTCCACGAAAAATTATATCACCATGAAAAGCGCTGCTAATGATGTCAAACTAGCCTCTGATGATTTAACTAATAATGTGCGTTTATTCGTTGCTACTGCAGAAAAAGAATATTTAGATTCTTATTTCAAAGAAGCCAAAGAAACAAAAAGAAGAGATAACGCTTTAGTGGTTATCCATGAATTAACAGAAGATTCTCCAATTCATGAAACTGTTCACACCGCTATTACCGCGGCTGTTGAGGAATCGAATGGTTTAATGCAGCTTGAGTATTACGCTATGAAACTAACTTGTTTAGATAATCCAAGTATTAATTATGAAAAGTACGAAGAAATTGTTAATTGTACCGATGCAGACTCCGTAGCGCCGGAAAACCGTCACACTGAAGCGCTTAATGCTGTCTTCAGCGACGATTACATGGATAGTAAGAATAATATCATTATTAATGTTGATAAGGCGATCGATGTTATCGATGAATTAATGGCCAACAACATCGCTAAGTCCGAACAAAACTTAAGAGATTTGATCGTCTTCCAATCAATTATTATTGCCGTAAATATCGCCTTTATGGCGGGTTTAATCATTTTGATGCACGTCTATATCGTTAATCCGATGAACTCGGCGGTTAAATCTTTATCTAATAATGAAGAAGTACGCATTAAAAGTAATAAGGAATTCAATTATTTAGCCTCTGTTTATAACCGCGTTCATAAAGCTAATGAAGATATTAAAGAAAGTCTCAAATATGAAGCGGAACACGATAAACTAACAAGTTTATACAATCGAACTGGTTATGACCGCGTCTATAAGAGCATGCCGTTAGATAATGTGATTTATATTCTTCTTGATATTGATAATTTTAAAGAAGTGAATGACACGCTTGGCCATGAAATAGGCGATAAAGTTTTAGTGAGAACCGCTAATACGATTAAGAAATATTTTGATGATGAAAATAGTTATATATTCCGTATTGGTGGCGATGAATTCGCGATTATCGTTACTAATCAAAACGATGAGATATCTGATGACATCGTCGAAAAATGTAAGAAGATGGATGATGAAATATCTAGAGCCCAAGGCAATATCCCTGGCACTACTCTTTCAATCGGTATAGCGCATGGCACAATTCGTGATACCACTGATACGTTATTTAGAAAAGCTGACGCTGCTTTATATAAAATCAAAAAAGCCGGACGTGCGGGCGTATCCATTTATAAATAGAATAGAAAAAGAACCACCGCTAATCGATGGTTCTAATTTTTTGTTGTTTAGAAATTACTTCTTTTCTTCTTCTAAGACACGAATCTTTTCGTTAATTTCTTTGACTTTTCTTTCGTGCTCTTCGATGTATCTATCGCTTACTTCTCTCATTGTCTCTTCAACATCGAAATTATTGGAGATATCATCGCTAGCAGCATCGGCCATTAAGCCACGTCCCGCTGGGATAAGGTGACCAGTAATGACGTTTTCTTTTAAGCCATGTAAGTAGTCTGTCTTACCTTTGATTGCCGCATCGGTTAAGACACGGGTTGTTTCTTGGAAGGAAGCCGCACTTAAGAATGATTCGGTTTCAAGAGCGGACTTAGTAATACCAAGAATTAATGGTGAGAAGACAGCTGGATGCTTACCGCTTAAAATAGCGTCAGTATTTTTCGCGGTGAATGTGTTAACGTTCACACGTGTACCACTAAGCATATCAGTATCACCCGCTTCAATGACTAAGACTTTTCTTAACATTTGACGGACGATAACTTCGATGTGCTTATCGGAAATACCAATGGATTGCGCGCTGTAAACCTTTTGGACTTCCTTAAGGATATAGTTTTCAACCGCGGTCACATCAGCGACTTCGAGTAATTTCTTAGGTGAGATAGCACCTTCGGTGATCTTACCACCATTTTTAACGGCGTCACCTTTCTTAACTCTAAGTCTCGCACCAAAGTTAGTGGTATATTCTTTTTCATCGAGATCGTTTTTAACGGTCACAATATAGCAACCATTCTTTTCTTCGATCTTGGTGACTGTACCAGAGATTTCAGAGATTAAAGCTTCGCCCTTTGGAGTACGCGCTTCGAATAGTTCTTGAACTCTAGGTAAACCTTGAGTAATATCGGAGCCCGCAACACCACCGGTATGGAATGTTCTCATGGTTAACTGTGTACCAGGTTCACCAATTGATTGAGCGGCCATAATACCAACGGCTTCACCGACTTGGACTCGACGTCCTGTAGCAAGGTTACGGCCATAGCAATGTACGCACACGCCATCCTTAGTTTCACATCCGAATAAGTTACGGATATAAACGGATTTAATACCAGCGTTAACGATTTCTTTGGCTTCTTTTTCGTGGATCATGGTGTTACCAGCAACGATTACACGGCCAGTATTTGGATCAACGACGTCGTTTAAAGCGAATCTACCGACTAAACGGTCTTCGAGTTTAACGATGACAGCGTCTCTTGCGGAGTCCCTAATTTCAAAGACTTCGAAGCCATGATCAGTACCACAATCTTCTTCTCTGACGATCACGTCTTGAGAAACGTCGACTAATCGACGTGTTAAGTAACCTGAGTCAGCGGTCTTAAGCGCGGTATCGGCACCACCCTTACGAGCACCGTGGGTGGCGATAAAGAACTCGGACACGTTCATACCTTCACGGAAGCATGATTTAACTGGAAGTTCGATTGTGCTACCAGAGGTAGAACCCATCAAGCCTCTCATACCGGCTAATTGGATAATATTGGAAATATTACCACGAGCACCGGAATCAGACATCATGAAGATTGGATTACGTGTATCAAGTTTGAATTGTGATTCAAGTTTCTTTTGGACTTGGTCTTTAACTTTTTCCCAAACTTCAACGACTTGTTTATGTCTTTCTTCATTGGTTAACATACCCATTTCGTAAAGTTCTTTTAAGTTAGCGACTTTCTCATCACCGGCTTTAAGGATTTCTTCTTTACCTTTAACAGCGTGAATATCACTTAAGCTAACGGTTAAGCCAGCGACTGTTGAATAATGGAAGCCTTGGTCTTTAATCTTATCCAAAACAGCGGATGTTTTTGGATTACCTTGACGATCATAACGTTGGAAAATTTCGTTAATGATGGAACCGAGGTCTTTCTTATTGAATGGTTTTAAGACAGGACGTGAAGCGATAAACTCAGGAATATTTGTGCCTCTTGGGGCAAAGTATTTATTGATCACTTCTTGGTCGCCTCTTAAAGCCGCACCACTCACTTCGTTTAAATATGGGAAGTCACTTGGGAAGATTAAATTGAAGATAACTTTACCAACAGAGGTAATTAAGTAACTCTTATTTTGTTCTTCGGTGAAATCCTTCTTCATCATCGCTTTACCTAATAAGGCAATACGGTTATGCAAGTGGATTTGTTTTGTTTGATACGCTCTTAAGACATCATCGACGTCTTTGAACACTTTACCTTCACTAGCAGCATAAAGTTCGTATCTTTCCGCTTCTTCGTCATCCTTACGGGCGTGAAGTTCTTTAGCGGTCTTTAAGAAGTCTTCTTTAGTGCTTTCAAGTGTTAAATAGTAGTTACCAATAACCATGTCTTGGGATGGTGTAACGATCGGTTTACCATCTTTTGGACCTAAGATGTTATTAGAGGCTAACATTAAGTGTAAAGCTTCTTCTTGAGCGGCTTTAGATAATGGGACGTGAACAGCCATTTGGTCACCATCGAAGTCAGCGTTGAAACCTGTACAAACGAGTGGGTGTAAACGGATGGCGCGACCATCAACTAAGATTGGTTGGAAGGCTTGAATACCAAGCCTATGTAATGTTGGAGCACGGTTTAATAAAACTGGGTGCTTAGAAATGATTTCTTCAACGATATCAAAGACGACATCATCATATCGATCAATGATCTTATCAGCTTGTTTATGCGCGTTAGCGGTGCCTCTTTTTAAGAGTTCACAAGCGATAAATGGTCTAAGTAATTGAATAGCCATTTCTCTTGGTAAACCGCATTGATACATCCTTAAAGATGGACCAACAGCGATAACGGAACGACCAGAATAGTCGACACGTTTACCAAGTAAGTTTTGTCTAAATCTACCTTGTTTACCTTTAAGCGCACTACTTAAGGACTTAAGGGCACGGCCACCAGGACCTTGGACTGGTTTATTTCTTCTACCGTTATCGATTAATGCGTCAACGGCTTCTTGAAGCATACGTTTTTCGTTCATCAAGATAACTTGTGGAGAATTCATGTCAATTAACTTCTTTAAACGGTTATTACGGGAGATGACTCTACGATATAAATCGTTTAAATCGGAGGTGGCAAAACGACCACCATCGAGTTGAAGCATTGGTCTTAAATCTGGTGGAATGACTGGAATGACGTCCAAAATCATCCATTCAGGTTTATTATCAGAGTTACGGAAAGCTTCGATAACTTCTAATCTCTTAGTAAGTTTTTGTCTAGATGTGGATTTAGTTTCCTTCATCTTCTTATTGATTTCTGCGGCTTCTTTATCGAGATCGACTTCTTGGAGTAATCTCTTAATTGCAGCGGCACCTTCGGAGAATTCCGCACCGGTATATTTGTTAATGAATCTAGCGACGGTTTGGAAGTCGAAAACTTCACCATGGTTTTCCATTCTGGCGATTAATTCTTCACTTCTAGCGTAATCATCGCTACCTTCTTGTAAACCCCATTCCGCGGCGTTTTGTTGAATTTCTTTAACCGCTGGAATGAAGATTTCTCTACCGTTTCTTTCGTTGATGAATTCACGATAGGAAAGGACAGTGCTCTTACCTGGATTTAAACAGATATGGGCAGCGTAATATGTGACTTCTTCTAAGTGTTTTGGAGAAACATCTAAGATTAAGCCAATACGGCTTGGGATACCTTTTAAATACCAAATGTGGGAGCATGGGCTAGCGAGTTCGATGTGGCCCATTCTTTCTCTTCTAACTTCTTTAGAAGTGACTTCAACACCACACTTTTCACAAACGACACCAGCAAATCTAATTTTCTTATATTTACCACAGTGACATTCATAATCCTTGCTAGGTCCAAAGATTTTTTCGCAGTACAAACCTTGCATTTCTGGTTTTTGACTACGATAGTTAATTGTTTCTGGTTTTAAAACTTCACCATGAGACCAACTACGGATTGTTTCTGGGGAGGCTAAACCGACTTTAATCGCTGCTAATCTTTTAACATCAAACATAATCTTTTATCCTCCTATTCTCCGAAAACTTCATCCGCTGAGCGACTTGACATGCCGACGTCTTCTTGATCCACCACTGATTCAGATGAACTACCTTCACCCATTAAGTTACGGATGTTGGAATTAATTCTTCTTTCTTCTTTTTCAGCTTCTTTAGCAAGAGCGTCCATATCAATGGCGTTACCTTCTTGGTCAAGAAGGGTGACGTTCATGGATAATGATTGTAATTCTTTAACCAAGACCTTGAAGGCTTCTGGAATGCCTGGTTTTGGTAATGGTTGATCTTTAATGATCGCTTCATAGGTCTTTCTTCTACCGACGCGGTCATCGGATTTAATGGTGATAATTTCTTGTAAGACGTGAGCGGCGCCATAGGCTTCAAGAGCCCAGACTTCCATTTCACCAAATCTTTGACCACCATTTTGGGCTTTACCACCCAAAGGTTGTTGTGTAACTAAGCTATATGGGCCAGTTGCACGAGCGTGTAATTTATCATCGACCATGTGCACTAACTTAATCATGTACATACAGCCAACGGTAATTCTTTCGTCGAATCTTTCACCGGTTGTGCCGTCATAAAGAACGGTTTTGCCAGTTGGATCCATTTTGGCTTTTTGCATCATATCCAAGATTTCTTCATTGGTAATACCATCGAAAACTGGAGTGGCAATCTTATAGCCTAATTGTTTTAAGGCATAGCCTAAGTGGACTTCTAAGATTTGACCGATATTCATACGAGATGGAACGCCTAATGGGTTGAGCATGATGTCAACTGGTGTACCATCTGGAAGGAATGGCATATCGCATTCTGGTAAGATACGGGAGATAACACCCTTGTTACCGTGACGACCAGACATCTTATCACCTTCGGAGATCTTTCTCTTTTGGACGATATAGACTCTGACGACTTCGTTAACTCCAGGTGGGAGTTCAACGTCTTTAGATTTGCCTTCGCGTTTGAAGATCTTAACATCTAAGACAATACCCGCACCACCGTGTGGAACTCTTAAGGAAGCATCTTTACCTTCATTGGTTTTTTCACCAAAGATGGCCATTAATAATTTGCCTTCTGGAGTTGGTTCAGATTGACCACGAGGAGTGACTTTACCGACTAAGATGTCGCCTTCTTTCACTTCCGCGCCTGGAACGATAATACCTCTTTCGTCTAAGTTAGCTTTAGCAGCTTCAGAGACGTTAGGAATATCACGGGTAATTTCTTCATCGCCTAATTTTGGAATGCTACGGCACTCTAATTCATACTTTTCAATATGGATTGATGTATACACGTCATCCTTAACTAGTCTTTCAGACATGATGACAGCGTCTTCATAGTTGTAGCCGTTCCATGTCATAAAGGCGATAGTAACGTTTTGACCTAAGGCTAAATCGCCATTATCCATAGCAGGACCATCAGCGATGATTTGACCTTTCTTAACTTGTTGTCCAACTTTAACGATGGATTGTTGGTTAATACAGGTACCTTGGTTACTTCTTTCGAATTTTTGTAATTGATAAATTCTTGGTTCAACATTGCCTTTTTCTAAGATTTCAATGGTTCTGGAATCGGTATAAGTGACGGTACCATCTTCGACAGCGACCACGGCTAAACCTGAGTCACGGGCAATTTGATGTTCAAGACCAGTACCCACGAATGGAGCGTGTGGTCTTAAAAGTGGTAAGGCTTGACGTTGCATGTTACTACCCATAAGGGCACGCATGGTGTCATCGTTTTCTAAGAATGGGATACAACCCGCGGCGATAGAAACGATTTGCTTTGGAGAAACGTCAACATAGTCGACATCTTCTCTATTAGCCATGACGTTTTCGCCTTTATATCTTGCGATGACTTGTTCGTCAAGGATTTCACCTTCTGGAGATAAGTTAATGTTAGCTTCAGCGATAACATAGTCCCATTCTTCATCCGCGGATAAATAAACGGAATCTTCCGCTTCGCTTAAGACACGACATGTGGCCTTATCTACGCGTCTATATGGTGTTTCAATAAATCCATATTTATTAATTTTCGCGTATGAGGCGAGGTTATTGATTAAGCCGATGTTTTGACCTTCTGGTGTTTCAATTGGACAGATTCTACCATAGTGAGAAACGTGAACGTCACGGACTTCAGTAGAAGCTCTATCTCTGGTAAGACCACCAGGACCTAAAGCGGATAATCTACGCTTATTGGTTAATTCGGCTAATGGGTTTGTTTGGTCCATGAATTGACTTAATTGAGAAGACGCAAAGAATTCTCTAATTGAAGCGCTTAATGGACGTGGATTGATTAAGGCTTTTGGTTTGACGTTGCCTAAATCAGAAATAGACATTTTTTGTTGCACGGTCTTGACCATTTTGGCTAAACCTAAGCGGAATTGATTTTGAATTAATTCACCAACGCAACGGATTCTTCTATTACCTAAGTGGTCGATATCATCGGTATCACCGAATCCATCCATGACATTGAGGAAATAGGAGAAACAAGCGAGGATGTCGCTAATTGTGACATATGAAGAAGTACCATTTAAGTCAGTGCCGATGATATGGCAAACTTTCTTTTCTCTATCGTTGTTATAAACTTTGACGATATTGATCACACCATGGTCATCGAGTTTATCGTTGACTTTGAGTTTCTTCATGTGAGCGCCTTTTTCAAAGAAGTCTTCATCTCTTAACGCATCGACATCCGCGGCAGTTAAGGTATAGCCTTTCTTGAAACGCACTTCACCATCAGCATCCACTAAGTTTTCTGCTAATGTGCGACCGGCTAAACGGTTATAAACGCCTAATTTCTTAATGTATTTAAAGCGACCAGCTCTGCCTAAGTCATAGTGTTTAGCATCGAAGAATTTTTGCACAAAGAAGTTAATTGTGCCTTCTTCGGTGACTGGTTCACCTGGTTTCATCTTCTTGAAGATTTCAACAAGGGCTTGCTTAGCAGTTTTGATCTTTTGATCATCATCTTTGGCTAAAGTGTTCTTTAAAGCTTCGCTATCACCAAATAATTTGATGATATCGTTAGTTTCTTCTAAACCTAAAGCTCTTAATAATGTGGTAGCGTTCAACTTTCTTTGACGGTCAATACGGACGCTTAATAAGTCCTTTGTGCCGCTTTCGAATTGTAACCATGTACCACGACCTGGGATGAGATCTGCTTCGTAAGTAACTTTACCGGTTTTAATATCTTTTGTTAAAGACATGTATGCGCCTGGGGAACGAACTAATTGTGAAACAATAACACGTTCCGCACCATTGACGATGAATGTACCAGACTTGGTCATAAGTGGGAATTCACCCATATAGACTTCAGATTCTTGGATTTCACCGGTATCATGGTGAGTTAAACGTAACATCACATAGATTGGCGCACTATAGGTGAGATCCTGAGCTTTGCATTGTAAGAATGTATGCTTTGGTTCACCAAAACGAATTGAGACGTAGTCAATTGATAACGTATTTGTGTAGTTAACAATTGGGAAAGATTCTCTGAAGACTTCGTCTAATCCTTTTTCCTTAAACTCTTCATACGATTTCGTTTGGATTTCCACTAAGTTTGGTAAAGGTAATTTGCCAGAAATCTTACTGTAATCATAACGATCGTTGTTGAGTTTGTTTAAGTTCTCAATATTTCTAATCATATAATGGCTCCTTTATTTGCTAGATTTTGCTCTTTATAGCTTGATAGATGTGATAACCCTTATGTCTATCGAGGAGTTTGATATTTCCGAATATCGATTCGATATATTTTGAAGCACTGTCTGCTCCTTGGGCTTTTCTGATAACAATATATAAAGAGCCGCCATCAATTAAGTATTGTTTAGCCCCTTCATACATCGCGTACGTAACTTTCTTACCAGCGCGTATTGGGGGATTCACA
>JAFSPN010000036.1 GCA_017442875.1 Bacilli bacterium
CATAGATATCTCCTTATTTTAACCAAATAGCATCCACTAAATGGACATACAAGTCCGAATCTTCTAAATATGTTTCAAATCTCCCCACTATTGTTGCTTCTTCGTTATATAATGGATAACCATTTCCTCCACTCATAGAACAAAGCGGAACTTCATATAATAAAAACTCAAGACCATTACCGCAACACGCTGTCGCATCCATTACTAAAATAGCGGGATAACATGAATTTGGATCAGTGCTTTCAAATGGTCTAAATGGTCCAGCAACTTTGACTATTTTATTAATATAAGAGCTCGGTTTATCTAGCATGTCATAAACTTCTGAATAAACCATCGTGGAGTTCATAGTAGTTAAATCAACATCAATCTTTTCATAAACAGGATAGTCATTTTGACTTTGTTTTCTATTTGATTCACTAATTATTGATGAAGGGATGCTGCTCTCTTCTGAACTAAATAATGAAGCAATTGGGTTATTGCGGCTATTTAAATGGCCATTACTTGTACAGCTAGTAATCAACAAAATAGCGGATATAGTAGTTAACAATGCAACTTTTTTCATTTTTATCATTATCCTTTCTTCACTCTTGAAAAAATGAATCCGATAAGGAAGAAAATAAAGAACACCACAATATCGACCGCGACAATTGTTGGGCCAACTGGTGTGCCAGCCACAATGGATATTAATAAGCCAGAAGCAGCGCAAAATACCGAAATAATAGCGGAACTAATGGTCACTGATTTAAAACTTTTAAATACACGCATCGCGCTTAATGCTGGGAAAATGATTAAGGCAGATATCAATAATGAACCTACAAGATTCATTGCAAGAACAATAATGATAGCAGTCACTACTGCAATTAACAGATTATATAAATTAGCTTTTACACCAGTAGCTCTAGCAAAGTTTTCATCAAAAGTAACCGCAAAAATTTTGTTATAAAAGAAGACAAAAATTAAGCCGGTTAAAATAGACAAGCCTATACAAATCCATACTTCCACTGTGGAAAGTGTCAAAATTGAGACCGAGCCAAATAATGTCGTGCAAACATCAGCGGATACATTGGATGATGTTGGAAAAATATTCATTAATAAATAACCAATCGCTAAAGCACCAACAGAGAGCATTGCCACTGCGGCATCACCTTTGATACGACTATTTTGCGACGTTCTTAAAAGAAGAATGGCGGCAATAATAGTGACAGGCATAGAAATAATCATATTGTTAGTTAAACCAACAACAGCCGCCACCGCCATCGCCCCGAAAGCCATATGAGATAAGCCATCACCAATAAATGAGAATCGTTTTAAAACTAATGTAACTCCTAATAAAGATGAGCACAAAGCAATCAAGACACCCACGATAAAGGCGTATTGAACAAATTGGAATTGAAAATAAGAGGCAATCGTTTCAAATAATTCAATCATTTTGCTTACCTCCTTTGTCCATAAAGATTTGATAAAGCGGGCTCTTTAAATAATCTTCTTTATTGCCAAAGAAGGTTTCATGACCAAGATGTAAAATTTTATTCGCGTGTTTTAAAGCTTGAAGATCATGAGAAATCATGATAATGGTAATGCCTTCTTTATTTAAAGAGTCAATTAATTCATAAAGCTGAATGGTGACCTTAGGGTCTAAACCAGTCACAGGTTCATCTAAAACAAGCACTTTATCAGAAGAACAGAGGGCCCGTGCAAGCAAAACGCGTTGTTGCTGGCCACCAGATAGTTCTCTATAGCATCTCTTCTTTAAATCCTCTAAACCAAGTTTTTTGATATTAGCTTCAGCGAGTTGTTTGTCCTCTTTTGCATAAAATGGTCTTATACCATCTTTTGCTAAACAGCCAGAAATGACTATCTCCCAAACAGAAGCCGGGAAATCTCTTTGCACCACTGTTTGTTGAGGGAGATAGCCAATTTCGGTTTTCTTTACTCCCACATCAAAAACAATTTTACCATCCAGTGGCTTTATTAAGCCAAGCATGGTTTTAAGCAAAGTTGATTTACCCGCCCCATTTTCACCTAAAATAGCGAGGTAATCGCCTTGTTCTATAGAAAAACTTAAGTTTTCTAATATCGGATTATTATCATAACCTATCGATATGTTTTCAAATGAAAGTAAAGGCATAAGGTATCCTCCTTATTTAAGAGCTTCTTTTAAAGCTGTGAGATTTTGTTCCATAATAGAAAGATAATTCCTACCAGCTTGATATTCTTTTGTGGACGCTGATTGAATTGAATCCATCGTTAAAATAGTTTGGTCTTTATTCGTGGTGGCATTTTTCACTGTATTAGCGATTGAACCATCCGAACTTTCGATTTTGAAGATGACTGACAAGCCTAATTCATCAACTTTATTAGCTAAAAATTTGATGGTTTCAAAACTGGCTTCTGTTTCCGCAGAGCAGCCCACAAAAGCGGCATAGTATTTTAGATTATAATCATCCACGAGGTATCTAAATGGGAATCTATCGGCAAATAAGACAGTATCTTTGTTACCCGCTTTAACAGCTTGTTCATAGCGAGTGTCTAAGTCTTTTAATGAATTAACATAAGTTGCAACATTATCGTCATAGTAATTGGCATTATCTTTATCGATTTCAGCGATGACTTTGCCAATGTCTTTGACTAGTACTTCAGCATTTTGAAGAGAAAGCCAAACATGTTCATCATATTCAATTTCTTCTTCACCCTCTTCTTCCTCTTCTTCACCTTCCATGCCTTCGATGACTTCTTCTTCTTTAATGGCGTCACCAAGAATATCCATGAGGTTGATAACTTTCATATCCTTATTAGTGGCTTGTTTAAGAGCGCCATTAACCCAAGAATCAGATTCACCACCAACATAGATAAATAAGTCACTCTTAGAAATGGTGACTATGTCTTTTGGGGTTGGTTGATAACTATGTAAATCAATGCCACTGTCGAGAAGAAGAGTAACATTAGCATTATTTTTCTTTTCTCCTAGAATATTCATGACCCAATCGTATTCAGGAAAAATTGTGGTCACTATATTCATTTTTCCATCACCGCCATTAAGATTACACGATGTGAAAAAAGGAATTATAAGCGAAAGCCCAATGAGCTTCCAAAAAATATTTTTCATGATAAAAACTCCTTAATTAATGACAAAAATATTGCTTATAGCAATATAGAAACAATCATTAAAAGGAGTCTAATTAGATAACTTGGTTTTTAATAAAACAGGCGTATTAAAATCTAAATCTTTAGATATTGCAATCAAAGAAGCAACGAAAACAAATGAGACCGCAATTAATAAAGTTGCTGCTGCACCAGTAGAAAACTTAACAATGTGTTTAATGTTGTCTTCGGCGGTACGAATAACTTCACAAATTTGGCAGTCTTCATGATTACAACTATGGCCTGCTTCTTCTACTAAAACAATTGGAGAAAGCACAACAAAGAAAGCAGATATAATAACGAATAATTTAGCTAAAAACTTTCTTAATCTCATAGTTGTTTCCTTATTATATATAATTATATATCACGCAAAAAAGAAAAGAAGGTTTTAAACCTTCAGTCTTTTCTTTCCCTTACGAGGTTGTCTGGTAATTGGAATCTCCATCCACAGACATTTGAACTCATCTGGTGTATTTAAACAGTTAAGAATTCCCGCTAAATGGTGGGCCCAAATGGAATCGAACCATCGACCTCGGCGTTATCAGCACCGCGCTCTAACCGACTGAGCTATAGGCCCATCTGCCTTTTAGACAGCGTTAATAATATACAACAACACTTATTTATAATCAATAACTTTTTAATAATAAAAAAGAACACGCGAATAAGAAAAAAGGAAGTATAAACTTCCTCTTCTCTTTCTTGATAGTAAACGATTAACGTTTGCTGAATTGAGGTGCTTTACGAGCAGCTTTGAGACCGTATTTTTTACGTTCTTTCTTACGGGAGTCACGTGTGACCATACCGTTAGCTTTTAAGACTGCACGATCGCAACCGGCTTCTAATAAGGCTCTGGCTAAACCTAAACGGATTGCACCAGCTTGACCTGTGAAGCCACCACCTTTAACTTCAGCGCGGACATCATACTTAGATTCTGTGCCGGTTAATGTTAATGGTTGTTTTAAATCGAGAATTAATGTTTGATAAGGCATATATTCTTCGACTGGGTGACCGTTGACAACAACTTTACCTGTACCCGCTGTTAAATAAACACGAGCGATTGAAGATTTTCTTTTGCCTGTACCGTAATATTGAAGATCAGCTTTCTTTGCCATGGTGAGACCTCCTAGAATTTGAGCTCAAGAACTTCCGGTTTTTGAGCTTCTTGTTTGTGTTCTGGACCAGCATAGACAAATAATTTCTTAATCATTTGACGACCTAAACGGCCTTTTGGAAGCATGCCATGAATGCATCTTTCCATCATTTCTACTGGGTACTTTTCAATCATTGTACCAGCTGTACGGGTTCTAAGACCACCAGCATAACCAGAAACATTGTAGTATTTTTTGTTATTCAACTTATCGCCAGAAAGAGAAACCTTTTCAGCGTTAATGATGATAACATAGTCACCACAGTCAACGTTTGGAGTCCAAATTGGTTTACATTTACCAGTTAAGACTTGTGCGACTTGAGTGGCTAATCTTCCTAATGGCTTATTCGCGGCATCCACGACATACCATTTTCTTTGGATTTCGTTATTTTTTGCAATAGTAGTTTGACGTTGCATAACTTTAATCCTCCTTTACCAAACTAACTTTGACCTTACCGGGGACTTCGCTAATTTAGCTTTTGTGCCGATAAAAATCATACGCGTTTGCGTAGGTGATGTCAATTGAATATTTGTGAAACAACTCCCTAATTGTGAAAAAGATTGTTTTTGGTTATTTAATTTGATTAAATGTTTATAGCGGAACAGTAGATGAAGAACGGACATAAGTGCCGGCGCCACGTTCCGCTTTTTTTATTTCTTTGTTCTAGAAATTTTGCGAATTCTATTTCTGTCTTTTTTAGCGAATCTCCATCCACGAATCCTTTTTCTAGAGAATTTTTGATTGGACCACTACGAAAGAATGGCCTTATGTAAGATGCACGGTTATCTTTTGGATTAGGATTCTTTCTTAATTTAATATTTCTTCTATTGTCAGTAACAGGTGAATGAACTAATCCTATGTAATCGTAACTATTCCCTTCCTTTCTTATTACGTAAGCAGGATGAATAGATGCTTCTTTACTACGATTAACTCTAAAATGTTTTTTGAATGGTCTTTTAGGTTTGGACATAAAATACCTCCTACTTAACTAATCGGGAGATTTTTTGTTTTTGTCCAAAAAAGTTTTATCAATTGAATAAATAAAAATGATGTTCCTTTGGAACACCACTTCTATTATTTTTTTAAAACCGATTAAGCTTTGACGTTATGATAAACGTTTTGAACGTCTTGTAAGTCATCAAGCATATCGCATAATTCGTCGAATTTGCGTTTGTCTTCTGGGTCGGTTAATTCAATTGGATCGTTGGCTAAGAAAGTGATTTCAGCAACATCGAATTCACTAATACCCATATCGCCTAATACTTGTCTAGCTTGACCAAACGCTGCTGGTTCAACTAGAACTTCGATTGTACCATCTTCTTCGGTAACTTCACGGACATCAACATCGGAAAGAATGAGATTTTCTTCAACTTCATCTCTATTGTTTCCCTTGAAAACAAATAGACCAGTTTGTGTGAAATTAAAGATTGTGGAACCTAAGTGACCACCTTTTTTAGTAATTGCTGTTCTCACTTCGATAAACGCTCTATTAGAGTTATCGGTTAATGTATCAATGATAAAGAGGGAACCACCAGGACCAAAGGCTTCATAGCGACCTTCAGAATAGCTTTCGGCTTCGCCGCCTTTAGCTTTTTGAATCGCTCTATCGATGACGTCTTTAGTAACGTTTTGGCCTCTCCACTTTTCAATAGCGGAACGGAGGGCTAAATTCATTTCAGGATCAGGAACGCCAGACTTTGCCGCCATATAGATTTCTTTGCTGGCTCTCATAAAGAGGGCGCTTCTTTTTGCAGCGGTTGCGGCCATCGCTTTTGCTCTTACTTCATGTGCTCTACCCATGATATAAACTCCTTTATTGCGAAAAAATATTATCACATGTTCATATAGAATTGAACATTATTTGTATAAAACATCTACTAAATATAACCCATTAGCTGGGGCTTTGTAAGAAATGATTTCTCTTTTTTTATCTTCTTTAAGATGATAATCAATAAAATCTAAACTCTCTTTTTTGTTAGCAACGCTTAATGCGGCGCCTATCATATTTCTAATTTGATAACGCATGAAACCATTGCCTTCAAAAGTAACAAAAACATCGTTACCATTTTTATCAACTTTTATAGCACAAATTTCTCTAATAAAGTTGCCTTCATCCTCTTCTTTAGAGGTGAAATCTTGATAATTATGTTGACCAACGAATTTATCTAATACGGATTTAAATAAATCAAAATCAAAATCCATTGGATAGACATAGGCTAATTGATCAAGGAATGGATCTTTATTTTTTAAAACAATACGATATTCATAAATCTTTCTTTTGGCGTTATATCTAGCGTGGAAGTCATTAGCAACTTCTTCAAAAGAAACAATCTTGATGTCTTCTGGAAGCATTTTATTAAGAGAGTACGCTAATTGCTTTAAGTCTTTTTCTTTTTCGGTATCGAAATGAAAATACTGCCTAATTGCATGCACGCCTGCATCGGTTCTGCCTGAACCAGTAATATTTATTGGAGCGTCATATACTTTAGAAAGGGCCTCTTCAATTGTGCTTTGTACACTAACAAAACCGACTTGTTTTTGCCAGCCGTAATAGTTCGTACCTCTATATGAACAAACTCCCAATATGCGCATAATTAGAATCCTTTCACTTTAAAGAGATGCCAAATTAAATCAAGTGGGCTTCCCGTTCTATCAAAGACGAATAAAACGATGACTCCGGCAAAGCCGATAGCCACTAATAAAAAGGCAATAATATCTCTCCAAGAGAATCTTAATAAACGATATCTTGTGCGGTTGGCCCTTGGATCATATCCTCTAACAATCATCGCATTAGCGAGTTCTTCACTTCTTTCTAAAGCGGAAACAAATAACGGAATGATTAAGGCGATAACCGCACCAAAGCGTTTAAATAGTCCACCACGATTGAAATCAACGCCACGACTTGATTGGGCTTTCATAATTCTTTCAGTTTCCTCTAAAAGAGTTGGAATAAATCTTAAAGCGATTGATAAAGTCATGGCGATTTCATGCGCCACAAATCTAGCGGGTTTAATAAGCTTTAAAGGCGATAAGAACCATTCAAAAGCATAAGTCATATCCATTGGTTTTGTGGTGCTTGTTAACACCATGGTTAAAGAAATCATCATAATGAGCCTTAAGATAATATAACCAGACTGACAAAACGCATCCCATCTCACTTGTAAAGAAGCGATTTTAAATGCCACTGGTAAATAATAGTTATTGTTTGGAACGAAAATATAGATGGCCATCAATATGATGATAAAAAGCCACATACCAGATAGCGATTTAAATAACTGTAAGATATTGACTCTAGATATAATCATTAAGATGATTAATGCTACAAGATATAAGCCGCTTAACAACAAAGCAGTTGACCACATTTTGAATTGGAAAAAGATGGCCACCATGCAAAGAATCATAAGAAATATTTTGTTTCTTGCATCAAGACGATGGACAAACGTATCGCGAAAACTATAACGGCCGAAGGTCATGCTACTCATGCTTATTCCTCCAGCAGTTAATAGCCTCAATTAAATCATCAATTGAACGGACGCTATTGATATCAATATCCATACCCTTTTCTTTTAGAGCAAGAGCAAGTTTTATGACTTTTGGTATATCTAAACGATCATAGTTTTGAACGTGCAAGAATAATTCGGAAGGTGTTCCCTCGAACGCTAACTTGCCGTTTTCCAGCATGAAGACTTTTTGAGCGTATTCATTCACTAAATCCATATCATGGGTAATGACAATGATTGTCTTACCGTGTTTATGCATTTCAACGATCAAACCCATTAATTCTTTAGCACTAGCAGGGTCAAAACCCACTGTTGGTTCATCAAAGATGATGATGTCAGGCTTAATGGCAAGGATACCCGCAATGGCGACTTTCCTTCTTTCGCCACCACTTAATTCAAATGGTGGGCGTTTATAATAACTCTCATCAAGGCCAACTTGGGCTAATGCTTTGTGTGCTTCTTCTAAGGCTTCTTCGTTTTTAACGCCAAAGTTCTTCACACCGAAAGCGACATCCTTTTCCACAGTTTCTTCAAATAGTTGATATTCAGGGAATTGGAAAACAAGACCGACGCGCTTTCTTAAATCACGCATCTTCTTGCTTTTGCGGTTTTTATATGAAACAACTATGTCATCGACTACGACTTGGCCTTTATCTGGAATGATTAAAGCGTTTAAACATTGGGCTAGTGTTGATTTACCACTACCTGTCTCGCCGACAATGGCGACAAAGTCGTTATCGTTAATAGCGAAAGACACATCATTGAGCGCTAAAGTGCTATTAGATGCTTTTTTACCATAGGTATAGAAAAGATTTTCTATCTTGATGCCCATATATCCTCCACTAGTTGTTCCATAGTTTCGGCTTGAGAATCAATACACGCCTCGCTTAATTTTTTCTCAACACGATAGATGAAAGGCATGTCTAGTTTTAATTCTAGAAGTGCTTGTTCGTCTCTTAATATCTCTTTTGGCTCACCGCTTTTAACGAGTTTGCCTTTGGACAAAATGAAAACTTTATCCGCTAATAAGGCCTCATCAACATCATGAGTAATTGAGATGATTGTCAAATCAGGATTTTCTTTATGAATGCGATCGATAACTTTTCTAACTGTCGATTTGCCTTTCGGATCAAGCATTGAAGTTGCTTCATCGAGAATTAAAATCTCTGGCTTTAAAATAAGGGCTCCCGCTAGAGCAACTCTTTGTTTTTGACCACCAGAAAGATTGATTGGTTCTTTCTTCAAGTAATCGAGCATGTTCACACTATCGGCAAACTTCTCAATTTCTTCTTGCATCTTTTCATGAGGAAATTCTCTATTTTCTAAACCGAAGGCAATATCATCTTCCACCGTTGAACCAATGAATTGGTTATCAGGATTTTGGAATACTAAAGCGGTTTTAGTTTGAAGATCACGAATATTCTTTTTGGTAATTTCTTCGCCATCGAAAAAGATTTGGCCACTTTTTTTGTCTAATAAACCAACAATCAATTTAGCGAGTGTGGATTTACCAGAGCCGTTATGACCTAAGACCACAATGAAAGAACCTTTATCAATCGATAAAGAAATATCATCAATTACAGGATGAGATTCCTCGTAGGAAAAGCACAAATTTTTAATCTCGAGTTTGCCCATGCTAGGCATTATATCACGGGAGAAGAAAAATAAATATCGATATTGTCCTTTTCACTAAGTGATAACAGCGATATTAGAACTTATTTCCTTTGGCTTTTCTAACGAGTTTTTGAAGTTTCTCAGTAGCGGTTTTGAAGGTTAAATACAAAGCCGATCTACTCATCACACCACCATGCTCTAAATCCGCGATTGTGTAACCACTTAACACGAGATTCAAAAGAGCGGCTTCCTGCTTAGTAAAAACATCATCGTTTTGGGCAATGATGTTTTTAATTTCGAATAGTTTTCTTTTCTTTTCACGGTCTTCATCCACTTCGTGAATATAATCAGAAATCGAATGCTTGTCTTCAAATTCCTGGTCTAAAGAAATGTTGCCGTTGATATCCGTTGAATCAGGCTTATAGGAATTATCCACTAGATAATCCATCATCCTATGCATCGTGTTTTCTTTCCAAAAAGAAAAAAATGTCGATTGCGAAGGATCGTATTTTTCAACAATGTGAACAAATATACCTTCACAAACCGCCATCAATTCCGCAACGGAAACCCCTGTTTTTTGATAATTATTTAGCAAATCATGACACAAGGCTAAAGAGTGATAATGATATCGCTGTTTTAGTCTTTCCAAAGCCTCGTGGTTACCCTGTGCTACCAAGGTATGCAAATGCTCGTCTAAGATACGGTTATAAGAAACCTTAGGCATAAATCTTCCCTCCTTTCAAGGAATTAAGATTTATGCACCTCCGCTAATAAAATGCCAGCAGCAACGGAAGCATTCAAAGAATTGACATGGCCAAATTGAGGAATTTTAACAATGTAATCCGAATTTTTAAGAACAAGAGGCGAGACTCCTTTGCCTTCGCTTCCTATAACGATTACTACTGGAAAATCATATTTCAATGAGGAATAAGAGATATCTGCACTACCGTCTGTAGAGACAACCCAATATCCTTCTTCTTTTAATTCTTTAATTGCTTGATTGAGGTTATTTACAATAGCAACAGGAACATAGTTAATGGCTCCTGCACTTGTCTTAGCGACTGTGGCATTTAGTGTCACAGAATTATGTTTAGGAAGAATAATACCTGATGCTTCAAATACATCAGCGCTTCTAAGTATAGCGCCAAGATTATGTGGATCAGAGATATTATCAAGCATAACAATGATTTTCTTTTCTTTCTTTTTGGCCTTAGCGATAATCTCTTCTAAAGAAACTGTTTGATATGGTTTGAGTTCGGCAGCGATACCTTGATGAACACCATGGCACATCTTTTCCATTTCATTAAGAGTAATAGAAACCATATTTAAATGATTTTCTTTAATAAGATTAAGAATTTTTTGGTCATTAAAATTAGTAATAGCAAAAACTTTTAAAGCTCTTTTGGCCCTAATGGCTTCAATGACCGGATTTTTCCCATATATAAGATTAATCTCTTTATTCATTATTTAATCTCTTCAATACAGTTAATGTATTCCAAAGTACTTAAAGCTTCAATAATTTCGGCATGAGATTTATACTTTTTAAGCTCTTTAGAACCGATTGTTAAAGAAACAGTGTAAACGCCTAAACCAGTATTGTTATAGGCCGGATTAGCTTCAATATCATCAATTCTAATGCCAAGTTTTCTCACGACACCAGTAAAATTAACTAAATCATTCCTGTTTTTAAGTTCTAAATGGATCTCAAAATGATTACTTCTATTTTTAAGCCATACTTCTAATTTCGGCATCATATTTAAAGAAATATAAACGCAGATAACAGCGATTAATCCCGCTGTATATAAACCAGCACCAAAACAAGCACCGATAATACTTGTAAGCCATAACGCTACAGCAGTTGTTAGACCTTTAATTTGGTTTTTAGAAGAATATAAAAGGGTATTACCCGAAATGATAGCCCCACCTAATACAACCGCTGTTGTAATAGCGGGGAATATTTCTCCAAAATTAGCGGAAAAATAAACATCTAATAAAGCCGCTAAAGAGGAGAATAAAGAGACAAGAATAAATGTTCTTAAACCAGCAGTATGTCTTTTTCTACTTCTTTCAATACCTAAAACAGTACCGATAATTAAAGCGAGTATGACTCTAATAAGAATTGTCCAAATGTTGAATTCATTAAGCCATCCTTGACTTAATTGATTTAATGGATCGATAGCAACTAAACCTTCCATGATATAACCTCCTATTTACGATTTATAAAACCTCTACGGTTATGAATATAATTTTCTGATTCATATTCTTCAGCGGCTTCATTAAATGCTTCTTCGTCTTTTTCTTCAGGTTCCAATTCCTTAATTTCTTTAGAAATCTTATTGATTTGAGCAACGAGAATATCAACTTGCTTTGATGAAGTAGAATCTTCTTGCTTAGTTTCAGTAATTGGAGCAACTTCATTAATATCTTCATGACCATAAGAACGAGATAAATATAAGCCGAGTTTGGCTGATCCTGGACCAATAAGTTCATAAAGAATAGAAGAAGCTAAAATAATGGTTGTTAAAGCGGTTGCTTCAGCGGTCAAACCATTTGTTTCAAATATTCGAGAACCCATCGCCGCTAAACCAATGGCAACACCAGCTTGTGGTATTAAACCTAGGCCCAAGAAATTCCTTGTTCTTTTAGGGGCTCTGGTAATAAGTCCACCTAAATAAGCGCCACCATATTTACCAACAATACGGGCAAAGAAATAAACAATAGCGATAACGATTAATGGTACTGCGGCAAATGAACTTGTCGATGTAAAAGCCCCAAAATCAAAATTCATACCACTTCTTACAAAGAAAATAAGCATAATTGGTGGGATAAAATAATTAACTTGGGCAAATAATTTTTCTTCATTTTTCGCGGTATTTGTGTAAACCATACCAATAGCCATGCAACCTAATAATGGGGATTGACCAAATAAAGAACAAACGCCACAGAATAAAAGTAAAACAGCCACAACAATAATTAGCCTATTATCAGTTGTTCTTCTTGACGAAATTAAAAATCTTAATGCAAAACCAAAGGCAAAGCCGATTATTAGGCAAATGAGATTTTGGATAATTGGCCAGCCCACTTCCATAAATCCAATTTTGCCTCCACCAGTTAAGGCCATACAAGTTGAAATGGCAACTGAATATAAAATTAAAGTCACTACATCGTCTAAAGCCACGACTTCTAATAGCGTATTAACATAATCGCCTTTAGCTTTAGTTTGCTTAATGGTCATCATCGTACTTGCTGGAGCGGTTGCACTACTTAAGGCCGCTAAAACTAGAGAGAACGACACGCTTAATCTAAAGGCAAAGAAGCATAAAATAAAGATGATGATAAAAGCAGATAATGCTTCAAATAAAGTGATGACAACAACTTTTAAACCAGCTTTTTTAAGCTCGCTCACTTTAAAAAATTGACCAGCAGTAAAAGCGATAAAGGCTAAAGCAATATCACTTATAAAATCTGTACCTTTGATAAAATCTTTTGGAATGAGATTAATAACGCACGGCCCTATTAAAATACCGGTAACGATATAGGCGGTGACATTTGGTAATTTTAATAATTTAGTTAATCTAGTCATCAAAAAACCACAAATTAAAATGACACCTAAGGCGATAATAATACTACTAGCGGTTCTGACTCCCCCTGTAATATTAAGCGCATCAAGTAATTTTTCAATTAATGATAAGCTAGTTTCTTCCAATTACATGACTCCTTTTTCAATTAACAGTTTTCTAATTTCATCTGATTTAGCAAAGTCTTTGTTTTCTTTGCTTAAAAGATATTCTTTGTATAAAGAAGAGATTTCTTCATCAAACTTCACATAGTTAATATCCAAACCTAAAACATAGAACATATCAGATAATGTCTTAAATTGATTATTTAATAATGCGTAATCAGTATCTCTACTTCTAATTTGTTGATTGATTTCTTTTAAAAGATCATAAACTTCTTTTAAGGCATTCGCGGTATTAAGGTCATTTGCTAAGGCTTCGAGGAACTTATCTATATACACGGGTTGACCCTTTTCTAAATCAACGCCGTTAGCTTGTAACTTTAAAGCAGCTTGTTTATAAGCCATTTGCATTCTAGCGATTTCTTGTTGTGCTTCTTTCACCGTTTCTTCGGTGAAGTTCACCGGTTGACGATAATGAGCGTTTAAAATGACTAATCTGGTCACTGGGCCACCATATTGCGCAATCATATCTTTCGCGTAAACGACATTGCCTAAAGACTTAGACATCTTTTCATTACCAAAGTTGATAAAGGCATTGTGCATCCAGTAATGCGCAATCTTATTACCGTGTGTGGCTTCTGATTGAGCAATTTCGTTTTCATGATGTGGGAACTTAAGATCATAACCACCACCATGGATATCAATAAAGTGTTTTGGGAAGATAGTATCGATCATGACGCAGCATTCAGTATGCCAGCCTGGTCTACCCTTACCCCATGGTGAATCCCATTTAATGCCTTCTTCAGTTTTCTTCCATAAAGCAAAGTCTAACGGACTTTCCTTTTGTGTATTTTCTTCAATGCGTGCGCCTACGCGTAAATCTTCTACATTTATGCCGCTTAAAGCGCCATAATCTTTAATTTTCTCAACGCGGAAATAAACATCCCCGTCTTTTTCGTAAGCGGCACCGATTTTTACTAGGTTTTCGACATAAGCAATAATCTTTTCCATGTATTCGGTGACTCTTGGGGTAATGCTCGGAACTTGAGAACCAATACCTTTAAGTGTCTTTTCAAATTCAGCGATATAAAAATCAGTTAATTCCTTTTCTGATTTACCTTCTTGCTTCGCGGCTTTGATGATTTTATCATCCACATCAGTGTAATTACTAACATAGGTCACATCATAACCAACGTAAGTCAAAAAGCGTCTCAAAGTATCAAACACCACGACTGGTCTCATATTACCAATATGTGGATAGTTATAAACTGTGGGACCACAGACATACATACTCACTTTTTTATCTTCTTGAGTATTGAAATCTTCTAATGAATTAGAAAGGGAATTATAAAACTTGATATTCATAACGTTCTCCTTAAAGAGACAATAAGGGGGCGAAGATTGACCCCGCCCCCGATTAAAATTATTTATTCTCTGGGAATTTCACTCTCTTAGCATCGTAAGATGTATGGAGCAATTCTTCAGCGAGTTCGCTACCAGGTTGACCCAAATAATCTTTGTAGAGTTTTTGGATGTCTTTGTTATTATGGCTTTGACGAATGACTAATCTTTCATCTTCGCTATATAAGACGCTGGCACGTTTCGCGCGGTATGTTTCTAAGATGTCATCACCTTCGTTAGGGAGGAATAATGGTTTAACAAATGGTTGACCACCACCGTTAATACATCCACCTGGACAGCACATGATTTCAATGAAAGCGTATGGAGATGTACCATCTTTGATTTGGTCTAGTAACTTCTTAGCGTTAGCCATGCCGGATGTGACGGCAACTTTAACTTCCGTACCGTTGATATTTAAAGCGGCTTCTTTAACAGCTTCTAAGCCACGGACTTCGTGGAAGTTGATTGGGCCGTATTCTTTACCAGTTAACCAGAAATAAGCGGTTCTTAAAGCGGCTTCCATAACACCACCGGTGACACCAAAGATGACACCAGCGCCACTATATTCGCCTAGTAAGTCGTTATCGAATTCTTCATCTGGTAAATTCTTCCAAACAATACCAGCACGTTTGATCATCTTCGCTAATTCACGTGTGGTGATAACAGCGTCAACGTCATTTGGCATTTCTTTTCTTGATCTTTCATATTTTTTGGCTGTACATGGCATGACGGAGACCACAAAGATATCCTTCGGATCTAATTCATGTTGTTTTGCAAAATATGATTTAATAATTGCACCAACCATCATATGTGGTGATTTGCAAGTTGAGACGTTTGGAATGACTTCTGGATAGAAATATTCTAAGTAGTTAATCCAACCTGGGGAACAGGATGTGATTTGTGGAAGTGGCGCGGTCTTCTTAGTGATTCTTTCTAAGAGTTCGTGAGCTTCTTCCATAATGGTTAAGTCAGCGCCAAAGTTGGTGTCAAAGACTCTATAGAAACCTAAGCGGTGTAAAGCAGCGACCATTTTGCCTGTGCCTGGAGTACCAATTGGTTCACCGAATTCTTCAGCAATCGCGGCTCTGACCGCAGGAGCGGTTTGAACGATGACTTTCTTACCTTGTCTGAATGCTTCATCAACTTTAGCGATTTCTTCGTTTTCATATAACGCACCAGTTGGGCAGACATTCACGCATTGGCCGCATTGTAAGCATGGGCTTTCCGCGAAACTTCTGTTTTGTGCTGGACCGACAATCGCTTTGAAACCACGGTTTTCAAAACCGAGGATGGAAATGCCATGTGCTTCTTTACATCTTTCGATACAACGACCGCATAAGATACATTTCGCAGTATTTCTCACTAAACCTGGGGCTAATTCATCAATTGTCGCAGGGCTTTGTTGACCCATGTATTTTTGATCTCTAGCACCGACGATGTTAGCGACTTCTAAAAGTTCACATTTACCTTGTTTTGGGCATTGTAAACAGTTCTTTTGGTGATTGGAAAGGATTAATTCCACACTAGCGCGTCTAGCTTCGACGGCCTTTTGGGAATTGGTGATGATTTCCATACCTTCGTTGACTGGATAGACGCATGAAGCGACTAAACCACGCGCACCAACGACTTCGACTAAACAAACACGGCAACTTGCTAAAGAGCATTTACCATGATTAAAAGCGCATAAGGAAGGAATAACATAACCACATTTTCTTGCAGCTTCTAAAACTGTAAGACCGGATTCAACTTGGTAAGGTTGACCATTAATTTTAATATTAACTAATGCCATGGTTATTTCCTCCTATTTCTTGATGATTGCCCCAATACGGCAACCACTTAAACATGAACCACACTTGACACATTTCTTTGGATCAATGACGTGGGCAAATTTACCTGGGTTAACATTACCATTCGGTAAGTGAGCAGGTTCTGTGCTTGGAGAAATCGCGCCAACTGGGCAGTTTCTCATACATAGACCACAACCGATACACTTGTTTGGTTGAATGTAGTATTCCATCATGTTCTTACAAACATGGGCTGGACACTTGTGATCAACAACGTGTGCTTGATATTCTTCTGGGAAGGCTTTCATTGTGGATAAGATTGGGTTGGTCGCGGTTTGACCTAACGCACATAAGGAGTTGTTTCTGATAACATTGGATAATTCCTTAAGATCGTCTAAGTCTTTTGGTTCACCTTTACCATCACAAATCTTTGTTAAGATGTCTAAACACCTCTTAGTACCAATACGGCATGGGGAACATTTACCACATGATTCATCGCAAATAAATGTCATATAGAATTTAGCGACGTCAACCATACAGTTGTCTTCGTCCATGACGATTGCACCACCAGAACCCATCATACTACCAGCAGCCACTAAGCTACCGAAGTCGATTGGGGTATCTAAGTCTTTTTCGGTTAAGCAGCCACCAGAAGGACCACCAGTTTGAATGGCTTTGAATTTCTTTCCGCCTGGGATACCACCACCGATATCATAAATTAATTGTCTTAATGTTGTGCCCATTGGAACTTCAACTAAACCAACGTTATTGACTTTACCACCTAAGGCAAAGACTTTTGTACCTTTGGTATCAGCGGTACCAATTGCAGCAAATTTTTCCCAACCTTCTCTTAAGATGAAAGGCACGCACGCTAAGGTTTCAACGTTATTAACGACGGATGGGTGACCCCATAAACCTTTAACTGCTGGGAATGGAGGACGAGGACGTGGCATACCACGTTTACCTTCGATTGAGTTGATTAAGGCTGTTTCTTCACCACAGACGAAAGCACCAGCACCTAATCTAATATGGCAACGGAATGAGAAATCAGTACCTAAGACGTGATCGCCTAAAATGCCAACTTCTTCTAATTCTTTAATAGCTTTAGCTAAACGCTTAACAGCAATTGGATATTCCGCACGGACGTAGAAGTAACCGTTTTGTGCGCCAATCGCATAACCGGCAATCATCATACCTTCAATAACGGCACATGGATTACCTTCGATAATGGAACGGTCCATGAAGGCACCTGGGTCACCTTCATCACCATTACAAATCATATATTTTGGTTCATCGGTTTTTGGAACAAATGACCACTTTCTTCCGGTTGGGAAGCCAGCGCCACCTCTGCCTCTTAAACCTGATTTTAAAACTTCATCAATAACTTCTTCACGGGTCATGTGTAAGGCTCTATTTAAGCCTTGGAACGCACCGTTACCAATCGCTTCATCAATGTCTTCTGGGTTAATTTCACCATTGCCATGTAAAGCGATATCTCTTCTTTGTAATTTATAGAAGTTAATGTCGTGTTGTTTTTGAACGTGTTGTTTTGTTTGAGGATCAACGAATAATAATCTTTCAACAACTTCATTGTTCTTGATGTCTTTTTCGAACAATTCTTCAACATCACCGACTTTGACCTTAACGTATAAAGTTTCTTCTGGGAAAACTTTGACGAAAGGACCTTGGGAACAGAAGCCAAAGCAACCAACGATGTTCGCAGTTACTTTATCCTCTAAACCATTAGCCTTAATGAGTTCTTGGAATTTATCGATAATGACTTGTGAATCAGCGGATAAACAGCCTGTACCACCACAGACGACGATAGCCTTATGGCCTGGTTCGCAGTGAAATTTCTTTTGTAAACAAGCACCGCATTTTTCAAATCTCGCTTGGAGTTCTTTTTCGTTTCTAATTTGTTCCATAATTAGTTAGCCTCCCTTGCGCGGTATTCTTCAATAATGTTTTTAACATTATCAACTTTAACTTGTGGATAAACCTTACCATTGATGCTCACGGCAGGCGCGACAGCGCATGCACCGATGCAGCGTAATAAGTCAAGGGTGAATAAACCGTCTGGTGTTGTTTCACCTGGTTTGATTCCTAATAATTCGCCAAATTTGTCACACACTAATTGACTGCCTTTGACGTAGCAAGCAGTACCCAAACAGACACCAATGACATATTTGCCCTTTGGCACCATTGAGAAGAACGAATAGAAAGTCACAACGCCATAAATGTCACTGACTGGCACACCAGTTAATTCAGAGACCAATTCTTGAACTTCTAATGGAATATAGCCGTATTCCTTTTGGATGTCTTCAAGAATCATCATGGTTGGAGTTGGTTCGTCTTTATAGCGTTCCACTATTTCGGTAATTTGCTTTACAGCTTGTGGTTGTAATTTTGCCATAATAGCCTCCTAAAAAGATTACTGTTAAGTAATTCAGCGTTTATATTTTACGCATACGCGAAAAGAATAACAATATATTTTGCTATTTTAGGTAATTCAGCGTTTAAAAATTACGTTTTTAAATAATTGAATAGTCAACAATGATACTCGTGATATCAATCAATGAGTTGTAGCTAGTGGCGCCAGTATATTTGTTTTGCAGTGTGATTGATTGAGCGTTCACTTCATAAATACGACCATAATCATATTGTTCGCTATATTGATTGAACGGCCCTTGGAAACGAGTAGGAGTGACCTCTTGATCGTTCACTAAGCCAGTAAGAGTGGCATTAGTTAACATGTTATAAGTAACGGTAACTTTCTTGATTGAAACTTGTTTACCCGCTTTATTTTTGATGGAGACGACTAAAGATCCACCATTACCACTAGCGACGGAGAATAAACAAATGCCTTTATAAGAAAGTGGTTTTCCTTGTTCATACCATGATGGCGCTGTCGCTTCGTTATAGTTATAGATGAGATTTAAATCATCACCACTACCAAAGACATCTAGGGCATAATCAGTACCATCGCCCTCTGGTGTAAATGAAAGATGTTCCATATTTGATTCTGCGATATAGTTGATAATAGTCTTATCGACGCGTGTCATTGTTATAACACAAGAATAAGAACCATCTTGTTTTTGGAAAATAGATTTAATAGAGAATGACCAACCTAATCTTTCGCGGTTATCAAACATCTCGCCTTTTTTGAATTGGCTTTGATAATCTTCTAAGATAAATGAATCGCCAGTTTTAAATAAATCTTCCGCTGAGAAAAGCTTGCTAGATTTATATTCTTCTTGTTTGTTATTTCTGATTAAGTGAACGATATCATAGTCTTCATCTGTCTCATAGTGATTGCTAGCAATCATAGAGATGCTACCATCATCTGGGAAATAACCAGTTTTGCCGTTATTGTTCTTTTCAAGAGCGGCATTAATATGCCAGAGTCTCACACCGACATCGTTAACTGGTCTTTCACTATTGGCATTCAAACCGTTCGGTGAATAGAGTTCCAATTGCATATATTCATCAAACGGAGAATCTTTAGCGTTCCAATTTGGTGTTAAAATGACGTTTTCACCACTTGTTTGGAAATCGTTTAATTGAATATCAAACGATTGACCAACTTCGTAGTCTTCCGCTTTTAAGATGTATGGATCAGTCCATTCGAGAACATTAGATTCAAAAGGATCCATGCCTTCAAATGATGAATTCATGATAGTTGTATTACCAGTTGGTTCATAGCCACCTTCTGTGACGATACCCGAATGGCCAGCTTGTGTATATAAATCGACACAGCCTAAAGAGTGGCCCATTTCGTGAATGAGAACACTACTTGCCGAAAGGAACGCATTTGCGTTTTTGACGGATAAGTCACCAACACTCTTTTGACCTGTTTGTGAAGCAGTCTTTTTTTGATAACCATAGAAAGCACCGATAGGTACAAACATACAGCTATCTAAATATGGGTGGACACCAACACCCGCATCATTCTTGTTAAAAACAATGTTAAAAGCATAGGAATGGGTATTGCTACCTGAACCATAATAGTTACCAGCAAATAGGAAGACGGCGACGTCAGCTTTTCCATTACCATCTGCATCATAATTAGCAATTGGTTTATCGGTATGCTTTGTTGAATACCATTCCAACGCTTCTTTAGCGAAATTATAGGTAGTATTAGTTTCTTGATCGGTGAAATTTGTCGTGCTTCTACTTGATTCGTAAAATTCTGTAACATCACCACTGATATTGAGTTTTCCATGTGATGCTTGGGCATAATATTCTTTCAAAGATAAGTACACGGTGTCGTTGTTTTCGGAAAACATCACCGTGTTGATATCTTCTATTAATTGGTCTTTTTGGGTATCTACGAAGAAGTTAGAAGAGTTAGAGAACCACACTGGAATAACTAAAGCATTAACGTTGCCTGTTGAATTGACATAGTTCTCACCAGAACCCACACCACTCATATTTAGACCATAATTCTTATAGTTATAACCGAGTTTTTTCTTATTAAGAGATGTTGGATTAGAGAAAAGAACTTTGTAAGTAACTGTTTTTGTCACCGAATCAGATGTATATGAGAATGTGACATTTTTATAAATATCATCCGCTACACTACCGATAGAATAAGATAAGTTAGCATCATCATTAGCAATGACTGATTCTGCTCCGTTTGCGTATTTAGCTTTTAAGTTACCATTAAAAATCAGGTCATTATTTAAAATGAAAAAATCATTGCCACTATTTGGGGCATAGATTGAAGAGAGGGTGTTTTTAGAAATCGCTAATTTTGCGGTTAATGAATAATCTCTATTGAGAGAGTCTTTCGCTGAGAAAGTGATATTTGGATTGCCCGCTTTAACAGCAGTAATGGCTTTGCCGTTCACTGTAGCGTATTGGCTATCAACAGCGATATTACCATTAACGTCAACATTATCTAAAGTGATTTTGAATGTTAAAGAATCGCCTACATATAAAGGGATAGCGCTATTTTCAGATACTTGTGATCCGTCTTTGGTATTAACAACCTTGAATTCACTAAGCGCTGGTGGCGCATCTGGATTAACAATAGTTACTAAAATCGTTTCGTTAGCAATCACACTACCGCTTGCGTTAAACATTTGGACTTTAATGGTTACTACTTTTGTGCCATAGAAATCATCTTTGGTAGCTAAGACGCCATCAGTGGTAATAGAACAATATGCAGAATCGCTTTGATTGGATAATGAATATGTAATATAAAAACCAGTTGGAGCGTTATTGTATCCACATCTGAAGGTGTATGACTGTCCACCAGTTCTTGTTAAGCAGTAATTGCCTTGCGCATCAACTGTTAAATTACCATCGTTAAAAGTAATTTCTGGAACGCGTGTATCGTTGCTGCCAGAACCTTGGCCCTGTGAGTTGCCGCCTTGTGAATTATCTTTGCTTGATGTGTCAGTGCTTTTTTGTGAGGATTCAGTACTATTAGCGTCACTACTACTTGTGTTAAAAAGACCGTCAAGCATGTCACAGCTACATAAAGTAAATGCTAGTAAAGTTGAGATAGCAATGATTCCAATTCTCTTAGTTTTTTTCATAATAAATGACCTCACTACCTAAATAATTATAGTAATCTATTTCCCAATAGTTAAAAATTATATTTTTCTCTCTGCTTTTTGATGATGCCTGTTTTAATGATTAATTTGGCCACAATACCCACGAATACGCCTGTGATAATCGCGGATATAGCGATTACAGGTAAATATAAGAATATATAGGCTGTGCCTAAGAAAAACATCGCAATGATGATTTGACCAGTCACATGAAATACCGAGCCAATCACACTGACACCGATAATAGAGAATTTCTTAATTAAAACGTAAAAGACAATCATGATACCTAAAGACAAAGCACAGCCAGTCAAAGACATCAAAAAGCCCATCGATAAAAAGGTTCCTCTTACCAAGCCCACGACAATGACACGTAAAACATTGACGATGACCGCTTCTACGATACCGAGCTCGTAAAGAATAATCAAAATGACGATATTAGCGAGACCTAGTTTTACTCCAGGAATGCCAATGCTCGGAATGAAAGATTCTAAAGTCGCAATGACAATCGCCGCTGCGGTAAGAATTCCTAATAACGCCATCTTTTGTACTTTCATCTGATTGTTCCTGCCGCTTTTGTCTCTATGATAATGTACACCTGGTTATAGGCGCATATGATTGGTTTGTTCGTGACATTCACATATCCTGTTTGAACGCAATCTTTGTGTGGACATGTTGAAGAAGAGACCTTCACACCATGGTCTATTTTATGAATGGTTAGAAGGACTTTATCGCTGTTAAACGCATACACGTGGTAGTCCTTTTCTTCATCTTCTTGTAAATCGATAGTAAAAGATATTTCGTTTTGGACATACACATTCGCGTACTTGTTGTCCTTCTTAGAACGTAAAGAAAAAACAACGATTAGTGAAATAATAGCCGCTAAAAGGAGAGAGGCTATCAGAATGATATCGTTGCGTAATGTCTTCTTGTCCATTAGTTAGAAAGAGTGAGACCATCACTCTTATAGACTATTTTACCATCTTTAATAGCGATAACCATAACGCCGAATTGTGCTTCCGCTGCTATGATCTCCTCGTCGCTAGCCACCATCATCAAAGATGTTGATAAAGCGTCGCTAAGCGCACCACAGCCAATCACATTAGGCGCAACAACAGTTATTTGGTCATAGTTACTAACTACACTACCTGTTTCTGGATTAACAATATGCGAATATATCGTTCCATCAATTTCAACACCTTGTTCAGAAACCCCAGATGTAGAAACAAATGAATTTGATGCATTAATTAAAACTCTTGGGTTTTTCTCAGAAACTTCAACGATAAAAGACTTATCTTTTCTTTGTAAATTTTCACCTAATAAAATGCTCGATTTGCCAGCATTAATTAAATAATCTTCACTGTCGCCAGTATGATTGTTCAAATACATAAGACATTCATCTAATGCATACCCTTTGGCGATAGCGCCCAAATCAATTAAGCCTTCTCCTTCTCTTTGAGCATAATAAGTGTATTGGTATGTTTCTTGTTCGCTAGTTAGATTTAAACTAGTACCATTTGTTTTCGCTAGTTCTTCTTCAATTTCTTCGTTTGATAAAACAGCTGGATGTGGATTTTCTTCGGATAACTGTAAAGAAGTCTTCCACTTATTGGAAAGAGAGCCAAGGAAAGGATTAAAATACTTAACGCTTTCTTTTAGCTCATTTGCTCTTTCTAAGAGATTATAAAGATCTCCGTTGATTTTTGTTTTATCATTTGTGCGATTTAAATCCCAAACATTGGCTTTCTCTCTTTGTTTGGTGGCGTCCGCTAGTTCATCAATTCTTTTTAATGTGTTAACGATGTCACTAAGAGTTTTGCCACCGTTATAACTTTTTTCAACTCTCATTCTAAAAGAAACGGTTGTGCCAAAAAGCAAAAGCGGTTGATTATTCTCAGCATATTCATATTGTTCACATGCAGTTAAAGAAACCGCTACGACAAGTGGCAAAAGTTTAAATAGTTTATTCATTAAAGATGAACCTTTACTTTACTACCATCCTCATTTGGATGCTGATCTAAATATTCGATAATTGGTTTGAAGTTTGTTTCTTCTTTACCAGGACGACATTTTCTAATGTTTTCTTCTTTACCACCGACAATAGCCTCCGCCATTGAACGACAGCCAGCATAGCCACAGCTACCACAGTTATATCCGGGAAGTCTCTTTTCAACTTCGCCAATTCTTTCATCTTCTTTAACATGCAAAATCTTGGCCGCAATAGCAAGACCAAAGCCTAAGATTAGACCTAAGCCTAAAAGGATTAGAACAGCCCATAAAATCTCCATAATTACTCTCCTTCTCCTTTATAGAATTTGCATTCTTTATGATTACATGATGAGCAGTTCTCATCATTGATTTTGATATTTTCACAACCCTTTGGTACTGGTTGTCTGACATAAAGAATAAATGAAACGATAAAAACCGCTAATAAGGCCACTAGGATAGAGATAGCAAGAACTAAATAACCAACTTGACTCATAACTGAATACCTGAGAATAATCCTTGTAAACCCATTAACGCTAGTGCCATTAAAGCTGCGGTAATTAAAGCAATCGGTAAGCCCTTAAATGCTTTAGGGGTATTCGCTGTTTCTAGTCTTGCTCTAATACAACTAAAGACCACGATAATAATTAAGAAACCAACGGATGTACCTATCGCATTAGCTAAAGACATTAAGAATGTTAAGCCTTGATCAGTATTAGATTGAACAACACCTAAAACCGCACAGTTTGTGGTAATTAAAGGTAAGTAAATACCAAGGGACTTATACAATGATGGAGAGAACTTCTTAATGAATAAACCGACTAATTGAACAAGGGACGCAATGACCAAAATATACGCCACGGTGTCCATGAATTCGATTTTAGCGAGCTTCAATAATTCAAATAACGGATAGCAAATTAAAGAGGCCATCACGATAACAAAGACAACCGCGATACCCATGCCTAAAGATGATTTAACTTTCTTAGAAACACCTAAGAATGGACAGATGCCATAGAATCTTGATAACACGACGTTATCGATGAGCATGCTAGAAACAATGGCTAAGATAAAAGCAATAAATGCATTTAATGGATTCATTACTTATTACCTCCTTCCACTGTGGCTTTCGCTTGAGCGGCAGCGGCAGCTTTTTTAGCCTCTTCCGCTTTTCTAATCTTTTCCGCTCTTGCTTGCGCGGCTTTTAATTCTTCTTTTCTATTTTTGATAAACGCTAAAACAGCAAGGATAATGCCAAAGACGATAAATGCACCTGCAGGCATTTGGAACATCGAAATAGCGTAATCTTCTGGAATGATTTGTAATGTTAATGGCTCTTTAACAATTGGGAATACCGCACCGATGGTAAAACCACCTGTACCTAATAATTCTCTAAAGAACGCCATTAATATAATGGCTAAGGTATAGCCAACGCCCATACCCAAAGCGTCGATAAATGAATCAAAGACACCGTTTTTAGAAGCATAGGCTTCCGCTCTGCCTAAAACAATACAGTTAACAACGATTAATGAAATAAAGACACCTAATGTTGAATATAGTTCAGGTAAAAAGGCGTTAGAGAACATCTTAACGATAGTCACAAATGTCGCAATAATAACGATATATGCTGGTGTCCTAATTTCTTCAGAGATAATTTTTCTTAATAAAGAAACTAAAACGCTAGAACAGATCAAAACAAAGGTAAAGAGTAAGCCCATACCAATAGCCGCTTCAAGCGATTTAGTGGTCGCTAAAGCAGGACATGTGCCAAGAATCGAAACAAATAATGGATTCTCAGCGATAATGCCTTTTAGAAAATTCTTTTTAGTAAAGCCTTTTTCTCTAGCCATTGTTTGCTCCTTTCAAATACTTTGCAGCGTTAGTCGCGGAATTAACCATGCTTCTCACGAGTTTAGCCCCATAAGTCGCACCACAAGAAACATCGACTTCATCAACGGTCTTACCTTCTTTGACTAATGGATTTAAATATTTTTTATTTAAGGTTGACGCAAATGATTGTTCGTTTAAAACAACTGCCACACCTTTATAAATATAATCGGCGTTGAAACCAACGATTAATGAAATCTTGCCATACGAATTAGAACCTTCAGTTTTGAAAGCATAGCCTAAAGGCGCATCCGCTTCATCTTTAACAACATAATAATCGTTAATGACATAATCAAACTTTTTGCCTTCAGGAAGTGTAGCAGGATCAGTCTTCAAAGTATCAACTCCATAAATTGTTGAAAGGCCTTTATTAATAGTCTTAATTTTATTTTCTTCAATTGTGCCTCTTGTCAGCATATTTGTTCCCGCGATTAAAAGCGCTCCACCAGCGGTAATTAGGCCAAGCGTGACACTAGTTATGAGGTATTTTTTCATGTTACTAGGCATGATAAACACCTCCAAATTTAATCACTAAGAAGATAATAGCGGCTGGGATAATAATTAATAATCCCATCGTTAAGAACTTCTTCCATGTATAGCGAGGACTGCTCCATTCGTAGTGGTCCAATACAACTGCGACCATGTTGGCGATTAAGATTGAGAAACCAACGCCTTCTGGATAAGCAGTGAATAAACGAATAAATACTGTAGAAACTGCTGCCACCAAAGCGTAGATGATACGAGATGGGGAATTAATTGGACTGGTGACTGGATCAGTGAGCATAAAGACACCACCAAACATCACGCCACCAGATAACAAGCTAAATAATGTAAATGCACCTGGATTAGTAGTTCCATCGACAGCGTAGAATCCTAAGCCTGCGACTAATGAGAATAAAGCAAACGCTCCTAAATATGGAAGCATGACTCTAAAGTCAGCACTTCTTCTAATAAGTAAATAAATTGCACCAACTAAAATGGTAACTGTATAAACTTCACCAAGTGTGCCATACATCCTACCTATGAACATATCTAAGAAGTTAGCGTTATTGAAATTTTCAATTAAGCCGTTTAGTGTACCCGCACTATTAGATAACGCTGTTGGAGCGGTAGTTACATCTGCGACTGTATAATACCAAGTTGGAACGTTTTTAGCGTATTGACTACCAAAGCATACCTTAGCAAATAACATACCCACTGCAGCGGGATTAAAGATATTGCTTCCTAAGCCACCAAATACTAACTTGCCTAAAACGATGCCCACTAACGCACCAATAATGACAGCGTAGATAGGCGCACCTGCTGGCATAATAAGCGTGTATATAATCGCGGTAATTGCCGCAGTTAAAATATTGTTTTGGTTATATTTACCCTTATAAGCATAATTAAATCTTTCTTTGAAAGAATGCTTTTGTCCGTCGTTAGGCATAATGCCTTTTAGGCCGACATAAATAAATTCAGCAGCTTCCATGATAACGACTGATATTAAATAGAAAATCAAAGTCTTAATTGGATAGATGATGAACGAGAAGATCAAAGTTGGAGCGAGTGCGACTAAAACATCCACCATCATTCTGGTGACGCTGGCATTTCTTCTAAGATGTGGCGCGTTTTGTTTAAAAATAGCCATTATAACTTAGCGAAAACTTTCGCCCTCCTAATATAATCGGTCACATGAATCTTTGATGTACATGAATAGGCGCATAAGCCACATTCGATACATCTTAGAGGATTAAGCATCTTAATTCTTTCTTTATCTAAAGATTTGACCGCATTCATAATTTGCACTGGTTCTAAGTGCACTGGACAAGATAAAACACAACTACCACATCTAACACATGGTTGCTCAACATAGTCTTCTTTGTCCAAAATAATGATAGACGTGACTGTTTTTGTGATGATAATGTCATCGCTTGGAACAGAGTTACCCATCATTGGACCACCGATGATAAACACTTTATCTTTATCGGGGTTAATATATCCACCACAGTATTGAGATAAAAGATCTCTAACAGATGTACCCACTCTTACTCTAAAGTTCATGGGGTTTTTAATGCCATCGCCAGTAATGGTGATAAATCTTTTAATAACTGGCATATTGTACTTGATAGCTTTATATAAACCCACCATTGTGGAAACATTAAAGTTCATAATGCCGCGGTTAGACGGGAGTTCACCTGGTTTTAATTGAATACCAGTGGCTTCTTTGATCATCGCTACTTCCCAACCTTGTGGGTAGTAATTTTTAACACAGCAAATCTCAATACCACTATTTTCGTATTCTTTTAGGACTTGTTCATAAACCTGTTTGATATCTTTATATTTTGATTTAATACAAATCTTGGCTTTGTTGCACTTAAATGCCTGCATTGCATATTTGATGCCATCAATGACTCGACGTGGGAACTCAAGCATTAATCGATGGTCAGCGGTAATATATGGTTCGCATTCAATACCATTGATAAGAATAATATCAATTGGCTTATTTGTTTGGAATTTAATATATGTTGGGAACGAAGAACCACCTAAACCCACTAAAGCGCAGTTTTTGATGATTTCAGTCATGTCATCCTTTGTTAAAGCGGCTATTTCTTCTGGTGTTCTTTGCTTGACGGATGGATCAAGAGTGTCTTTAAAGTCGTTTTCAATCTTGATGAAATCGGTTAATTTACCGTTTCTATGATAATGTTTTTCTAAACCCACGAAAGTACCAGAACATGTCGCGTGAATTGGTTGATCAAAAAAGGCAGCGTGTCTCATGCCAATTACTTGACAAGAGTTAACATGGTCACCTTCTTTAATAAATAATTCAGCGTTTGGGCAACGAGCATTCGCCATCGCAATATATAAATATTGAGGTTCTGTATAGCGGACAGCAGGTAAACTACCAACGAGATTCTTGGTATCATTGATATGCGTTGTTTTAGCAATCATAGTTTCATTGTAATACTTTTGTAAAGAATTACAAACCAAAAACGAAGTAGGCCTATTATTTGACAAGCCATTCAAAACAAGTTTCTAATACTAGCCAATGATATCAACGAAATCAAATAAATGATGTTTCGTCTTTTTTAGAACGGCCAAATAAAGCAGGAACAGCGTCTTTAACAGATGTCTTCCCACTGATAATAGCCGACACGGTATCGATTATTGGCAAATTTAAGTTATATTTCTTTTCTAATTCAATCGCAGCTTCTAAAGAGTTAAGGCCTTCTACAACCATGCCAACTTTTTCAAGTGTTTCTTCTAATGAATAACCTTGTCCTAATAGGTAACCAGCTTTATGGTTACGTGAATGAACGCTAGTCGCGGTAACGACAATATCACCAATACCAGTCAAACCTGAGAACGTATTGATATTAGCGCCCATCGCTAAACCAATTTTAGTTATTTCTCTAAGGCCTCTTGTTATAAGGGCTGCTTTAGCGTTATCGCCATATCCTAAACCATCGCTCATCCCCGCAGCTATCGCGATGATGTTTTTAAGTGCGCCACATATTTCAACGCCTTTGATATCTTGATTCGTATAGACGCGTAGGCATTGTGAAGAATAGAAAACATCTTGGATCTGTTCCGCCACTTTTAAATCTTCACAAGCGGAAACGATTAGTGTTGGTAGGCCAATTGCCACTTCTTCTGCGTGAGTTGGGCCGCTTAAGGCCACTACTGGAAGATCTTTTTCTTTTAATTCATCATGGATAATCTCACTCGTGGTCATTAAAGTGCCTTTTTCCACCCCTTTAGCGACAGTGACAATAATTTGCCCATCTTTAACATAATCTTTGATTAGAGAGGCTGTTTGACGCACAAAAATAGATGGTACCGCCATAACGATGACGTCCTTATCGCAAATCGCTTCTTTTAAACTTGAAGTGAGTTTGATTTGTTCGCTAATTACTACACCTGGAAGATTCTTATGAGCGTGATTAGAGGCAATATATTCTAATTCGTTTTCAAACTTGGACCATAATGTTACATTGTGACCAATACTTATCAAAAGATTTGCTAATGCGGTACCCCATGTACCACTTCCTAATATACCAATTTGTTTTTTCATAATGGCAATACCTTAACACATTTGAAGATAAAGAAAAAGGCTAAGGATTGCTCCTTAACCTTGTTTTAAATAATTTCACTATTATGCGGCGTTTGCAAAAGTAACAACGAAGTCGTGAATAGCAATATTATAGCTATCGACTCTGGTGAACTTAATTGTATTTAAGCCAGCGGCTAATGAAACATCACCGACCTCGATATCACCAATTTGTGACCAATCTGTGTTTGCCACATTAGTGAATCCTGGTTCTGCAGGCAAGAAGTCTTTATATAGGAGATCTTTATTACCTGTTAAAGCAACTTGACTTAAATTATCGCCAGCGCCAACTTCAAGTTTGAAGTTTGCGATGCCACTATCTTTACTGGCGGCACCACCACTTTGACCGTTGTAAATACCTTTTTGCTCGTTTTTATTGCTGTCTGTGTACCAATAGTCCATAGAACCACGCATAAAGAGCTTACCAGTCTTTGCTTCAGCAAGTTTGATTTTAACAGTGAAATTATCACCGTTAGATGGTAATTTGACACAGCCTTCTGGAGCAGCTTTTAATTTTTGTTTACTTGTATCAGAGGAAGTGAATTCAACCTCTGAATCAATAACGGATACCATTAAGCCTTCTTTTTGACAGACTGAACATTTCACTAAACTATAAGCGTGACCACCATCGCCTTCAGCGACAGTGCCGGTTTCTACCCAAGTGTGTTGAACGATTGGGAGTGTTTCGCTAGCCTTTTCATGGCAAACGGTACATTCGTGTTCTCTTTCAGATGGTCCGCAATAAGCGCCGTCTTTATTAGTCCAATCACCGTAAGTATGGGCGAGTTTAGATACCTTTGATTCTTTCTCATAACCACATACTTTGCATTTTTCGAACTTTTTGCCTTCTGCAGAACATGTTGGAGCGACGGCTTTATCTTTTTCTTCTTCAAATACGTGAGCAGCTTCATCGACTTTTTTGTCACCATTTTCATGCCAGTGTTTAGTAGCGTTAGATTTCCACTCAGCGTTGGTAGAAGCGCCACCACAAGCAGTTAATGCTAATGAAGCAAAAAGAACGAGAGTTGTAAAAAATTTCTTTTTCATTCTAAAAATCCTTTCTTTTTTATATATTTGCTTTTATTCGCTTAAATAATTATACAACAGAAATGAAATAATACAATTATTCAAGCAAAACAAAAACCCTTCGAATGAAGGGCTTTGTTGTTTAAATGATAATTAGTCAACCCAGGTGACTAAGACGACAGGAGCATTATCGCCACGGCGGTTTTCAAGCTTATATTGCTTGGTGTAGCCACCATTGCGGCCTTGCATCTTAGGACCGATTTCGTTGAATAATTTATCTAAAGCGTTAGCACCACTCTTTTCATCAGCAACAACGTTGCGGACAAAAGCGGCGGCTTGACGCTTGGCGTTCATGACATCTTCCTTTTTGGTTAAGGTCACTAAACGGTCAGCTTCTTTAATAACGTCTCTACTAACAGCAGCGGTCACTTTAACTTGACCGTAAACAATTAAGTCGGTAACGACGTTACGGAGCATGTTTTCATATTTGCTCTTGGTATAAGCGGCTTTGAATCTAACACCGGTTTTACCATGGACATTTTTTCTACCTTGTGCTGGCATGTGTTATAGCCTCCTTATTCAAAATCTTTGAATGATAAGCCATAGCCGGCAAGTTTCTCTTTGATTTCTTTGAGAGACTTTTTACCAAGGTTTTTGACTTTCATCATTTCTTCTTCGGTTTTTTCTGTGAGTTCTAAGACAGTGGCAACGCCAGCTCTCTTTAAGCAGTTATAAGAACGGACAGAGAGATCGAGTTCTTCAATAATGAAGTTCTCATATTTGTTTTCTTCCACTTGGACGACATCCTTTTCGATGTTGATATCGCGAGCGATTTCGGCAACATCGAGGAATTTTGAGAAGTGGTCGATTAAGATTTTAGCCGCCATTGCGAGAGCTTCTTGTGGAAGCATGGAACCATTGGTCCAAACTTCGATTGTTAAGCTATCGAAACGGGAATCGTGACCGACACGTGTGCCATCAACGATATAGTTGGCTTTTTTCACTGGGCTATAGTTACTGTCTGTACAGATAGTACCTAATTGAAGTGATGGGTGTAAGACTTTGTTTTGTTCACCTGTCACATAACCACGGCCGTTACGGGCATGGAGGACCATGTGTAAGGAACCGCTTTCGGTGACATTAGCGATCACTAAGTCTGGATTGACCACTTCCACACCTGTTGGGCAAACGATATCGCTTGCTTTAACAACGGCTGGACCAGTGACATTGATTTCAAGTCTCTTGTTGCTAGCGTCTTCGCTATCAATACGTAAGACTAAATCTTTTAAGTTTAAGATGATGGTTGTTACATCTTCTTCAACGCCTGGAAGGGCGGTGAACTCATGACGAGCACCTTCGATTTCAACAGCGTAGATAGACGCACCTGGTAAAGATGATAATAAGACTCTACGTAAGGCGTTACCTAAGGTGAGACCAAAGCCTCTTTCTAATGGTTCGATGACGAAACGACCATAATTTTCATTACCATCGTAGTCAGCTTGAGTAATACCAAATCTTTCAAATGGATTTGCAATTTTCATATATATACTAGCCTCCTAAAAACTATTAGCCTCTTGGTTTCTTTGGTGGGCGGCAACCATTATGTGGGATTGGTGTAGTATCAACGATGCTTAAGACTTGTAAACCAGCAACTGCGAGGGAACGAATCGCACCTTCACGGCCTGGGCCTGGGCCTTTGACATCGACATCGACTTGGCGAATGCCTTGTTCATAAGCGGCTTTACCAGCAGCTTCAGCAGCTTGCATAGCAGCGAATGGAGTGGATTTCTTTGCGCCTTTGAAACCATTGGCGCCAGCGGAGCTCCAAGCAAGGGCATTACCTTGTTCGTCACAAATTGTCACGATTGTGTTATTGAAAGTAGCGTGAATGTGGGCAACACCACGTGTAAATGAACGTTTGACTTTCTTTTTACGGATCGTTGTTTTAGCCATAATTCTATACTCCTTTCATTAACCTTGTGGGGCCATCTTCTTATTAGCGATGGTCTTACGTGGACCTTTACGAGTTCTCGCATTGGTCTTTGTTCTTTGACCGTTAACTGGTAAGCCTTTTCTATGGCGTGTGCCACGGTAGCAACCAATTTCGGTTAATCTCTTGATATTTAAAGCGACTTCTCTACGAAGATCACCTTCGGTTTTGTAATTACCGATTTCGTTACGAACAGCACCGAGTTGTTCGTCAGTTAAATCTTTGACTCTAATTGTGCTATCAACTTTAGCACCTTCGCAAATTAATTTTGCGGTATAACGACCGATACCATAGATATAGGTAAGAGCGATACCTACTGGTTTGTCGTTAGGAATATCAACACCAACAATACGTGCCATATTCTAATTTCCTCCTAAATTAACCTTGTCTCTGTTTGTGCTTTGGATCGCTGCAAATGACCATGACTTTACCATGTCTTTTGATGACTCTGCACTTGGAACAGATAGGTTTGACGGAAGGTCTGACTTTCATAGTTTTTTCCTCCTAAATTAGATTCTACTTGAATCTATAAGTGATACGGCCCCGTGTTAAATCATAAGGCGAGATTTCTACCGTAACTCTATCTCCTGGGAGAATGCGTATGTAATTCATACGGATTTTACCAGAAACGGTGGCCTGAATTACGACGCCGTTTTCAAGTTGTACTTTGAAATTTGCATTTGGTAAGCACTCTTTAACGACCGCCTGAACTTCGATGACATCTGCTTTAGACATTAATATTCTTTTCTCCTTCAGTTAATGTAATAATTTCGTTTCCGCTTTCGGTTATGATGATGGTGTTTTCGTAGTGACATGTTAATTTACCGTCTCTACTTTTCACTGTCCAGCCATCTCCTAAGACTCTGGTTTCTTTCTTTCCTTCGAGGATCATTGGCTCGATGGCTAATGCCATACCCGCTTTTAATAATGCTCCTGTTCCAGGGATACCATAGTTAGGGACGCTTGGATCTTCGTGCATGCTTTTACCGATACCATGACCAGTAAAGTCACGCGCTACGCTATAACCGTGAGCTTCGACATACTCTTGAATAGCGTTACTGATGTCACCGACGTGATTATCGGGTTTGGCTTTTTCAATTCCTTTATAGAAGGCATCTTTAGTGACTTGCATCAACTGTTTGACGCTATCTTTTAGAATTCCAACACCGAATGTTCTAGTGGCATCTGCGCAATACCCATGAAGACATGCCACGACATCAAGGGAAACGATATCTCCCTCTCTTAAGATAATCTTCTTTGAAGGAATACCATGAATTAACGTATCGTTGACAGAGACGCATGTACCCGCTGGATAATCGTAGTAGCCTTTACAAGGACAACTACCACCCGCAGCGTAAATCACATCTTCTGCAATCTTATTTAATTCATAGGTGGACACACCAGCTTTGATGTGTGGTTCCACTGTTTCGAAGACTTTGGCCACTAATCGGCCTGCTTCTTTCATTAGTTCGATTTCCCTTGGTGACTTGACAATAATCATAAGTTAACTTTTAAGAAATTTTGCAATTTCATCGAATAATACTGCACTACCTTTTAAGCTATCAAAGTTAGTGAGCAAACCTTTTGCTTGATAGAAATCAAGAAGAGGTTTTGTTTGATTGATATAGTGAGATAGTCTGACTTTTAAGGCTTCTTCATTATCATCATTTCTTTGATAAAGAGGACCGCCACATATATCACAGACGCCTTCAACCTTTGGTTTAGCGGTATCAATGTGATATGGAGCGCCACAGTTTTTACAAACGCGACGTCCAGAGATTCTTCTCACTAGTTCATTTTCATCGCAATCAAGATTGATAACGACCTCGATTGGACGATTTATTTCTTTAGCGAGTTGATCAAGAGCTTCCGCTTGTGGGAGAGTTCTTGGGAACCCGTCTAAGAGAAATCCATTTTCGCAATCGTCTTGTGATAATCTTTCTTTCACAATACCGATTGTTACTTCGTCAGGAACAAGATCCCCATGTTTGATGTAAGAATCGGCTAATTTGCCAAGTTCAGTTCCCGCTTTAATGGCTTCTCTAAACATATCACCTGTGGAGATATGGACGAGACCTAAGCTAATTAACTGCTTGGCTAAGGTGCCTTTGCCTGCCCCTGGAGGGCCCATGAGAATGATGTTTCTTTTCATTAGCCTTGTCCTCCTGAGGCGACGACTTCTTCGAAGGATTTACCAGCGAGTAAGCCATCGATTTGTGAGTTGATTTCAAGGGCCACACCAACAACGATGATGAGACCGGTGCCACCTAAGGCTAAGGATTGGTTGCCACCGAACACGCCAGTCATAGTTAATACTGGTGGTAAAGCGGCGATGAAGGCTAAGGCCGCTGCACCGATAACGGTAACGCGGTTTAAGACCTTTCTCACATAACGTTCGGTTTCATTACCTGGACGGATACCTGGAATATAGGAACCGTTCTTTTGGAAGTTTTCTGCGAGTTGTTGCGGATTGATTTGCAAGTTCGCATAGAAGAAACAGAACGCTACTGTTAAGACAATGTAGATGATTAGACCCCATGGCATTTTCCATCCACCCATATCGAATAATTCGGATGTGGAGAAGATCTTAAGCCATGGTGCATTCATGCCGTTTTCACTATCGACGAACGCCATAATGACACTTGGTGCCATTAAGATGGAGCTCGCGAAGATGACAGGGATAACACCAGCGGAGTTAATCTTGATTGGTAAGAAGGAGGCTCTGGCCATACTTTGAGTTTGGCCGCCACCCTTACCACTATGTTGCACTGGGATTTTTCTCTTCGATAATTCGATGAAGGTGACGAAGGCAATAATTAGTAAGTAAGCAAATACATAGAGTAAGAACTTGAATATACCAGCGATTGCTTCACCTTCGCCTCTAGCGAAGATATATGGACTACACCACATTTGCCAGGCATTGACCATCTGACTTGGTAATGAGCTAACAATACCAGCGAAGATGATCATGGAAATACCGTTACCAATACCCTTAACAGAGATTTGGTCACCGAGCCACATGACGAGCATGGTGCCGGCGAGTAAGACGATAACGATATAGACGTAAGTCATCCATTCATATTGTGCGGTTTCGAAGTTAATGTAGTTACTGGCTTGCATGGTTTTGATAATGCCATACGCTTGCACACCACCTAACATAAGTGTTAAGTAACGTGTTGCCATTTCCATTTTCTTACGACCGTATTGACCTTGACGTTTTAATTCTGATAAAGCAGGTAAGACGTCAGTGGACAATAATTGCACGATAATTTGGGCGGTGATGTACGGGGAGACACCAAGGGCAAAGATTGAGAAACTTTGCAAGGTACCACCACCGAGTAAGTTCATGAGGGATAACGGGTTATTACCAGATAAGTAGGTATTTAAATCACTGCCTTCTGGAATAGTTACACCAGGAACTGTCACCTGCGCACCTAAACGGAAGATGAAGAGGATCATGATCGTAAAGACGATACGTCCCATGATCTCTTTGTTCTTGAGGATGTTAATTAGTTTTTTCATACTACATCACCTCAATTTTGCCACCAGCATTCGTGATAGCGGCTTCCGCGGATTTAGAGAAGGCTTTGGCTTGGACGGTTAATTTCTTATTTAATTCACCGCCACCTAAGACTTTTAATCCATCATATTCATTTTTTAATAAACCGACTTCTTTAAGTAATGCTGGAGTTACCACTGTTCCATCTTCAAATCTATTTAAAGCGGAAACGTTAATGGTTGCATAATTGACATGATTGACGTTTTTGAAACCACGTTTTGGTAAGGCTCTCCAAAGTGGTAATTGACCACCTTCGAAACCGAGCGCAACGCCACCACCGCTACGAGCATTTTGACCTTTATGGCCTTTGCCAGCGGTTTTGCCGTTACCTGAACCTAAACCACGACCTTTGCGGTAGTGTTCGAAACGGGATCCATCTGTGCTTTGAAGTTCATGCAATTTCATATGTGCACCTCCTATTTCTATTTATATTAAGGAATAATGTTTTAATTATTCAGCTTTGCCACGAAGTTCTTTCATGACTTTGTAGCTCTTGAGGTTGTTTAAGCCTTGGTTGGTGGCTCTAATGATATTGATTGGAGCACGGGAACCATAGACTTTACTACAGACGTTTTGCACGCCAGCGAGTTCGAGAACCGCTCTCACTGGACCACCAGCGATAATTCCAGTACCTTCTGGGGCTGGTTTTAAGTAAACGTTACAGGCACCATATTTGCCAACGATTTCGTGAGAAATGGTTTGGCCTTTAACTAAGTGAATCTTATAGAGGTTCTTCTTAGCAGCTTCAGAAGCTTTCTTAATGGCATCTGGGACTTCAGCGGCTTTACCAACGGCGAAGCCGTATCTGCCTTTATGATCACCAATAACCACGAGGGCGGTGAATTTCATACGACGGCCACCTTTAACGGTTTTGCTAACTCTGTTGATGAAAACAACACGTTCTTCAAATTCTTTTGGTTCGTCTCTACGATCACGTCTATCACGTGGCGCACCTTTACGGTCACCACGTCTGTCATTACGACGTTCACGTCTTTCTGGACGACCTTCTTTATTTTGTTCTTGTGGAGCGGCAACAGGGGCAGCTTGTTGAGCAGTTTCTTCAACTGGTGTTTCAACTTTCTTTTCTTCTTCCATTATTAGACCCTCCATTAGAACACTAAGCCAGCTTCACGAGCGGCTTCGGCTAAAGCTTTAACGCGACCGTGGTAGATATAACCACTTCTATCGAAGACGACGTTTTTGATCTTCTTGGCTAAAGCTTTTTCAGCGATATCTTTACCGACGGCAGCGGCGGCATCAATGTTGCTACCATTCTCAAGTTTTAAAGCCATTGAGGAGGAAGCCACTAAGGTGACACCTTTCACATCGTCGATAATTTGCGCTTGGATATTTTTGTTAGAACGATAGAGACAGAGTCTTGGTGTTTCGGCTGTACCAGAAACTTTTCTTCTCACACGAGCATGTCTTCTTAAACGAGAAACATTTTTGCTTGGTTTGCTTGTCATAACTCATATCTCCTTTCTTACTTACCAGCGCCAGCGCGCTTACCTTCTTTAGTGATGACCACTTCGCCTTTATAACGAATACCTTTACCAAGGTATGGTTCTGGTGGGCGAACGCCTCTGATTAATGCAGCGGTTTGGCCGACTTTTTGTTTGTCGATACCTTCAACATCAATATCAGTAGCGTTTGGTAAGGAAATCTTCACGCCTTCTTCTGGTTGAATGACCACGGTATGGCTGTAACCGGCCCAGATTTCAACGGCTTGACCTTTCATTTGGGCTTTGTAACCAATACCTTTCATTTCTAATGTTCTCTTGTAGCCTTCAGAGACACCGACGACTGCGTTATGAACATTAGCGCGGGTTGTACCATGGTTTTGTTTGATTTGTTTGACTTCACTTTCACGTTTGAATGTCACAACTGTGCCTTCAACGTTCATGGTGATGCCTTTATTGAGTTTAACTCTTAATTCGCCTTTTGGGCCTTTGACAACGGCATAGCCATTGTCTTCTGTAACTGTTACTCCGGCTGGGAGATCAATGTGTTTGTTACCAATACGTGACATACAATAACCCTCCTATTACCAGACGTAGCAAATTACTTCACCACCGATACCAAGTGTTCTGGCTTTTGCGTCAGTCATAACACCTTGGGAGGTGGAAATAATTGCGATACCTAAACCTTTAAGAACTTTTGGTAATTTTTCAAAGCCAACGTTGACTCTGAGACCTGGTTTAGAGATTTTCTTTAAGCCGGAAATAACTCTTTCACCATTGTAGTACTTTAAGGTAATAGCTAATTCTTTTTTCACTTTACCGGAGACTTTATAGTCTTCAATGAAGCCTTCTTCTTTGAGAATCTTAGCAATTTCAACTTTCATCTTGCTAGAAGGCATCTTTACGGATTCATATTTTAACGCGTTAGCGTTTCTAATGCGGGTAAGCATATCCGCAACTGGATCAGTCATCATAAATAATCGATATCCTCCTTATTTTTACCAAGATGATTTCTTCATGCCTGGAATTTCACCTTTATAGGCTAATTCTCTTAAACAGATACGGCATAAATGGAATTTGCTATAGACAGAATGTGGACGTCCACAGCGTTCGCAACGTGTGTATTCACGAACTTTGTATTTTTGTGGACGGGATTGTCTCACTTTTTGACTTGTTTTTGCCATAAATACTGTGAACTCCTTTCTATCTGTGGAATGGCATACCTAATAATTCTAATAAGGTATACGCTTCCGCATCATTTTTCGCTGTGGTAACGATAACGATATCCATACCACGCACCTTCGCCACTTTATCGTAATCGATTTCTGGGAAGATTAATTGTTCTTTAATACCAAGTGTGTAGTTACCACGACCATCGAAAGCGTTTTTGCTAACGCCACGGAAGTCACGGACACGTGGGAGAGCGATGCTGACTAACTTATCAAAGAAGTCATACATTCTAAGACCGCGTAAATCGACTTTACAACCGATTTCTTGACCTTCTCTTAATTTGAAGGTCGCGATGCTCTTCTTCGCTTTGGTAATAATTGGTTTTTGGCCAGAGATTAATGTTAATTCACTAACTGCTTCTTCTAACTTTTTGCTATCTTGTGTGGCATCACCGACACCGATGTTGATGACGATTTTGCTTAACGCAGGAATTTGCATTGTGGAAGAATAGTTGTATTTTTCCATTAAAGCTTTGCGCACTTCGTTTTCGTATTTAACTTGTACACGACTCACGATAGCGGCTTTCTTATTGCCCGCTTTGGCCTTTTTAGCTTTTGGAGCTTCTTCTTTAGCTTCGACTTCGGCTACTGGTGCTTCTTTCTTAGGAGCAGCTTTTTTAGCTGGAGCTTTCTTTTCTTTTAATTCTTCTGCCATTTTAGCTTACCTCCTTATAGCACTGTGCCGCTCTTTTTGGCATAGCGGACTTTTTTACCCTTGACTTCTTTATGGCCAATACGTGTTGGCTTTTTGGTCTTTGGGTCAACTAACATAACGTTAGAAGCATCGATTGGAGCGTAGATTTCAACGATACCGCCATCAGGATTCTTTTGGCTTGGTTTATTGGTCTTCTTACGAAGATTGACGTTTTCTACGACCACTTTATTTTGTTCAGGAATCACTTTTTGAATTGTGCCAGTTTTTCCTTTATCGCGACCAGCGATCACGATAACTTTATCACCTTTAACTAGATTCATATCGTGTTCCTCCTTATAAAACTTCTGGGGCGAGGGAGACAATTTTCATGAATCCATCGATACCCTTTTCACGAAGTTCTCTGGCCACAGGACCAAAGACACGTGTACCTATAGGCGCGTTATCATCATTAATAATAACGACAGCATTGTCATCGAAGGCGATGGTTGAACCATCTCTTCTGCCAATGGCCTTTTTGGTTCTAACGATGACGCATCTGACGACATCGCCTTTTTTCACTTTACCGTTTGGGATGGCGTCTTTGACAGCGCATAAGACGATGTCACCAACACCACTACTTTTACGGTATGAACCACCATAGAGAGTGAAAGCACGAACAGATTTCGCACCGGAGTTATCAGCGACAACGAGGTTTGTTTCCTTTTGGATCATAAACTATTCGGCCTCCTTTTCTTCTTTTGGTTCTTCGGCTTTAGCTTCTTCTTCAACAGGAGCTTCATCTGGCTTAGCGGCTTCAGCAGCGGCTTCGGCTTCGATAATTTCTTCTTTTAATTCAGCTTCAGCTTCTTTAACAGAGAGTTCAGCTTTCTTGTCGATAGAGACGAGTCTGAATCTCTTTGTAGCACTTAATTTACGGGTTTCCATGATGGTAACGGTATCGCCAACTTTAGCTTCGTTATTCTCATCGTGGGCATAGTATTTCTTACCGTATTTAACACGTTTTCCGTATTTACTATGTCTTTTGTGTGTTTCAACTAAGACGACGATTGTCTTGGCGTTCTTATCAGAAACGACGACACCTTGAATGGCACGTCTTGTTAATGTTTTTCTTTCCATTTAACCGTCCTCCTATTTGTTTTCGGCTAATTCACGTTCTCTGAGAACGAGATTGCAACGAGCGATGTCTTTTCTAACGGTGATGACATCTTCACCTCTTTCAAGGGCACCGACAGCTTTCTTTCTGCGGAGCTCGAAGAGTTGTTCTTTGAGTGAGTATAATTTTTCTTTTAATTCACTCGTAGAAAGTTCACGAACTTCATTAATTTTCATAACTATTACTCACCTTTCTTAATAACTTTACATTTGATTGGGAGTTTGTATGCCGCTAAGCGGAGAGCTTCTCTCATGTCTTCTTCCGCGACACCCGCGATTTCGAACATGACACAGCCTTTACGCACGACTGCTACCCAATCTTCTGGACTACCTTTACCAGAACCCATACGGACTTCGGCAGGTTTCTTTGTTTTGGCTAAGTGCGGGAAGATTCTGATCCAGATCTGGCCACCTCTTTTGGTATAACGAGCAAGGACGATACGAGCGGCTTCGATTTGACGAGTGGTCACCCATGTGCCTTCGAGAGCTTGTAAACCAAATTCGCCGAACGCTACTTTTGGAGCGCTTTTGCAATGACCTTCATATTTGATGATATGTGGTCTACGGTATTTAACACGTTTTGGTTGTAACATGACTATTCTCCTTTCTCGTTATTTTGTTTCTTTTGGAGTTCAGGACGAATTTCGCCACGGCAGATCCACACCTTAACGCCTAAGCGACCATATTGTGTGGCAGCGTGGACACACGCATAGTCAATATCACTTCTTAAGGTATGTAATGGAATGACACCTTCACGATAGCCTTCAGCACGGGCGATATCGGCACCACCTAAACGGCCACTGACAGAGGTTTTGATACCTTTTGCGCCAGCTTTACGAACGCGTTGGATGGCTTTCTTTTGCGCGGTTCTGAAACTCGCTCTTTCTTCGAGTTGTTTAGCGATTTCTTGAGCAACGATATTAGCGTCTAAGTCAGGATTTTTAACTTCCACGACGTCGATTCTAACTTCAGCGCCTTTTAAGAGTTTCGCTAATTCATCTTTTAATTCATTAATATTTTTGCCATCTTGACCAATGACGACACCTGGACGGGCGACAAAGACCATGACGATGACATTGTAACCTTTATCGGTTTTAATTCTTTCGATTTCGACATGAGATAATAAAGCTTCTTTTAACTTCTTTTCCAAGAAATTACGGACTTTAACATCTTCATTGAGGAACACATGATATTCTTGATCGTTAGCATACCAACGAGAATTCCAATTCTTGTTGACGCCAATACGTAAGCCTACTGGATTAACTTTTTGACCCATTACTGTCTTCCTCCTATCTCATCTTAACCACACAAGTGATGTGGCTGGCGCGTTTGACTAAGCCTGAGGCTGAGCCTTTGGCTCTTGGCAAATATCTCTTCATTCTTAAGCCATCAGTGGCATAGATTTCAGCGATGTATAAGGCATCTTCATCCATACCGAAGTTATTGGTGGCGTTAGCAGCAGCGGACTTAATGAGTTTGCTCACTGGGACGCTAGCGGCTTTATTAACATTAGCGAGAATGCCTAACGCTTGTTTAACTGGTAAGCCTCTGACGAGATCGATAACTAAGCGAACCTTACGTGGAGTAACGCGAACGTTCTTCGCGATGGCTCTAGCTTCAGTTGGCATTGGCTTTTTAGGAGCTTCTGCTTTCTTTTCTTCTTTGGCTTTCTTTGGAGCTGCTTCTTTCTTAGCAGCTTTCTTTGCTTTAGGAGCTTCTTCAACAGGAGCTTCGACTTTTTCTTCTACTTGTTCAGTAGCTTTTTTAGTTCTTGGCATGTATCAGATCCTCCTATTACTTACCGGCATTAGCCGCTTTATCTTCAGCGGTGTGACCAGTGTGACCAGTGAATTTTCTTGTTGGGGAGAATTCACCTAATTTGTGGCCGACCATATCTTCTGTGACGTACACAGAGATGTGCTCTCTACCGTTATAAACCGCGAATGTGTGGCCCACGAATGATGGGTAGATGGTAGAACGGCGTGACCAAGTCTTAATGACTTCTTTTTTATTGTTGGCGTTTAATGCTTCGACTTTTTTCATTAAGGATTCATCGACGAATGCGCCTTTTTTCAAACTTCTTGCCATAAATCTATCTCCTTTCGCGATTATCTTCCGTTGCGTCTACGGATAATTAACTTGCTTGACGCTTTTTTGATTTTTCTTGTCTTGACGCCTAATGCACGTTTGCCCCATGGGGTTCTTGGTGCATCACGACCGACAGGACACTTACCTTCACCACCACCATGTGGGTGATCGTTTGGGTTCATGACACTACCACGGACAGTAGGTCTTGTGCCGGCCCATCTTGTTTTACCGGCTTTGCCGAGATTGACAAGGTTCCAATCGTCGTTACCGACTTGGCCGATTGTCGCACGGCATGTTCCTAAGATTTTACGAACTTCACCAGATGTTAATCTGAGAGTAACATATTTACCTTCAGCACCTAACACTTGGGCGTACGCACCAGCGGCTCTACATAATTGGCCACCTTTACCAGGAACTAATTCGATGTTGTGAACTAATGTACCTTCTGGAATGTTTTTAAGTAAGCAGGCATTACCAACGATGATATCGGTTTGTTCATTGCTAATAAGTTTTTGACCAACTTGGATATCCTTTGGTGCGAGAATGTATCTCTTCTCGCCATCAGCGTAGCTTAGTAAGCAGATTCTTGCGTTTCTGTTTGGATCGTATTCGATTGTTTTCACTACTGCTGGGATGCCATCTTTATTACGTTTGAAGTCGATAATACGATATTTACGTTTATGACCTCCACCAATGTGACGGCAGGTAATTTTACCTTGGTTATTTCTACCGCCAGATTTGGATAAACTGACTAATAAGCTTTTCTCAGGAGTGGATGTAGTGATTTCACCGAATGTCGAATTTGTCATTGCTCTACGACTTGGAGACGTAGGTTTGTAAGTTCTAATTGACATTACTTTGTCCTCCTATAATTTGAATAAGTGAACTGCCTTATTCTTTGAATAAGTCGATTGCTTCGCCTTCTGCGACGGTCACAACCGCTTTCTTATATCCAGAGATTCTGCCTTGGTAGCGTGTGCCTCTGGTTGTTTCTTTGGCTCTTTGATTGAGAACCTTGACGTCAGTAACTTTGACTTGGAAGATTCTTTCAAACGCTAATTTGATTTCGGTCTTGTTAGCGCTGTCGAGCACTTTGACTGTCACTTTGTTTTCGTTTTGCATTAAGGCCATTGTCTTTTCGGTGATTAATGGTTTAACGATAACGGTGAAGTCTTTTTCTGTCGCTTTTGGGAAGCGATTTGCGTTTTCAGCTTTTTTCTTTGCCATATTACTTCAATGCCTCCTCAATTGCTTTGACGCTAGCTTTGCTAATGACGAGGTTATCAACGTTTAATAAGTCAACAACACTGACGTTATCGCATGTCACGACTTTGGCATAACCAACGTTGCGTGCGCTAGCGAAGATGTTTTCTGTGATTTCATCAACGACGACTAAGGCTTTGCCACCAACTTTGAGAGCGTCTAAGAAACTGACGAAGTTTTTGGTTTTCTTTTCATCGAATTTGATTTCATCGATCACGAGAAGTCCATCTTTTGTTTTTAAACTTAACGCGGACTTAAGCGCAAGTTTATGTTCTTTTTTGTTTTGGGAAATCTTGTAGTTTTGATTTCCGATTGGGCCGAACACTGTGCCACCGCCAACCCAGACTGGGGAGCGGGAGCTACCTGAACGGGCACGGCCTGTACCTTTTTGACGCCATGGCTTTTTACCACCACCACTAACTTCGTGTCTGACTTTTGTTTTTGCAGTCGCTTGTCTTTGGTTGGCTTGTTCTACTTGAACGGCGTCGAACAATGCTTGTTGATGTGGTTCAATACCGAAGACTTCAGCATCGAGGTTCATCTTGGAGATTTCTTCGCCAGCCATGTTATAGACTTTAACGCTGACGGATTTCTTTTCTGCCATACTAACTGTTCTCCTTTCCGTTCTTATTCAGCTGCTTCAGTGGCTGGAGCGGCTTCTTCGACTTTTGGCTCTTCGGCGGCTGGAGCTTCAACAACTGGAGCTTCTTCCACGACTGGGGCCTCTTCAACTGGAGCGGCTTCCACTACTGGAGTGCGATCGATAAGTGGTTTCACTTGTTCAGGATGTTTGACTTCCTTAATAGCGCTACGTAAGACAACGATGGATTTACGTGGGCCTGGGAGACCACCTCTCACTAAGATGTAGTTCTTTTCTGCGTCAACAGCGACGACTAATTGGTTGAGCACTGTTGCAGATTCGTTACCGTAATGGCCGGACATATGTTTGCCTGGCATAACGCCGTGGTTATAACGACCATTGTTTGCGAAGGTACCTTGACCTCTGTGGTAACCTGAACCATGACCTTTAGGACCAATATGTTGATTCCAACGTTTGATAACACCGGAATAACCATGACCTTTGCTTGTACCGATGACGTCAACGATGTCACCAGCTTTGAAGATGTCAGCTTTGATTTCTTGGCCGACTTGGTAATTCTTCATTTCATCGCCCTTTAATTCTTTAAGGACTTGGTGTGGGACTGTATTGGCTTTCTTAGCAATACCTTTCTCACATTTGTTGGCTCTAGATTCTTTTAATTCTTCATAGCCAACTTGGATAGCGTCGTAACCATCTTTTTCAACGGTTTTGACTTGTGTAACTACATTAGGTAAGACCTCAACCACTGTAACGGCATAGATTTGGCCATCTTCAGTGAAGACTTCGGTCATGCCCATTTTTCTACCAACGATAGCTTTCATGAACATTTACCTCCTATAGTTTGATTTCGATATCGACACCGGCTGGGAGATCTAAATTCTTTAAGGAATCAAGAGTTTCTTTACGGTAGTTTTTAATATCGATGATTCTTTTGTGTGTTCTGATTTCGAATTGTTCACGGGAATCTTTATATTTGTGAACCGCTCTAAGAATGGTGAACACTTGTTTTTCCGTTGGGAGCGGAATTGGACCGACAACTGTGGCGCCGGTGTTCTTCGCTGCGGCAATGATCTTCTCAGCACTTAAGTCTAAGTTGACATGATCATAAGCTTTTAAGCGAACCCTAATCTTTGTTGCTTTTGCCATGAATTGTTTTTCCTCCTATCACTATCAGGCTTTGACTTTAACTCCCTCGGTACGAATTACCTGAATACACCTTCATGACAACGCCTGTGGGTGTATCAGCAACCTCGCACGTCAACGCGAGCCGTCAACGTTTAATATCATACGTGAGTGTGCATACGCTGTCAACTAATTATTAAATAAATTTAAATATATAAAGAAACGCACCTCAAAAATAGCGGATACGTGCATTGATTTTTCGGGTAAATTTTTTTGACCAAAAAAGTGCAAAAAAGTCATTTTTAGTGGTCAATTTTTGAAGAAAACAGATAAAAAAATGGTGATCTTTTAGCTATATGGAAATAATCAATAGGTATAGATTAAATTGAATCAAAAGGCTGAAAAAAGCAATTTGCGGAAAACGCAATTTACATAATAAGATAAACCAAATAGTTTATGTGTCTTCTTATTACATTAAAAACTCAATTGTTCAAGTGCCGAGAAATTCTCGGTAGTTCAAAAGTAAGGAACTTGTCCATCTTTAAACAAGTTCAAATCGAAACCTTCATTATTAAGGAAAACGAACTCGTGTGTGAAACGCACAAGTTCAACTAAACTATTAAGGTATTAAGCAAATTGGATACAGTCGAGAGCGAGCATAATTACAAAGCCCGCTATAAATGACCAAACACCAAAGTGATCATGGCCTTCACTAGTCATTTCAGGAATCATTTCTTCGGCGACGACATAAATCATACAGCCTGCGGCAAACGCTAAAGCCCAAGGCATAATTCCTTGAATTTGCATAGCAAGGAATAGGCCCAAAACTGCGGCAATTGGTTCAACAATGCCAGATAGCATACCAAAGACAAATGCTTTACCTGAAGAGCCTGTTTCCGCTTTGACTGGAAGTGACACTACTGCGCCTTCTGGAATATTTTGAATACCAATACCAATAGCCAGTAACAACGCTCCTATCAACAAAGCGTGATTATCAGGTTGAGACAAAGCAACACCAAAAGCAATGCCAACAGATAGACCTTCTGGAACGTTGTGGATTGTGACCGCCAAAAACATTTTGGAAGTCTTTGACATTCTTTTTGCTTCGAGACCTTCGTCTTTATTTTCGCTTGCGTGGAAGTGAGGAACAATCTTGTCGATAAGCCATAAGAAACCCGCGCCTAAAACAATGGAAATAACCACAATTAGCCAGGACGACATATAGTTTACGTTAGTTTCTAAAGCTGGTTTGATAAGTGAAAAAAACGAAGCCGAAAACATTACTCCAGCTGCAAAACCAATAAATATTTTGTTTAATCTTGGCGATATTTCTTTTTTCCTGATGAAAAAAACAAATAAGGCCCCTAATGTTGTACAGGCAAAGATTAAAGGAATACCAATAAGTGGGTAAACAAAATCAGGCATAAACTACCTCCATCCATACCATTTGTGGATAGCGGGTAATCTTTCAAAAGAAGTTACGCGATAGCCGGTTGGATCTAAAACCATTCTAAAATCATTTTCACCTAAATTCGATTCGGTGAATACAATTAATTGATTTTTGATATGTGAAGCTTTGATTGCCTTATAAGAAAAATTCTTTCTAATAATGTCTTTAACATGCGCTTCACAAGCACCACAACCCATACCGTCAATGCCTAAAACATATTTATTCATAATTGTTTATTTTTACGATATTGCTTGAGCAATTTTTTAGTGTTGATATGACAAGATTCACAGTCGCCTGTTGGAAGGCCGTGCATCCTACGATACACGAACCTACCAACTAAAAATCCAATGAGCGACAACGAAAACAGTATACAAATGATGGCTAACAAAATGGATACTGCTGTTTCGGACATATTAAGCTCCTAATTTTTTGGCGTCTTGTCTTTTATTGTAGAAATGAATTCCAAAGCCAGCGGCGACCGCTAAAACGATTAAACCAGCTGTAACTGGAATAGCCCACGCTAATGTTTCTTTTGAGAACATGCTTAAGAAACAATAGATAAATGCACTACCGACATAAGAGGCAACTAGCCAGAATAAGATGGTCCATTTAAATTGACCTTTTGGCAATTCTGCTCTAGCAGTAGCACAAGCGGCAAAACAAGGAATTGTTAACATATTAAAAGCAATAAAGGAGATACAACCTTGCCATGTAATGCCAGTTGCGCTAATCATAGCGATGGATGCTTCAATACCATCTTCATCCGCTTCAATTGCTTCAACGATTTCTGGAGAAGAAGCCATAATAATGGCGCCTAAAGCAATGAATGTGGCAATGACGTTTTCTTTAGCGATTAAGCCTGTTATCGCGGCGACCGCAAACACAAAGCCAAAGGCTGATAATTGAGAACCAAATCCTAAAGGAGTAAAGATCGGTTGAATTAATGAGCCAAGACCTTCAAGGATTGATCCTTCGAATGTACCAAGATAAGCCCAGTTCCAACCAAAGTTAGATAAGAACCAAATAACAACGGTGCTCGCTAAGATAATGGTAAAGGCTTTCTTAACGAAGTGTTTGGCCTTATCCCATAAGTGAATCATTAATGATTTGAATTGTGGCCAGTGATAGGCAGGAAGTTCCATAATAAATGGCGCAACATCGCCTCTCATTGTGGTCTTTCTCATGAGGATTAAACATGTGATAGCGGCAATAATACCGACCACGTACATCGAATAAGTGATAACATCAGCGTTACCAAAGCCAAAGTATTCAACAATACCGCCGGCAATAGCCACTAAGATTGGTAACTTAGCACCGCAAGAGAAGAATGGGATAACTCTGATGGTTGCGGTCTTTTCTTTTTCATCCGCTAAAGTACGAGTGTTAATCATCGCTGGAACAGAGCAGCCAAAGCCCATAATCATTGGGATAAATGCTCTACCAGATAAACCGAATTTACGGAAGATTCTATCTAAAATAAAGGCGACACGTGCCATGTATCCGGTATCTTCCATAATGGAGAAGAATAGGAATAGGAATAAGATTTGTGGTAAGAATCCTAAGATAGCAAATAAGCCAGCTAAGACACCATCACAAATAAATCCTTGGAACCAAACTGGAACATTGCCTTCCATAGCGCCTCCAACCGCTTCAATGATGGCCCCAAAGGACATATCAAAGAAATTGAAGAGCATGACACCAGGAGAAGCAATACCACCATCGCTCCAGAATAATCCTTCGTAAATTGAACCTTCAAAGCATGGAGTGAATTCAACACCAAAGGCGTGTAAGAAGAATAAGTCTTCAGCAAATGTTAAATGGAAAACAAAGAACAAGATAACCGCGAAGATTAATAAGCCCCACACTTTGTGTGTTAAGACTTTATCGATGCGGTCACTCTTTGTAGATTTGACTTCTTTTTCATCGACTACTTCTTTTCTAGTGATAACGCTAGAGAAGTTATCGGCGATGTAGTTATAACGCTTATCAGCGATAATCGCTTCAATATCATCACCAAAGATATCGTTTTTAATGGTCTTTTTAAATTCAGATACCATTTCCATTAAATCCTTGTGATCTTTGACTTCAATTTCATCACCTTCCGCTAATTTGATAGCGTGGAATAATGGATTGTCGACCTTTTTACCTTTAAAAGCGATGGATAGGTCACCGATTAAATGTAATAAATCCTTATCATCTAAAATAGTATGACCCTTTCTTTCATTTAAGCTTGCTTCATAAGCCACTTTCATAAGGTCATCGAGATTATTTTCTTTTAAAGCAGAAACTTTAACGACTGGAACTCCGAGTTTTTTAGATAATTCGTCGACATCTAATGTGTCACCGTTTTTATCCAAAACGTCCATCATATTAACCGCCACAACAACAGGAACATCAATTTCGAGTAATTGTGTTGTTAAATATAAGTTTCTTTCTAAGTTAGTAGCATCAACGATGTTAATAACGCAATCTGGTTTTTCATCAAGAATATAGTTACGAGAAATAACTTCCTCGCTTGTATATGGTGATAAAGAATAAATACCAGGCAAGTCGATAATTGCGACGTGTTCTTTCAATTTCTTATAAACACCATCTTTCTTTTCGACTGTAACACCTGGCCAGTTACCGACGTGAGCGGTACTACCTGTTAAGTTATTGAATAATGTGGTTTTACCACAGTTAGGATTACCCGCTAAAGCAAAACGCTTCATACTATTGGTCCTCCTTAACTTCTAAGTAGACTAAGCACGCTTCACTTTTACGAAGTGTTAATTCATAGCCTCTAATTGTGACTTCCATAGGATCTCCTAATGGAGCTTTTTTTCTTAGATAGACTGTTGCCCCGGGAGTCACGCCCATATCAAACAGTCTTCTACGAAGGCGACCTTCACCTTCCACTTTCTTAATTAGGCCAGTCTCGCCTATTTTAAATTCATCTAGTCTTTTTAGCATAAATACCTTCCCTTCTACGCTACTAGAATTTTGCTAGCAACGGAGCGATCCAATGCTAGCCTTCCTTCTTTAACAGCGACAACCACTCCGCCGTTAACAGAAGAAATAACCTTGATAGAGGAGTTCACTAAAATACCAAGACTTTCTAGATGTTTCTTTGTTTTTTCATCAAGAAGTATTCTCACCACTCTCATATCAATGTTTGTTGGTGCTAATGCAATTGGCATAAATAGTCCCTCCTTAGTAGTTAGCCTTAACTAACTGCAATCATTATATACTTATAATTTCGTGTGTAAAGAAAAAAGTTAGCCTAAACTAACTCATATGACTTGAAAAACTAAATTCCGTTTTTAGAATTGATTGTCCGTTTTTCGGAATTTTCTCTTACAAATGATATGTTTTATATGTCTATGCTTCCGTAGAAAGGAGGACTTATGAAACAAAAGCATATGACAAAAGAGATG
>JAFSPN010000037.1 GCA_017442875.1 Bacilli bacterium
GGAAATTGAATTGCCATTAGAGTTGAGTTTTAAATAACCTTCTCTTGTTCCTGACTTATTGGATGAACCAGCAGCGAATGTGCCATCTAAGGCTCTGACAGAGATTCTATCAGCGTCGCCATCTGTACAACTTGCAACTTTGTAACCAACATAGCCTTCGCCTTCTTTGGCTGCGACTGGAGTATCTTCACCCCAAGAGTGTGTGTGTTCTGGTTCTGGTGGAACTTCTGGAGCTTCATATGGTCTGAAGATGAAGTTATAGAACATAGATCTATAACCAGCGGCCATACGTAAGCTGATTGTATTTGTGCCTTCGTGTAAATTGAAGGTATATGGCATGACGTATTCGGCTCTCTTTTCATTACCGTTTCCACCAGTAACAGGGGCTTTGATAGAGGAATCAAACTCTTTGACTTGGCCATCGACATAAAGAATATATCTATAGTCATCAATACGTTTACCTTGTTTGACCATTACTGGGTTTCCTTCAGCGTCGACTTTACCAACACCTTCAGCGTAGGTACCATCTTCTTGTTTGGCTGATCTTTCATGGTCTTGAACCATTACATCGTTACCCTCATCGTCCTTTGCAATGTGATCAGCAGCGCCGTCGATATAGAAGCCAGATGTATATTCATCAGCATCTGGACTACAAGCCCAGAAATCTTGACCGTTTAAATAAGCGGCTGGTTTGGCATCACAGTATAATCTGCAGTTCTGTAATTTTTCAGCTTGTGCAGCATTCAATGTGAATTTGTATTCAAAGAAGTCGCCTGTTTCTTCTGTGCAGTAAACGCAAGCATAGTTTGTGTTATTGACATAGGAACCATCAGCTTTTAATGGAATGGCGTTACCAATTGGACGACCCCAGAATCTTGCACCTTGTTCTTCATCGCCAGTAACTGTTTCAGGTGAGAAGACTAAGTGACTCTTAGAATCATCAGTAACTTCGTTGGCTTTGAAACCTAAATATTCTTCTCCACAACGTTTGCATCTCCAAACACGAACGGTAGCTTCGCCTTCTGGAGCTGGTGTTTCGCCACCGATAGCTTCAAGGTCATGACCTAAAGCCTTGGCTTCGTCTGCAGTAGCAGCAATATCTTGGTTACAACGTTCACAATGTTTTGTACCTTCGCCGGCTTTTGTACAAGTTGGAGCCTTGCCTTCAGCCCATGTAAAGACAATATTGCCATCAGCGTCTTTGACGAAGCTGTGACCTAATGCTTCAGCGCTAACTGGTTCTTCATGACCACAAACGGTACATGTTTTTACGCCAACGCCCGCGGTTGTACAATCGGCTGGTGTGGTCCATACGACAACATCATTACCATCTGCGTCTTTAGCGTAGGTATGTGGCGCTAAATCCTTTTCTCTGGTTTCGACTGCGTTACATCTTGAACATGTACGTTTTTCGGAACCTTTTTCTGTACAAGTTGATTCCTCAGCAGTTTCCCATGAACCCCATTTGTGACCAGCTTTGATAGGCTTTGTTTCTTCCTTACCACAAACGGTACATTTGTGCTTTTGAACGCCATCAACTGTACAAGTTTCAGCTGTGACTACTTCCCATGAGCCCCATTTGTGTGATTTACACTCTTTGGTGCCACCGCCACAAGCTGTTAATCCTAGTGTTAATGCCACAGCAAGAACACCTAAGACTTTCATTTGTTTCATAGATTCTCTCCTTTCTTAAAATAGAATGTTAATCTAATTAGACAAACACGTATAAAAAGGTTTTACTCATTATATAAACCAAACTTTTATACTTAACTAAATGTTAAAGCACTTTAATTTCTTTTTCAATAAGATTGGTTTTATTTTTATTAAAAATGAAAGATAGCATTTAAAGGATAATAAGATTGTCTCTTTTTTTAGGGTATTTTGGCCTATTTCTAGGATTTTAGAGCAACATTTGCTAGTATGTTAACGATGAAAATTCTACTAGTCAGCGATTCGCATGGTGATTATTCCTCGTTAGATCAACTAGCTAATAAATATCCAAATATGGATTTATATCTACACGCTGGCGATAGCGAGCAAGATGAGTTTTCCATTAAACCATTTATCTCGGTTAGAGGTAACTGTGACCACTACTACGATTTTCCAAATTTCTTAGTTATTCCAACACCAGTTGGGAATATCTATGTCCAACACGCTCCATATATTTCTAAAAGTGTAATCAGTGAACACAATGCAAAAATTGTAATACATGGGCACACGCACACTCGGAAAAAAGAAATAAAAGATGGTCTATTATGGATAAATCCTGGGGCGCTTAGTTACGCTAGGGATGAATACGATGGTTCTTACGCCATCATTACTATTGAAAAAAATCGAATAGACGTAAAGTTCTATACTATATAAATTAAGGAATAATATGATAAGAAACAATGACAATGTCACACTCTTTTTAGCGGGTGCGACCGAATTATTAAATACTTCTCGCCAATTCAGTGCGATTTATCGCTATATCGTTAATAAAAACCGCAAAAACGTTTATGCGGAATTTTATAACGCTAATGGCAAAATCAAGCATTACAAATATCAGAAAATGGACCAAAACGTTAAACGTTTTGCTTCATACTTAAAAACCAAGATTAAAGCGGAAGAGAATTCTCGCGTTATCTTAAAGATGGCTAACTCCCCAGCGTGGGGTGAAGTTTTCTGGGCTATCTTAATGAGTGGTTTTGTCCCACTTCTTATCGACGCTAAACTTCCAAGAGAAAACGTTGAAAACCTGGCTAAACAAGCCAAAGCTGTTGCTATTGTCAGCGATGATAATCATGAATATAGCTTTGATAAAGTCAGACTTGATAATATCCTACAATCTGATATCAAAGGCGAAGTTAGTAACAAATGGGCTAACGAAGTGATCTTCTCTTCTAGTGGCACTACAGGTGACGCAAAGCTCATGGTTTTTAACGGTGAAAACTTCATTCATCAAATCTGCTGTTCTTTAGATATGGGTAAAGAATCCATTGATATCATGTACGATAAAAAGTGTGGTAAAGTCAAAATCTTAGCGATGATTCCATTCCATCATATCTTTGGTTTTGTCGCGGTCTTCTTATGGTACACATTCTATGGTAAGACACTCGTCTTCCCAAAGAGCAACACTCCAAGCGATTTATTAACCATTTGTCAAAAAGTTGGTATTACCCATGTTTACAGCGTTCCACTCTTCTGGGATTCATTAGCCTTATCTGTGAAACGTAAATTTGCTCTGCAAAGCGAAGATAAACAAGCTTTATTAGATAAGTTGATTAAATATAACTTAAAAGAAATTGAATTTAAGGATGCGGGACTTGCCGCTAATCCGATTGTCGCTAGTAAAGTTAAAAAATTATTGCTTGGCGATAAAGTTAAATTCTGTATTTCTGGTGGCGGTTATCTTTCTAACGATACTCTTAGAACAATCAATGGTTTAGGCTATCCTTTATATAATGGATATGGCATGACTGAAATCGGCGTCACATCCGTTGAATTATCTAACGATGTGAAAGTCAGATTATGCGGTCGTATTGGTCATCCTCTACATAATGTTGAATACAAGATCAATAACGAAAATGAACTATTAGTCAAATCTCCTACAATCCATATTAGAGAAATCATCGCTGGTGAAGAAAAAGAAACCAAACTTGATAATGGCTATTTCCATACTGGTGATATCGTCGCTCAAGAAGAAAACGGCTATCTCATCAAAGGTCGTATGAAAGATGTCATCATTAATGCGAACGGCGAAAACATCTTCCCAGATGAACTTGAAATCTATTTCAAAGATTTACCATTTGTTAACAACTTATCCGTCTTAGGTGTTGTCAGTAAAGACAAAGCTTTACATGAAGATGTCGTTCTCGTTTTAGAAGTTGATGATAAGGCCACAGAAGAAGGTCTGAAAGATTTAGAAAAGACAGTCAAAGAAATCAAACTTCCTCATGACACTAAGATTGATCAAATTTACTTAGCGAAGAATCGTTTGCCAATGGCAAATAATATGAAAGTTAAACGCTTTGTCATTAAGAAAGAAATCGAAAACGGTTCCAATAAATTTGTCTTAATCAATGCGAAAAAGACAAGCACTAAGACAAGAAAATTCTCTGAAGAAACACTTAAAACCATCCTTCCAGAAGTGCGTAACTTATTCAGTAAAGTACTAGTCTTACCAGCATTCAAAATTGATGATGAAGATCACTGGATTAACGACTTAGGCGGTGACTCCATGAACTATGTTGAATTAGTGCAAGAAATCGATCGCAGTTTCAACATTGAAATCGCGGAAGAGAAGTATGGTGTGCTCACCTGCGTTAACGATTTCGTCGAAGAAATCGCTCGCTTAAAGAAAGAAAAATAATAAATAATTGCATTATTTGCTACATTTTGGTAATATAACACTCGGCATTAGAAAGAGGTAACTTTATGGCTAACATAAAATCACAAATCAAACGTAATAAAACAAACGAAAAAGCTCGTCAAAGAAATGCTTCCGCGAAAAGCGCTATCCGTACTTCCATTAAGAAAGTCAAATTAGCGGTTGAAGCGAAAGATTTAGCAAAAGCTGAAGAACTTTTAAACGCAGCCTTCCGTTTAATCGATAAATCTGTGAGCGACGGTGTCCAACACAAAAACACTGCGGCTAGACAAAAAGGCGAATTATCCCGTTTAGTCAATTCTCTCAGATAGTTAATTTCTTTTGAAATTAATTAAGAATAGTTCAAAACTGTAGAAGCGGTCCACAAGGCCGCTTTTAATATTTAAATCAAGTTGATATAAATCTTCTAGTGTTTGATTGATGGTTTTTTGTGAAATAACAAAACTATTCTTTCTTAGAATCTTCGCTCTAATTGGATTGATGGCGAGTTCTTGAGCAATCGCATCAACATCATATTTCTTTTTTACTAAATAAGCGACTCGATCTAATAAACGGAATTGATTAGCAATCATTGAAATTAAAGTGACTGGTTCGACGTTGCTGCTTTTTAAATCGCGATAAAGCGATACCGCTTCAATATTGCGTTCATCTATTAAGTAATTAAATAAAAGGAAAGCGTTTTCTTCTAATGGTCTAGTCACCATTAAAACGACATCATCAAAACGAATGTGATCGGTATATAAGGCTAGTTTAGAACCATTATTAAATAAAGATGCATAATCGCCTTCGGTGCGTCTTGCTAATTCTTGAACGGCGTCACTATCGATTACTGTATCAGGCCATTTCTCTTTAAAATAATGGGCCACGACTTGATGCCATTCGTTTTCTTTTGGTTCAGTTAAGTTGATGATCTGCCCATTTGATTCAATGGCTTGATATATTTCACTTTTCTTATCAATATCACTACTAGAGGTATTGACTAAAAATATTAAGTCGCAACTTTCATCTGGATGATTGATATAATCAATCAATTCTTGATAATTCTGATCGCTTTCAATCTTATTTTTTCCTTTTTCTTTAAGAAGAAAATATGGATTGTCCACGACGACCGCTTTATGGTCATATCCTAATGGTAAATAGTTAGCTTCGTCCACTATTTCTTGTACCAAAGTAAAGGAAGCATCATGCTTTACAAAGTTAATAGCGTCAATCTCGCCAAGTGATTTCTTGACAATACTTTTCATCTGGCTTTTTAAGCGAATATTCTGCTTTCCTGAAATAAGATAAATCATGAAATTATTATAAAATAATTAGATTAAATATTGATATTACTTTTTTATTGACAAAGCTATCCAAAATAAGTTTAATAAAGATGGTCATTGATTAAGTGCTTTGCATTTAGACCAGAAAAGCGGTTAAAGCCGTTTTTTCTTTTTTTCTAAAAATTCTTCGATTTTATCAAGGTCTTGATTAGATAGTTCATATTTCATCGTCCATCTACTAAATGTTTTTTTCTTTCCTTTTTGCAAGTATAAACGAATGTGCGATTTTTGTTTGCCTTGGTTGATTGGTTTTTCGGTTTCGAAATATGAGTATCCAACAGGTGGATTCTTCGTGATGTTTAGAAAATAATAATCGCCATTCTTCTGACCGCTTTCGCCAACAATTAAAGCGCCATGCCCGCTTCTATAGTATTTTCTAATATGCCACCAATTACGGTTTTTGATTATTATAGTGCTTTTTATTCTTTCGTTATTCTTTTTCGACATATTGATACTCCTTAAACAAGCATTGTTTTATAAACAATCGTCCCTTCTAAATCGGTACGATGTATCTTGATTTTGTATTTATTTAAAACGTCCACTACTTCTTTATTTGGATGGCCAAATTTATTGTTCTTTCCGCATGAAATTATTGCCTCTTTTGGTGATAGATATTTCACCCATTCTTCAGAGGTGGAGGTATTTGATCCGTGATGCCCCACTTTTAAGATGTCGCATTTGATTTTTTCTTCGCGCTTAATAATTTCTTTTTCAATATAACTAGGAGCATCTCCCATAATGAGAAAATCCTTACCACAATTAGTAAAACTAATAACTAAAGATTTATCGTTTTCATCGCTACTATTCGCACAGTAATTATGATTATTAAAAGTTAAATTACCCACTTTAATAGGAAATACACTGTTATAGTCATATATCGCGGATACTTTATAAGACTTCATTAAAGAAGAAAGAGAACCATAATGGTCATAGTCATAATGAGTAATAAATATAGCATCAATTTTATAGATTCTTTTCTTTCTTAGGAACGGCACTAATGAATTGTTAGCGACGTCCATATAAGTTAAGCCACCTGTATCTATTAAAACTGTCTTATTCTTATTTCTAACAAATGTGCAATCTCCTTGACCTACATTTACAAAGTTAACTTCACTGGTAATCGCATTAGTTATTGGAATAGCGTGAACACATAATAAAGATAGTTCCACTATTAAAAAGAAACGATATAAAGGGACAAATCCTTTTGATAAATAGATGAGCCAAAGTAGATAAATAGCAAAATAAATAAAAGCTATCATCTGATTAAAAGCAGGCATATTTATCCCAAATGATAATGGACTAATAAAACTAGTAATACCCGCTAATCCCTTAATTAAAAATTTTAAAACAGGATATAAAGGAACATAGTAAAAACAGAGTAACGAAATAAAGGCGATAAGAATAAATAAAGGCGATAGAATGATTTGAAGAGGCACCGCTAAAATTACAATTTTATTGTAATAAACCATTTCAAACGGTATGAAAAAGAGATAGATAATTAAATATCTAAATGCCCAGCGTTTAATCTTATGCTTTTTAAAGATATCGCGTGATAAAAAACTAACAATTGGAATCAAAAAACCTAAGATAAAACTATCTTGTCTAGCCAAATAATGATTGCAAAGTAAACAGAATATGCCAAAAGAAGAGATTAAAGTTAGATAAGAAAACTTCTTTTTAAGCGGATATTCATTGATCCATCTAATAATCAAGAAAAGCATAATCTTAATAACGGTGAAACGCGGAAAAGTGAATATCGTATATAAAGATAAAATACCAATGGATATAATCTCCGCCCATTTATCCTTCATATGTAAAGATAATAATCTTTTAAAACCAGCGTGAAACGCGCTGATAAAAATACCGCTCGCCGCTAAGAATCTGGCTAAATGTAAATCTCTAATACTAGTTACTAATTCGCTATCTCCACCATCGGAAAATAGCATTGAACCAATAAGAGATTTTTCTTCTTCGTTAAAGTTATTAAGAAGCTTATTTCTCCGCTCTGTGATTCTAATCGGATTATGAAAGTTTATCTTAACGCTTTGAACTTTAATGGCCTTAAAAACACCTTTTTTATTGAGATAACTTTCAAAGTCAAAGGAAGACTCAAGCGTGGTAAACGAAAGGTCTTCCTTTGTGCCTTGAATCGTTAAAAAATCACCAATGTCGTAATGATGGGATCTAATATTGACGTATAGTCTTTCTCCCCCGCTGTTAAAAAGGAAATAGTTTTCTTTAGAAGCATAAACTAAACCAAGATATGAGCTTTTAAGGGGATTGGAAGGGGACTTAATGAACGAAAAACTAAAACCTAATAGAAAAGAAGCACTACATATCAAGAATAGTTTTAACTTTACCCTTTTAAAAACAAAGAAGAGAAAGACTACCACCGTTATCGAAAGTGCAATATATGCACTAGATAAAGCTAGACCAAGCCAAAACGAAAGAAAGATGAATAAAATAATCACGAATGCAAGATGACGTAATTACGAATCTTGTGATAGGTGGCATTACCAATGCCATAAACTTCCATCAATTCTTCAATGGTATCAAAAATACCATTTTCTGTGCGATAAGAAACGATTGAAGTGGCAATAGAAGTCGTAATACCGTTAACGCTCATTAAAGTGCTCGCATCATCTTCATTGATGTTGACTTTGCTAATTTCATCTTTTGAGCAAATGTCTGTAGCATCGTATTTGCCAGCAATGTAATAGGTGGAACCCGCTTTTAATGGAGCGTTAGAAAAATAGCACAAGTCGTCTGCGTTATTATTTGTTCCTCCGGCGGCTTCGATGAGATCCGCCATTGTGATAGCATCGCTCAATACATACGTGCCAGCTTTATTGACCTCTCCTTCAATGGTGTACTTACTACCGCTAGTGTTATCACTCACTTCGGTAATTGGATTTGCGGCACTTTGGCTTAGGTCTGGATCGATGATAAGAAAGCCAATAATGACCACGAATGCGGCGATGACAACGCCGATTAAGATTTTAAACATATAAAAAAACCTCCCTACTTACTAATCGGGAGATTTTTCAAATTTGTCCAAAATTTTTGCAATTTTTTGAAAATTTTTTTATTTTATTTCAATTTTGACAATTTCTACTTTGTAGGTCTTAATGGCTTTGACTTCGATGATATCGCCAACAGTTTTGCCAACAAGGGCTTCACCAAGTGGGCAGGAGTTAGAAATCTTGCCATTGACTGGATCGGATTCAACTGTACCAACAATCATGTATGATACTTCTTTACCGTTATCAACGAAACGGATGGTGACTGTGGAGCCTAAACCGACTTTCTTAGTGCTTGCTTTACCTTCTTCGATAATTTCAGCGTTCGCTAAGATGTTTTCAATTTCTTTGATTCTGCCTTCGACTTCGGCTTGTTTGCCACGCGCAGCGTCGTAGTCAGCGTTTTCACTTAAGTCGCCTTGTGCACGAGCTTCGGCTAATTGTCTTTTAACTTCTTCTCTTGCTTCATCGACTAAATATTTTAATTCTTCTTGTAATTTCTTATAACCAGCTTTGGTAAGTTTTTGTTTGTCTGCCATTTTAATTACCTCATTTCTGCAAGCGATATTATATCAATATCGATTTATAAATACCATTATTTATTAATTATTCTTTAATTCTTGGATTTTTGGGTCATCTTGCCAAGCGTTGAACACTTCTTCGACTTCGTCGTATTCTTCATCGTCTTCGATTGGCTCAAGTTCACCACTATCGAGTTCGCCAGTATAACGCATGACAATGACATTTTCTTCTTTGTCTTCGGTGTCATAAAAGAAAACGTATGAAGCGTTTCTTTCTTCATTATCATATGTGAAAAGGATTTGCATTAAGTGCTCTTTACCTTCACTATCGGTTACAACCATTTGGCGTTCATTTTTGATTTCCATAATTAGTATCCTTTCATGCGTAAATATGTATCCAAGATAACGCAAGCGGCAATGCGATCGACATTATCTTTTCTTTGCTGATGATTCATCCCCCTTTCGGAGATGCTTTTATTCGCGGTAACGCTTGATAATCTTTCATCCATTGTCTCGATATTTAAAGATGGTTTTTCTTTCTTTAAATCTTTGATAAAGCGGAGGACGTTTTGGCTCATTTCGCTTTGTTCTCCACTTAAGTGGAGGGGCATACCAATAACAATGTCATTGATCATCATCTTTTCACTTAATTCAATGACGTGTTTTCTAGCGACAATATATTGATTTTTATCAAACCTAAATGTTTCTAAACCATGGACAAAGCCAAGAGCATCATTATAAGCAACGCCTAAAGTTTTGGTTCCTAAATCTAAGCCAATATATTTTTTGGTCATCTTATTCCGCTTTTCTTCTTTCAAATTCAGCGTTCTTGTAGAACTCTTCTTTGTCTTGATACATCGCTTTTTCTGATTCTTTCATTAAATCTTTAAAAGAAATTTCTCGATTTCCACGAGTGGAATAACCAATCGAGCAATGATAACCAGTTTTAGCTAGTTTTTCTTTGAATATAATAACGGTTTCTTCCGGGTCCTTATCTTCTCCACGATTAATTAAGACGACGAATTCATCGCCCCCTAAACGATAGGCATACATATTGTTTTTGATGGAATCACTTATAACATCCGCGATTGTTTTTAAGGCTTTATCGCCTTCGCTATGGCCAAAAGTATCATTGATGTATTTAAGCCCATTCATATCAAATTGAATGACGCCAGTAATATTGGTATCCATCTTTCTTTTATCTTGATAAAAAGTCTCACGGTTAAATAAACCAGTTAAACCATCTATTTCCGTTCTTTGAATGAATAAATATAAGTAATAAACCAGCGTTGATGCGACAATAACGGTATTCAAAATTTGAATAGTCGAACTATCATTAAAGAACGATTCAATAACAACAGAAGCGATGACAAAGATTGTGCAGACAAAAAGCATAATGCTGCTACTGAAGTGTTTCTTTTTTAAGTTCAAAATGACGGAAATGACTAAATATGCAAGATATAAAGCCGAGATGATATGAACAGAGTAACGGAGATATCCACCCACAAAGCCTAAACCTTCATCACCTTTAGAAAAGCCAAATATGATTTCCGCTGAGCCGGGAATAAAGGCACATAAGAAGATGGTAGCGTTAATCATTAACGGGACAAAAAATAACCAAAGGTATTTTCTAGGAATGATATGACCGCTCATCAAAATCATAAAGCATATACACGCTGGTCTTAAAATATAACAAATTACAGCGCATGCCTTGGCAAGATAATATAAACCTTCTTGGCCAGTCACATAAGTCGCTTTAGCGTAAAACTCAAGATCGCTACAAATGGCCAATAAAAGCGCACTAGTAATGGTCAAAATCGTATAGGTACTAATTCTACGGTGTTGTTTAAAATGCTGAATAGCGATGATCAATGTGACAATGCTAATCAGAAGCAAGGCAAAGTTATTAACAAAGAATCTTCCGATGTAAGTGCTGTTTAAATCCATACGTCAGTATTATACATGAATGTTAAATAAATTTTCATGATTTATCTAACATTAGAACAATTTTTCTACTTCATTATATTTACTAATATCCTTACCAGCACCACTAGCGAGGTCAGGACGACCACCACCAGAGCCACCTAAAAGGTTAGCGATATCTTTGACGAGTTTACCTGCGAGATAACCTTTATCGTTAGCAGCTTTTGAAGCGGCAACAACGATTGGATAGCCACCATTTTCTTCGCCGATTAGGGCGATGAGATAATTATCGTTATTAACTTTTAAACTATCAATAATCTTCAATAAAGACTCACGCTTTTGGTCTTTTAAGAATTTGACGAGAATACGGAGTCCGTTTTTATCGACAAATTCATTCTTTAAATTGCCGCTTGCCGCATTGGCGAGTTTTTGATTAAGAGCTTCATTTTCTTTCCTTAAAGCGTCTTTTTCGTTTTGTAAACTCTTGATTTTATTTGGGACATCGTTAATTGAACCAATGCTTAATAAATCACGAGATTGATTTAAGATATTTTCTCTCTTCTTTAGAAGTTCATACGCTCCAAATGAGGTTCTAGCTTGAATTCTTCTAATACCCGCAGCAATTGATTCTTCATATTCAATAACGAATAAACCAATGTCGGATGTGTTATTAACATGGGTACCACCACAGAATTCTTTAGATACATCACCAAAGGTGACCACTCTTACGGTATCACCATATTTATCATCAAATAAGGCTTTAGCACCCATCTTTTTGGCTTCTTCGATTGGAAGGACAAACGTTTCTTCTTTGATAGCGTTAGAGATATATTTGTTCACTCTTCTTTCCACTTCGGCGATTTCTTCAGGAGACATCTTATTAAAGTGATTGAAGTCAAAGTGGGAGTATTCATCAGTCACATAACTACCGTGTTGGGCAATGTGATCGCCTAAAACTTCCGTTAGGGCTTGTTGAAGCAAGTGGACGGATGAATGATTTCTAGCAATTAACGCTCTTCTATTTTCGTCAATCTTAGCAGTCACGCTGTCCCCTACTTTAATTTCGCCAAACATTACTTTAATGGAATGTAAGTGTTGTTTATTTGGCGCTTTGATGACATTAGTCACTTTAGCGGACATATTTTCGTTTTCTAATAAGCCGGTATCGGCGACTTGACCACCACTTTCAGCGTAGAAATTGGTCTCATCAAGCATGACTTCGCCTTCATCATCGATAACGTCAACTTTAACGCCATCTTTAAAGCAAGCGATAACCTTACCTTTGGTAGGCTCACTCTTATAGTTGAATTTTGATGGTAATGTGCACTTCATCAAATCAATAGCTTGCTTATTCATTGATTGTTGATCGCCACGCGCTGATCTCGCTCTTTCTTTTTGCTCTTTCATGAGTTTTTCAAATTCTTCAAGATCCACTTTGATGCCTTGTTCTTCGCAAATTTCTAAAGTGAGTTCTTTTGGAAAACCAAATGTATCATATAGCTTAAAGAGGTCACTACCTGAGACGGCTTTATTTTCTTTAATTAATTTCATTAACAAAGATTCACCGTTAGTGAGTGTCTTAATGAATTTTTCTTCTTCCGCTTTGACGATTTTAGCGACGTATTCTTTCTTATCTTGTAAATATGGATAATAATCTTCCATATTGTTTGAGACAACATCCACTAGTTCATATATGAACGGTTTTTCCATGCCTAAGACCTTGCCGTATCTAACCGCTCTTCTAAGAAGTCTACGTAAAACGTAGCCTCGACCTTCGTTAGAGAAAGATTCACCATCCGCTAAAGCGAATGTGATTGTTCTAATGTGATCAGCGATAACTCTAAAGGCACGCATATTATCGGCATATTTTTTACCACAGATTTGTTCAGTTTTTTCAATCATTGGCCAGAATAAATCTGTCTCGTAGCAGGTGTCTGTACCTTGGATAACGGTCACAAGTCTTTCTAAACCCGCACCGGTATCGATGTTTTTGCTTGGAAGTTCTTTATATTCACTTCTCTTCTTGCCTGGTTCACTATTAAACTGCGAGAAAACGATATTCCAAATTTCGACAAATCGATAGTTTGGTAAATCTTCAATTAATAGTTTTAATCCAATTCCTTCAGGATCAAACTTTTCACCTCTATCGAAATGGATTTCAGTATCAGGACCACATGGACCTTCGCCGATTTCCCAGAAGTTATCTTCTTTGATGATTAAATGGTCTTCAGGAACACCAGCGTCCATCCAACATTTTTTGGTTTCTAAATCATCAGGATGATATGTAATATATAACCTTTCTTTTGGAATATTAAACCATTTTTCACTAGTTAACATTTCCCAAGCCCATGGGATGACTTCTTTTCTAAAGTAGTCACCGATGGAGAAATTACCTAACATTTCAAAAAATGTTAAGTGTGTCGCATCACCGACGTTTTCAATGTCGTTAGTTCTAATGCACTTTTGCGCGTTAGTGATTCTTCTGCTTGGAGGTATTTCACTACCATCAAAATATTTCTTTAAAGCGGCGACACCAGCGTTGATCCATAGTAAAGTTGGGTCATTCTTTGGGATTAAAGAAGAACCTGGTTCAACGTGATGGCCTTTGCTTTCGAAAAAGTCTAACCACATTCTACGAATGTCTTTGGATTTCATGTATTTCATAAAACTACCTCCAAAATAAATAAAAAGTACCTCTTAAGGAACGAAATATTTCCGCGGTACCATCCTTATTCTCTTCATATCGGAAGAGCACTTATTTACTAGTGAAACGTCACTATTGCGTCGGCATTACCCGAATCTTGGGAAGTGGCTTTCCAGCATCTCCCTTATGCCCTTTTCACCAACCGGCACTCGCTAAAAGGTCAATTACTGGATATTCTTCTTGCTTAACGATAGTAATTTATCATAAATACATGATAAAAACTAGACTTAATATTTATTTAATAATTTTATCGATTAGTCCACCACCTAAACAGACATCGCCATCGTATATAACAGCAGCTTGTCCTGGAGTGACCGCTTTGATAGGTTCCACAAACTTGATGGTTAATTCATCGCCATCAATTTTTTCAATAACAATTGGATTATCGGCTTGACGGTATCTGAATTTAGCGTTTAAAAGCTTGCCGACTTCTGGAATACCACTAATCCAATTGAGGTTAGTAACAGTGCAGCCTTTGGAATATAAATAATTATTCTCATCGCCACTAGCGACATAGACGATATTTTTCTTGATGTCTTTTGAAACGACAAACCAGCCTTTAGCGATCTCACCATGGATTCCACCAATGCCAAGCCCTTTTCTTTGACCGATTGTGTAATACATCGCGCCTTCGTGCTTACCTAAGACACGTTTAGTTTCGATATCAATGATATCGCCTGTTTGCGCTGGGATATAATTCTTAAGGAATTCTTTGAAGTTTCTTTCACCGATAAAGCAAATACCGGTGCTATCTTTTTTATCCATCACCGATTCTAAATCTAATTCATGAGCAATGCGTCTCACTTCACTCTTATCAATATCCCCTAGTGGGAAGAGACAAGATGATAATTGTTCTTGACTGATTTGCGACAAAAAATAAGTTTGATCTTTGTTCTTGTCAAAACTCTTCAGTAAATAGCTCTTGCCATCTTTATCTATACGCTTTGCGTAATGACCCATCGCAATAGCGTCATAACCGCTTTCTTTAGCGTACTTTAAAAACGGTCCAAACTTAATGTATTTATTGCAGAAAATATCCGGGTTAGGCGTTCTACCAACTTCATATTCTTTAATAAGGTAAGTAAAAACGTTATCCCAATACTCTTTGATATAATCAATTCTTAATAACTTGATACCTAACTTATCAGCGACTTTTTGTGCGTCATCATAGTCTTTTTCTTGTGGGCATTGGTCATTGTTAATTGTGGGATTGCCTAAATAATCGCCATTAGCAAGAGCATCCCAGTTACGCATAAAGCAACCGGTGACTTCGTGTCCCGATTTTAAAAGGAGGTAGGCAGATACTGCACTATCGACACCACCAGAAAGACCTAGTAAGACTTTCATTATTTAATAATCTCCTTGCTATCAAGGATGATGGTAAAAGGTCCATCATTTACACTACTTACTTTCATATCAGCACCAAAAACACCGGTTTCAACAGCCCCATATTTAGCTCTCACTTGTTCGTTAAAATAGGCATACAATTCTTTGGCTTGATCTGGCTTCATAGCGTTAATAAAGCTTGGTCTTCTTCCACCTGTTAAGTCAGCATATAAAGTGAACTGTGAGGCAGAAAGAATCTCACCTTTAACATCATGAATTGATAAGTTAGTGAGGCCTTTTTCATCCATGAACACTCTTAAAGAAAGCATTTTATCCACCATTTTATCGACTATTTCTTTATTGTCTTCGTGAGTAAAACCAACGAGCAAACAAAAGCCGCGACCAATTTGGCCGACAACTTTATCTTCAATCGTTACTGAAGCTTCTAAAACAGTGGTTAAAACAATTCTCATATTATTGAATAATTTCTAAAATCACTTTTGGTTTTTCAACGAATTCTTTGGTTATTACGAAAGCGTTAAAGACTTCTTTTGATACTCTATTAATAAGGGTCACATTCTTATTAGAATGTAAATAGCAGAGCACTTCGCCTTCTTTAACATAATCGCCCACTTTCTTATTAAGCATAATACCTGCGGACATATCAATGACGTCATCAAGAGTTTCTCTACCACCACCCAAAGTCATAGAAGATAAACCAATTTCTAGAGCGTCGATGCTCTTAATATAGCCTTCTTCTTTAGCGTAAATTGGAATAATGTTTTTCGCTAATGGGAACTTTTCTGGATGGAGGATATATTCGATATCACCATCTTGTGCCTTCACCATTTCTAAGAACTTTTTAAAGGCACTACCATCTTTAATGCAAGCCTCAAGCATTAAACGACCTTCCATTTGGTTTCTGCAAAGGTGAGCTTGTTCAAGCATGATACTACCTGATGTATAACAAAGTTCCATCAAATCTTCTGGACCTTGACCATTTAAAGCGGCGATTGCTTCTTTAACCTCTAATGCGTTACCAACCGCCATGCCTAAAGGCTCGTCCATATTGGACAAAACAGCGCGTGTATCACGCTTTAAGCCATTACCGATTTTAACCATTAATTTGGCTAAAGTTCTGGCTTGATTGATATCTTTCATAAAGGCACCATTACCAAGAGTGACATCTAAAAGAATAGCGTCTGTTCCAGCGGCTAATTTCTTAGACATAACAGAGGCGGCAATTAATGGGATTGATTCCACTGTGCCTGTAACGTCGCGTAAGGCATACATCTTTTTGTCCGCAGGGACTAAGGATTGGGTTTGGCCAGCAATACAAATACCGATGCTATTGATTTGATTGGTGAAACGTTCACCACTAATAGCGATATTAAAGCCAGGAATGGATTCTAATTTATCTAATGTACCACCAGTATGGCCTAAACCACGACCACTTAATTTAGCTAAAGTCGCTCCGCAAGCGGCAACCATTGGTCCTAAAACCAATGATGTTTTATCGCCAACACCACCAGTACTATGTTTATCAACTTTTACACCTTTGAGATTGCTTAGATCTAATGTCTCACCAGAGTGTTCCATTAAATCGGTAAGATTGATAACTTCTTCCTCACTCATTCCTTTAAAAAGAATCGCCATACACATCGCACTTGTTTGATAGTCAGGAATAATACCATTAACATATCCATCAATCCAAAAGGCGATTTCATCGCGAGTTAAGGATTCGCCTGAGCGTTTTTTAATTATTAAATCCACCATTCTCATAGTAATTACCTCGTTTTTTAGTATAACATAATAACAATCTTATTTGATAAAATAAAGTGTATGGATTTTTTGTCGCATTTAAGTAAGTATTTAAATCAAGAAGAAATCGATAAACTCAACGCTTCTCTTCAGCATAAAAGCGAGCATGCTTTGTTATTAAACTTAAAGAAAATGAATGAAGAGATGCTTTTATCGTTATTTCCTCATGTTAAAAAACATCCAATTGTGAAAAATGCTTATCTATATGATAAAAACGAATACGATCTTGGAAAGAGTGTTTATCACGCTTTAGGTTGCTTCTATTTGCAAGAGCCAAGTGCGATGGTTCCCGCTTATTTATTAAACGCTAAAGCGGGTGATATCGTTTTAGATTTATGTGCCGCTCCTGGAGGAAAAAGCGTCCAAAGTTCATTGTTAATGAATAACCAAGGTTTAATTATTAGCAATGACATCGCTAAAAATCGAGCGTTCGCTATAAGCGAAAATGCCGAAAGATTAGGTCTTGGTAATTTATTAATCACGAATAATGATTTCTCATTAATTTATCAAAATTATTTAAACTATTTCGACAAGATCATTTTAGATGCTCCATGTTCAGGAAGTGGCATGTTTAGAAAAGATGACAAGATGATGTTAGATTGGTCTTATCAAAAAGTCTTGAAATATGCATCTCTACAAAAAGAACTCATTACAATGAGTTATCAAATGCTTAAGCCAGGTGGAACAATGGTTTATTCAACCTGCTCTTTCTCTTATGAAGAAGATGAAGAAGTTATCGATTATCTTTTAAACAACAGCGACGCTCAAATTTGCGATATTCCAGACTCTCCTTTGTTTTTTAAAAAAGGACACGGTGTGCATCTATTCCCTTCTTTATTTCCAGGAGAAGGTCACTACGTTTGTTTAATTAAAAAGCCTGGTGAACTAAAAGTCTCAAATAAAGAAGAGAAAGTCTCAAATAAATACAAAATAGAAACCCCGTACCGCTATGTTAAAAAATATGGTGATTATCTTTATACGATGAGTGAGACATTTAACGTTAAAAAACTGAACATCATTCGTTATGGAGTTAAAGTTGGCGAACTAATTAAGCAAGACATTAAATTTGATCACCACTATGCCCATTTCATCGATGCTTTCGATAGAGAAAAAGAAATCACTTTTGAAGAGCTTATCAAGTACTATCAAGGTGAAACCCTAAATAGCGACGTTTCTAAAGGTGATGTTTTATTAAAATATCATGGTATTAATGTTGATATCGCTAAAAGCGATGGTCGCATTATCAAAAACCATCTACCAAAAGGCTTAAGAAGAAAATACAATTTCTAAATCAATTGATTGAAACGGTACTTTTTATCTTTTGCTTCAGACATTATTTTGTGGTCCAAAGGTCTTAAGTGATAGGTGATTTCTCTTTGGACTTGGTCACGCATGAAAGAAGCAATTTCAGCGGTACTCATGCCAGCGTAATCTTCTGGCATCATTGGTTTAAGGAAAGAAATTGAGACCGGATATTTTTTAAATTGTGGCGACTTCTTTAAAGCACGGAAGCTCCCATAGATTGCGCAAGGAATGATTGGTACCTTTGCTTTCGTAGCAGGCCTAAATGTCCCGTGATGGAATTCTTGAACTGGTAACAATTGATCGCGAATTCTCGTTCCCTCTGGGAAAATCATCCAACTTTTTTCGCCTTGCTTTAAGCTATCTTCAACCCTCAACATCACTTTAAGTGATTGTCTAAGGTCGTCTCTATCAATATATTCGCCTTCAATGACTTTCATTGCCGCAGGGACAAAGGGGGCGCTCATTATTTCTTTTTTGCCAACGAACGTTAAATGACGCTCACTATTAATGATAAAAGGGATAGGATCAAAAGCGGACATGTGATTACAAACTAAGCAGTAATTCGTATCAGTTGGTATATTTTCTAAGCCAAAAATCATCACATCGACTCCTAAGCCGTCAGATATGAGTTTAATAATTTTTCTAATTTTGGCGAATCTAGTAACACTTGGATACCTCTCCAAATGTCGAGCCCATCTTTTAATACGGGTAAAATACTGCCACAAGAGTGGCACACCGACACGTAAGACTGCTTTTGTGTAATGGAACATAACTACTCTTTTCTTTGATGCATTTTTAAATTTGATGAGAAGTGACGGATTTGCTCCGCGAGGACATAAAGCCCTAATACTGGATGTGATTCTAATCGACCAAATATCACCACAAAGTGACCATTGGGGATTTTCATAAATGGATTGTTATTGCTGCGATCCCAGTACATGACAGGAATTTTGCTATAAAAAGAATTCTCATCAAAGGGTTCGCGTGATTCGATATCGACATAGCGGAATGTGTCGAAACCGTTAATCGGGTCACTAGCTTGACCCAAAAGCGTGATCGTAGAGATCATGTTTCCTCCTTTTGATATTATTTTTTAAATAATATCATTAAATTGCATGCAGGAAGAAAACCGTTTTTGACATTAATTGATTGCTCATCCTTTACACCTTCTAGCACTGTGTAATAGTCATCGAGTTCAAATGAGACAGCATTGCTAGTTGGATTGATCAGGAGAACAAACTCTTTTTCTTGGCAAATGATGTTTTTATTTCTCGCGATGAGGACATAAACACCATTATCCCAGTGGGAGATTTCAAAGAAATCCTTGAGATCTTCTTTGTTAAATAATTTCAAATACCCCAGTTTCCTTCGCAAAGAATTCATTAAGCGGAAGCGATTAACCATATCGAATCGTTCATCAACTAAGCGATAATCCATGTTATTAACGCCTAGGGTTTTGTAGGTGTTATCAAGTCCATCTTTAGATAGACCGATTTCTTGCCCCATATGAATAAGAGGCACACCGAAGGATAGAAGAAGAATGGAATTCCCTAACATCACACGGTCTAATAGGGTCTTTTCTTCTTCATCTGCGTTAGAAACGATTAATTTATCATAGAGGGTATTATTATCGTGACATTCTAAATAATTAATGCTTTGGTTGGCGTTATCAAACATCGGTTCGTAGGATAATTTTAAAACGCCAGCATGGAAAGCATAATCAAGGCCAAATTGATATGATGTGTTGCCACATATATATCCTTTTTCATGGAGATTGAAAGGAGATGATGGACCTTTAACAATATCGCGATATGAATCGTTAAAGAATCCAATCTCTTTCAGTTCTTTATAGTTATTCTTATTGGCTCTAAGATTAGCGGGTAATTCATCACCCATATTCCAACCTTCGCCATAGAATATAACATCATCTTTGATGGCTTTTGCAATGTTATATGTCTGCTTAACTGTTTCAATATCAAGTAAGCCCATTAAATCAAATCTTAAACCATCAATATCAAAATACTTAAAAAGATAAGAAACGCTGTCGAGAATCATCTTTCTCGCCATTATTCTTTCACTTGCAAAATCATTACCACATCCAGAGGCATTACTAATCACACCGTTTCTTCTTTTTCTAAAATAATAATGTGGAACGAGCTTTTCAAGTACGCTGTTTTCATATTCGTAAATGTGGTTATATACCACATCCACAACAACACGGATATTGTTTTTGTGGAGTTTATCCACCATTTCTTTGAATTCATAAAGACGTTCAATAGCATCTTCTGGTTTTAAAGAGAAACTACCTTCTAAAGCGAAGAATGATATTGGATCATAGCCCCAGTTATACCATTTTTTAGTGTCTTTATCATCAAGCGAATTAAAATCTAAAATTGGTTGAATTTGAACATGAGTAATACCTAAATATTTAAGGTAATCTAGACCCACTGGATGACCGCCTTCAGTAGTTCTTCCTTCTTCCACAAAGCCAAGATATGTTCCTTTATTTATAACATTATTGTTGTTGCCTTCATTAATATCACGAATATGGGTCTCATATATTAAAGCATCAACATAATTATTAATGACATTAGTAGGCTTAATTTTTGGTAATTTTAATAAAGCATCATAATTGATGACCACACTATGTTCACTATTTAAACTCGTGCCTTTAGCGTATGGGTCATTAACGGTATAGATAATGCCATTATTATTGACAATATAATGATATTTGTAGTTTAAGAGATTTCCGAGCGCTTTATAGCGGTAAACGCCTTTATCTGTTCTCTTCATTTCAATGACTTGACGGTTATTATTTAAATCAAATAACTCTAAAGAAACTGACTCTGCTAAAGGCGCCCAAACAGCAAAGGAAGTCGCTTCTTTTGTATAGATAGAACCCAAATCATCACCGTTATAAGCAAAGCGAGCGTCAAAATCATTAAAATCAACGACATCGCTAATGTCAATACTAGCGTAAGGAAGAGTACCAACAAGCAAACGATAAGAAGCACCTAATTCATAATCTTCATCCAAACTGATATCGAAAAAGTAGATGATGTTCGTGGAATGAAGTCTAGAAATCGTTTCCTTTTTGATAACTTTGTTATTTTTATAAACTAATACTCTAAATGATTCAGGACGAGGAATGTCAGTGAAGACAATGACATTGATTTTACGCCAGTTTATGAGTTTTGCTCTTAAATAGGTATTCATTAGTCGTCACTCCTAAATGATGTTTGTTCGTCACTAGTGACGACGCTATCTCCGCCTAAGCGGTCAGCTAAAACTGGGCAACCTTTGTTACCTTCGGTTTCTGAAGCAACGACACCCTCGCTTTGTAAGCGAAGGAAGAACCTTCCCGCTCTATTAAAGCCAACAGCGCATTCTCTTTGAATGCGGGAAATTGACATATATTCTTGGGTTAACACCCATTCTTTAATGGCTTGATAGCGTTCTTCTTCAGTATTGCCTTGCGCTTCTTTAAATTCTGGAGAATTAGCGTATTCATTAGTGGCTTGTTCTGTTTCTTGCGCTAAATTTAAATATTTCTCATCATAATGAGTCTCATAATGTTCTTTTAGATAACCAACTACTCTTGTGATTTCTTGACGATGAATAAAGCAGCCTTGTAAACGCACGACACCAACACGTGAGACGAGTGGGCTTTGCACAAGCATATCGCCTTTACCAATGAGCTTTTCAGCCCCACCTTCACCAATGATGGTCATCGAGTCAACTGAACTCGCCATCATTAAAGCAACGTGAGTTGGTAAGTTGGCTTTAATAACACCAGTGACAACGTTTGTACTAGGGCGTTGCGTAGCAATTGATAAGTGAATGCCACACGCTCTGGCTTTTTGGGCAATCGAAACGACCGGCATTGAAATCTCTTTGCATTGATCGACAATATCCGCATATTCATCAAAGAAAATCATGATGTATGGGAGTTTTTCTAAACCTAGACCGGGTGCATCTTCATTAAATTCTCTAATGTTGCTGCAACCATTTTGAGCAAATAATTGATATCGGTCTTCCATTTCTTGGCAAAGCTTTTCCATCAAAGCTTTCGCTTCTTTTGCTTCGGTAATAATTGGGCAAAGAAGGTGAGGCATATCTTTATAACGTGACATCTCGACTTTCTTCGGATCGATTAAAACCATCTTTAGATCATCTGGTGAATTACGCATAATCAAAGTGACAATGATAGAATTGGTGAAAATTGATTTACCAGAACCAGTTGTACCGGCACATAACATGTGCGGGAATTCATCAAAGTCAGCGTAAATAACATCGCCCTTGATGTTTTTACCAAAGCCCACGGCTAATGGATGCTTTTTAACATCTGGCAATGCTTCAAAGACATCTTTGAAAGCCACGGTTGTCACAGAGGCGTTAGGGATTTCTAAGCCTGAAGTTGATTGACCTTCAACGATGTTTTCAAATCTTGCGGAAACACCAGATAAACGAATTTGAATATCTTGCACCATATTGCTAACGCTTCTTACAGAAACGTTATGGTCGTATTTAACATTGAAACGCGTGACGCTTGGACCAATTGTAAAGTCTTCGACATGCGCTCCAACACCAAAGTCTTGGAAAGCGGTATTGATGAGTTCTTGTCTTTCAACCGCTACACGGCGATTAATTTCTTGCTGTTCACTTGTTTCGTAAACATTAAGTACTTCCGTACTTGGTTGAATCCATTTCACTCTTTCTCTTGGTTTTGGTTTTTCTGGCTCAGGAGTTGGAATAGGAGCGACTTGCGGAGCGGGATTGCTGACCATTTTTGGTTCTTCGAAAACAGGCTTTGCCTGCACTAATTCTTGATTGATTTCAGGAGCAGCGTCAAAATCGAGTTTAAGCTGTTCTCTTCTCACTTCGTTATAATCAGCATCCATTGTTTCTTCTGGAATGACTTGATCAAATAGTTGTTCGTTTTGTTGTGGCTGGGCAGGAATCTCTTGATTGTGTTGTCCGTTATCCGTCACAAACTTAGCAGGAACGAACATGCCATTATCGGAAATTGAGAAGTTATTAGCCCCACTATCTTGTTGAATAAATGTTGGTGAAGAAATAGCGGAACTGCGATTAGTTGGCGATCCAATGATTTCGCTTTCATAATTATCGACATCGATTTCACTAGCGTGTTTAACAACATCGATGTTCTTGACTCTTTGTTGATTTTGTTTTTGTGGAGCGATATCAGATACTGTTTCTCTTTCTTCTTCAACTTTACTAGGAACTTTCTTTTCTTTGCTTTGTCCCATTAATTTCAGAATTAATGGTAAGAAATAAATGAATAAAGCAATAACCCCGATGACGATAGCGAAGATTAAGCCACCATTAGGAATCCCAAATAAGGCATTAAAAGCACCCACTAGGAAATAGCCAATAATTCCTGAGGCAAAAGGATGAGAGAAAAGCATTAATGAAGGAGTTTGTAGATAACCGCCTTGGATATCATTAAATACTTTCATGAAAGCCTCAAAGAAATTAATGGTTTTATTCTCATCGTTTGTGGCAAAAGCAATATATTTATCACCAAGACTATTCGCTGCGACAAAATGAGCAAAGAACATGGTAATTGAGATGAAGAGAATTAATGACGCTAAAAAATATGAGTTAAATCTGATTTTGATTCCCTTCTTAGCAAAGATGAGTCTTAAGCCTAAAACGTTAATAGCGATGTAAAGAAAATAGGATAAAGAACCAAATAGAAAAGTAAATGGTGTCGATAAAACACGGGCAACAACACCAGTGTTAAGAACAAGAATGACACTAAATAAACATAAAAATAAGCCAATAAAGACATAGAAATGGTTTTTATTAGCAGTGAATGGTTTCTTTTCTTTCATGACACTATTATATACGCATACAAACGCACGTGTCTAATGTTTTCCAATAAAAAAGCACAAAATTTCTTTGTGCTTAACTATTCTTTTACTACGACAATCGGAATGATCATCGGCTCACGCCCGTTCTCGCGTTTGATGAAGCGTCTAATTCTTTCTTGAGCGTTAGTTTTCGCCTCTTCTAAATCGGCCTTATCTAATGATAAAGCGAGGGTAATTTCTTCGATGAAAATATTAGCGATAGATTTAAGGAGTGGCTCGGCTTCTTTAACATAGACAAATCCGCGCATTTGGCAATCCGGTCCAGCGACAATTCTCTTTTCGCTAAGTGAGACGCTTAAAGCGATAACCACTACGCCATCAATGCTCAATTGGCGACGATCACTAACGATGTTTTCGCTGACACTTGTGCTAACACCACGACCATCAACAAGAATTGGATGGGTTGGCATGATGGCAGGATTATTTGGCACAATCATTGGTCGACCTGCTTCGTTGAAACAAAGTTGCATACCGTTATCTATAATAAAGACGTTTGTATGATTGAGACCAATACCCATTGATAACGCTAATTTAGCGTTAGCCATTAAGTTTATGAAGTTGCCACGCACTGGCAAATAGTATTTTGGCTTTAAAACAGATAAGAAGAATTTAAGGTCGTCTTGTCTTGGGTGCATCGCGGTGATTTGGTTCTTTTTAATCCAAACTACTTCCGCGCCTGTACGATATAGATAATCGATGCTACGCGTAGCAATTGTTTCTAATGTTGGAGTTGGTAAACCGGCATTAATAAAGATATCGCGTTTATTTAGTCTAATGCGTTTATCCTCATTATTGCCATCGGCAATATTAATGAGTTCTTGATATAGTTCTTCGCCATCACCAAGCATCAAGATAACGAGTTCTTGTTCCCTCACTCTTAAAAGATCTTCTTTATTAACAACGATGGAAGGTGGAATGCGCACTGGATCAAAGCTCATCAAGCCACGCATAATTTGTTCAGTGAAACTGTTATAGAAGAAAACCTTTTTGTTGTTTTCAATACAAAGGTCAATAATTTCGCTGATACGAATGAAATTTTGCCAGAAGCAATCGATAAAAATACGACGATTGCTATTCTTAAAATACTTTTCAATTAAAGGCGTAACACGGTGACGAGGAGCACAATATCCTTCTAAATGAGCGGCTTTACTATCGCTCATCAATAAGAATGTTGGCTTTTCACTTAGTTCCGCCAAAGCTTTCAAATCAAAGATATAAGCGGGATTCTTGACCGAATAGTCAACGATGAAATCACTTGTATAGACGATATTGCCTTTACTTGTCTCAATTGCCACACCAAAGGAATAAGCGGCGTTATGTGAAGTTTGGAAGAAATGGAATTTTCTTCCGGAGATTTCTAAATCGCAGGTTGGCGGAATGACTTTAAAGTCAAGCTGCCCTTGTAATTTGTTAAAATTGAATTGTGTCTCAATGACATGCTTTGTGAAATTAGTGCAATAGATTGGTGCGGGAGCATCATCATAGAAATACTTTAAAGCGCCCATGTTTTCGTCATGAGCGTGAGTCATGATATAGGCCTTTAATCTATCCTTATTATTTATAATATATTGAGCATTGGCGAGCAAGAAGTCGACACCAGGGATCGTTTTATCAGGAAGAGCGAGGCCGGCATCCAAAACGAAAAGATCGTTATTGATTTCGATAACGTAACAGTCTCTTCCGTTCTCATCGAGCCCGCCTAAAGCACAGACTTTAATAATGTCTTCCATAAATCTCCCTTCATTATTATGTTCAAGGATAAATTTATTATAACTTTAAATTAAAACAATTTAAAAGACTAACTGACATTTTTTTAATGACAATATTGCTGTCGCGTCAAAAAAATGAACTAAAGCTAGTCTTGTGTTTTTAGTTTTAGAAACTATTGACGGCTATCAAAAACGATGTTTGATTCTTTGCCTTCTCTTTCGGAGATAGTGAAATATGGTTTTGTTTTCTTTCTAAAGAAAGAACCATTATCTCTAAATTCAGAATTGGCTTGAGCCTGCACGATTAATTGTTGGCCAAATTCTTTGGCTTTTTCTAATGTTGGGAAAGTGTCTTGCACTTCTTCGACTCTACCACCTGGATAAGTCATTGTTAATTTGTAATATGGCATAAGTATCTCCTTTATTAATCGATATCTTTGGTAATAACAACGTTACTATCTGTTCCTAAGACATTGGCTAAAACAATTTGGCCAATTCTTGTTGGCGCTTCCACGCTAATTTTATCAATTTCTTTCATGACCTCAAACATTTTGTCTTTAGGAACAGGCTTATCTGTTTTAACAGATACAAGGGTATAAGGTCTATTGCTCACTCTAACAGATGAAGTAATTGTTCTGGTTGGATGAGTCAATTCGTTGATGGCGTAGATTTTACCACGCGGACAGGTGTTGCCTGTCACTTCCATATTGTCATCGACTTTTAAGCGACAGCCTCTTGGGCAGACGATGCAAGTTAATTCTTTCATATTAGCGATCCTCCAAAGAGACGACGATGTCTTCTTTAATTCCAACGAGTTTATCTTTAGCGATCTTAATCATCACCATTTCAGAAGGAATCATCACTGGTTTTATTTGTTTCATGATGACTGTCTCACCGCTTTTAATCCAAACGATTTGGTCTTGGACCGGTCTTCTAACACGGAATTTAATGACGATATCTTCCAAGGAATTTTCTAAGATAAACTGTGGAAGAACGTAGGATAAACCGTTTCCCGGTTTGATATTGATTTTATTTTCGCTGTTATTAATTTTATTTTGTAAATAAAGAGCAGCGCTTCTACCAGCGAGTCTAGCTTCATCACTCACAAAGTCAACGACGTCGTGAACGTGTAAACAGTTACCTGCGGTAAAGATACCATCCACCATCGTTTCCATATATTGATTGACGACAGCGCCTCTTGTGGAACTGGTTGGGCAATCAATGTAATTAAGAAGTGAAATGTATGGGATTAAGCCAACTGACAGGATGAGTGTATCGCACTCGAATTCCATCTCGGTTCCTGGAATGATTTGTAGTTTATCATCAACAGCGGATAAGATAACCTTTTCAAGGCGACCATTTTTACCAACTACTTTACTAACTGTTCTACTTAAATATAGTGGAATATTAAAGTCAATTAAGCATTGTTGAATGTTACGGTTAAGACCCGCGCTATATGGCATGAGTTCACTAACGCACAACACTTTTGCGCCTTCTAATGTTAAACGTCTCGCCATGATTAAGCCAATATCACCACTACCTAAAATGACGATTCTTTTACCGACCATTAAGCCATTGATATTTAAGTATCTTTGAGCGGTACCTGCGGTAATAACACCTGAACAACGATCACCAGGAAGCATAATGGCACCAGCATTTCTTTCATAGCAGCCTGTAGCCATGACGATGGCTTTAGCTTGAATTTTCACTAAGCCATCCTCTTTATTGGAATAAGTCACGACTTTATCTTTAGATAAATCGATAACTTGTGAGTTTAATTTGTATGGGATTTTTAATTCTTTAACTTGGTCGACGAATCTTTGTAAATATTCTGGGCCAGTTAATTCTTCTTTAAATTCGGTTAAGCCAAAACCGTTATGGATGCATTGATTAAGAATGCCACCTAAGCGCTCTTCTTTTTCTAAGATTAAAATGTCATCCACACCATTCTTTTTGGCTTCAACGGCCGCGGCCATACCAGCGGCGCCGCTACCGATTACAACAAGGTCAACTGTTTTCATACTATTTGGCCTCCTTGATTTCGTGATCAATGATATAACTGCCGTCTTCGGCTAATGGGATTTCAGTTGGTGAAACGCCATAATGCTTCGCTAAAAGCAATAAGACTTTTGGTTGACAGAAACCACCTTGGCATTTACCATAGCCACTTCTTGTTCTACGCTTCACACCTTTAATGGAAACAGGCGGACAACTTCTAGAAAGGGCTTCCTTAATTTCGCCTAAAGAGATGTGTTCGCAGTTACAAATAATTTCACCAAAATCACTATCTTCAGCGATGGCTTTTTGTTGTTCTTCTTCGCTTAAATAATGCATGCGATGATACTTTTTGATGCATGGATTAAATTTAGGATTACTCTTAAGAGTAATAAGAGGTCTAACTAACGTCTCAACAACGTATTCTGCAATAGCAGGAGATGAGGCTAAACCTGGAGATTCAATACCAGCGACATTGATAAAGTTTTTATCGCTTTTAGCGTATTCGATAATGAAATCGTGTCTTGTACAAGTTGCTCTTTCACCAGCGAACACTCTAATTGTTTGATTAAATGGAATAGAAGGAACCATCAAAGTGGCCGCTCTTCTAATATTGCCTAATGTCTCACCATCTGTACTAACATCATCTGGAGAAGCAAGTTCACTACTTGGACCAACGATGTAGTTACCAGAAGAAGTTTGACTCACTAAAACGCCTTTACCTTTCTTACTTGGTAATGGGAAGATGGTATGATTCACTAAACCGTCAGCGTAATGGTCTAATAAGAAATATTCACCTTTTCTAGGAGTAATAGCCCAATCGATTGGTTCGACCATTTGGGCAATCTTATCAGAGAAGACACCCGCTGCGTTAATAACGATTTTAGCGTAGAACTCATCTTTATTAGTTTTTACTTTGTAAACATCATTTTCTTTCTTAATATCTAAGACTTCTTGGCTTCTTAAGAAAGTAACACCATTATCAATCGCGTTTTCCATCGCGTGGACCACCAAGTTAAATGGGTCAATAATACCAGCGGTTGGGGCAAATAAAGCACCCTTTACTTCAGGATTGATATTTGGTTCCATTTTTAAAACTTCTTCTTTATTAAGAAGTTGAACTGGAACGCCATTGATTTTACTGCGTTCCGCGAGTTCTTTTAAAACGGGAAGTTGTTCATCTTCAATAGCAATGGTCAAAGAACCACATTGAATAAAAGGAACATCAAGTTCTTCCACTAGTTTTGGATATTTAGCATTACCTAAAACATTGAACTTGGCTTTTAGTGTTCCTGGTTCTGGATCGTAACCACTATGAATGATGGCGCTATTGGCGCTACTTGTCGCGTCACCAGCGTCGTTATTTTTATCGAGAATAACGACATCTAAAACATATTTAGACAGTTCTCGAGCAATCATCGTGCCAGTCACACCAGCACCAATGATTAAAACATCATGTATTTGTTTCATAAAATTTTTCTCACCAATATTCATTATATGAATAATAGAACCAAAATTAAAGAGAAGATTTAAAAAAGGTCTCTTTCACGAGACCTTAATTTGTTTTACTTTTTGAATTTCTTTGGACCTTTGAAGGATTTGTCTGGACGGTGTAAGTGTTCAGGACGAGCGCTTCTTTCTTTTGATTCATCAAAGCCTTCTGGTTTTTCAGTGAATTCTTTATGGGATACTTTGACTTTACCCTTTTCATCAATTTCGATGACTCTGACTTTAATGATGTCACCGAGTTTCACGACGTCTTGAGCTCTATCGATGTAACCATAACCTAATTGGCTGACATGGCATAAGCCATCAACATTACCAAATAAGTGGACGAACGCACCATAATCTTCAACGCGGTTAACTTCGCCTTCAAAGACTTCACCAACTTTAGCTTCGCGAACAATATCTAAGATCATTTGTTTAGCTTTATTGATGGTATCTCTATTCATATGGTAGATGGTAACTTGACCATTATCTTCGATATCGATCTTCACATCATCACATTGAGCGATTATTTCGTTAATGACTTTACCACCTGTACCGATAACTTCTCTGATTCTATCTGGATCGATGAAGAAGGTATCCATCTTAGGAGCGTATTTGCCAACGTCTGGTCTTGGTTCCGCAATGGCTTTAGCCATCACTTCACGGATTTGCGCTCTTGCACCATGGGCTTGAGCTAAAGCTTCTTTTAAGACTTCACGGGTAACACCTTTAATCTTGATATCCATTTGTAAAGCGGTAATACCTTTTTCTGTACCAGCCACTTTGAAGTCCATATCACCAAAGTGGTCTTCTAAACCTTGGATATCGGTAAGAATTGTGTATGGGTGTTTGCCATCTAATGGTCCACTACTAATTAAACCCATAGCAATACCACTAACCATGGCTTTGATTGGGACACCAGCAGCCATTAACGACATGCACGATGCACAAATGGAAGCTTGAGAAGAGGAACCGTTAGATTCAACAACTTCTGCTACTGTTCTAATAGTGTATGGGAATTCTTCTTCGCTTGGAATGACGTAGGAAAGAGCTCTTTCGCCTAAAGCACCGTGACCGATTTCTCTTCTGCCTGGAGAGCCCATTCTTCCAACTTCACCAACAGAATATGGTGGGAAGTTATAATGGTGCATCCAGTGACGTGTATCTTCTTCGGTTAAGTTATCGATGATTTGAGCATCGCTCTTAGCGCCTAAAGTTGTGATGGAAATGACTTGAGTTTGACCACGAGTGAACATGGCGGAACCATGAGTTCTTGGTAATAAGTCAACTTGTGCGTCCAGAGGACGAATTTCATCAACTTTACGACCATCTGGTCTAATCTTTTCATCAGTGATAAGTCTACGCACTTCTTTGGCAACAAGACCTTCTAAGGTTTCATTAACCATGTGCATGACTTTTTGATGTGTCTTTTCATCTTCGTATTTTCTTGTATCGTAGTCATCTAAGATTTCGTTTTCAATCGCATCAATAGCGTCTTGTCTTTCGAGTTTATCAAAGATAGAGATGGCTTTCTTTAAGCGAGCTTCCGCTCTATCAGTGACATCTTTTTCGATTTCAGGATCGCATTGATATAATTCAATTTCTCTTTTTGGCTTGCCAATTTCTTGAATGATTTCTTTTTGCCAACGGCAAAGTTTTTTGATGGCTTCATGACCAAACATTAAAGCGTCAAGCATATCTTCTTCGCTCACTTGGTCAGCGCCTGCTTCAACCATGTTAATAGCTTCTTCTGTACCGGCAACCGCTAAATTGATATCGCTTTGTTCCTTTTCGGCCACTGTTGGGTTAATGATGAATTTACCATCAACTCTACCGACATAGACACCAGCGATTGGGCCATCAAATGGAATGTCAGAAATACCTAATGCTAAGGAAGAACCAAGCATCGCGGTCATTTCTGGTGTGCAGTCTTGGTCAACAGACATGACGGTGTTGACGATTTGGACTTCGTTACGGAAGCCTTCGGAGAACATTGGTCTAATTGGACGGTCAATGAGTCTCGCAGTTAAAGTGGCATGTTCCCCTGCACGGCCTTCTCTTCTTAAGAAGGAACCAGGAATTTTGCCAACTGCGTATTGCTTTTCTTCATAACCAACAGTTAATGGGAAGAAATCACCTTCTTTAGGTTCGTCTGAGCAACACGCTGTGGAAAGAACGACTGTTTCGTTTAATCTAACTAAGACGGCACCATCGGCTTGTTTAGCGATTTCACCGGCTTCAACAACGAACTTCTTTCCTTCGAATTCTAATTCGAATACTCTTTTCATTTTTTTACCTCTTTTTAAAATTTAACCGTGGTAATTATACAAGAATGGATTAACTTTGTTAAACCTTTTATTAACAAAAAAGAAAAAAGCTAGTGGCTTTTTACACAATTCGCAAAATGTTATGATAAATATATGGAAAATAGAAAGAGTTACATCGCTATTATCGTTTTAGATTTATTAGTTTTTGTTTCGATGGTTATCGGTATTTCTTTTTCTATTTTTGACGTCCGTTTTATGGTGGATCTTCCTAGACTATCATCGCAGCCAATCTTGATGACTTTTACAGGACTAAGCAATGTCTTTATTGGTCTAGTTTGTTTAGGGTGCGCTATGTATCGAATTATTAAAAAGGAAATAACGCTACCCGCTTATCTATTATTAATTAAAATTATTGCTTTGGCCGATATCACTATCACGCTTGTGATAACTGCAACTTATCTTGCTCCATCAATTGGCTCAAGTTGGTGGAGATTATATATCAATAACAATATCTTTAATCACTTCTTGACCCCACTCATCGCTATCATTTCTTTTATAGTGTTAGAAAGAAGTGTGAAGTTTAATTGGAGGTTTTGCTATCTCTCTTTAGTACCTCTATTCTTATACGGCATTTTATATCTAACTAATGTTTATACCCACCTCACTTCAGAAGGTAAAACTGATTTAGCTTATGACATCTATGGCTTTTGTCGATTTGGAACAGGAGTTTTAGTTCTTTTCTTGATAGGTTTTATGGCCATTTCCTTTGGATTAACACTGCTATATTGGTTCTTGAATAAACAAAAAAGAAGTTGATACTTCTCTTGAAAGTTTACACCGAGTGGTAATGTGCTATAATGTAACCGAAGAACGAATCCTCCTATGACACTTTTGGTTACTGAGTCTCGAGGGATTCTTTTTTTATGTCAGCTTTAACAGAAGGCATAGAAAGAGGCAAATCACAATTAGAATCAAAACGTATTTGAAATCCTTGAATTGTTTCATCACACATCACCTCCCTTCCGTGAAAGAGAGGTATTCGTTCCGAGCTTTAACGACTTTTCTTTGTCGCTTATATTCTATAAAGATTTGCAAAGCAAAACAATTAAAATTAGCAATTTATATCAGTTGTATTTTTTACAAACAAAAAACCGCCTCTTCAGCGGTTTCTTTACTAAGTTGATAACTTATTTTCTTAAACCTAATTCAACGATTAATTTAAGATAAGCATCACGATCGGTTCTGATTAAGTAGTCTAAGAGACTTCTTCTTTGACCGACGAGAATCATTAAGCCACGTTTGCTAGCAGCATCTTTATGATTCTTCTTTAGGTGAGCGGTTAAGGCTTTGATTTGTTCGGTTAATAAGGCAACTTGAACTTGGACAGAACCAGTGTCTTTTTCATTTTTACCAAACTTCTTAACGAGCTCGGCTTTTCTTTCTTTGGATAACGCCATTGAAATACCCTCCTAATTTGTTCTTAACTTATCTCCGGGAATAACGTTAGGGACTCGTTAATCCTAGGGAAAAGTCGCAATGTATATTTTATATACTTTTTACACTATTGCAAAGTGTTTTTTGTTTTTTCTTCGTCTTTTAGTAGTTGGAGCCTTAGATCTTCAAAGGATGGGAATTCAATTACTGGTCTAATATATGAGACAAAGTCTACATATATTTCTCTACCATAGAGCACTTCATTAAAGTCGATGATGTGGACTTCAATAATTGGTTTAAGAAGTTGATTCAATGTTGGGTGTGTACCCACACAAATCATCGCTTTTCTTTTACGGTTTAAGAAATAGGCATAACCCATATAAACGCCTTCTTTAGGGAAAACATATGTGTAATTGAGTTCTAGATTAGCGGTTGGGAAATTGATCTTTCGGCCGTTTCCTCTTCCTTCAACAACAAGACCACTGATACGATATGGGCGGCCTAATAAAGTAGCGGCTTTATCGACTTTTCCTTCTTCCACTAGCTGACGTATCTTCTTAGAAGATATTTTGAGGTTATCAACTTTTTCAAGCTCCACGACTTCAACATCAAAGAAACGACTTAAATAATTGACATCGCCTTCGCCACCCCAACCGAATTTATAGTCAGCACCCACAAAGATCTTTCTTGGATTTAATGGCTTTAAAACGCGTTCGATAAATTCATCCTTTGTGACCATTAAGGTGTCTTTTTCAAAATGCATGATATAGAGGAATTTGACACCCATTTCTTCAAGGAAATCGGCTTTATCGTAGGTGGATGTCAAAGAATAGTTTTCTTTTTTACCAAGTAGGACTGCTGGAGCAATATCGAATGTCATCACACCTGTCGGATAGCCTTCTGCTAATGCTTTTTTAATAAGTTTTTGATGACCTAGATGCAAACCATCATAAAAACCAAGACACAAAACTAGGTCTTTATCATTAGTGGGAACACTATTAATATCGAAATCAATAATTCTCATTATCTAGTCCTCTAACACATTCATAATAACCTAATTCGCTATATTTATAAATAGCGATTGCGTGTTTTTTATCATCAGTTACACAAAAAGTCTCAAGCCTTTCTGGGAACAATTTGAGCGATAATTTGCCCCCGTGTCGCGCCTTTTTGATTTCAACTTCATCCTTAAGCTCTTTCATTAACATAAATTGAGACAAGATGTCATACATTGAAATTACACTATTTCCGTTAAGATTTTTTAAAGTGGAAGCGTCTTTGACATCAAGATTTAAAATCTTCGTTCTTCTTAAAGAAGAGAGGTGTCCAACTGTCCCAAGTTTTTCAGCGATTGTTTCGCCTAAAACTCTGATATATGTACCCTTGCTAACTGTTGTTTCAAATGTAATGCTTTTATCATCAAAAGATATTAGTTTTAATTCCTTAACTTCAATTGCCCTTTTTGGCAATTCAACTTCTTGATTAAGATGAGCGTATTGATATAACTTACGGCCGTTTACATGAACCGCTGATGTAATAGGAACGGTCTGTTCAATTTGACCAATAAGTTCAGAAAAAACATTTCTAATGTTTTGTTCATCTAATTCAGGCACATCTTTTGTTTCGATGATTTCATCGGTGTGATCACCACTACTGGTCTTCTCTCCAAGTAAAAGAGTGGCTTCATATGTCTTATATTGTCCTTCGATAAATGTTAAGGCCTTAGTAGCGTTATTTAAGCCCACAATTAATAAGCCTGTCGCAAATGGATCGAGAGTTCCTGAATGACCGACTTTTTTAGCATTAAAAATCTTCGCGACAATATTGCAAACGTCTCTAGATGTGTAATTAGATTCCTTATCAATCAATAAAAAACCATCTTTCATCTTTATAAATCCCATAGAAAATAATATTATTATTTCGTTATGAAAGCAATTAGGACTGTCTTAGCCTGTATCCGTAAAGCGGATCAAATGTATAACCTAATTAACCACGGGGATAAGATTCTCATTGGTTTATCTGGTGGCAAAGATAGCGTTGTTTTAACATACGCTTTAAGTTTATATCAAAAGTTTTCACATACTGATTTTGTGATTCAGCCTGTTATTTTAGACTTAGGATTTCCTGGTTTTAATCCTTATGAAATGAATAAATTCTGCGAATCATTAGGCCTTAAACTCATGGTTGTAGATAATACCGAAGTCTATCGTATTTTACAAATACAGCAAAAGGATAAAGAGCATTTACCATGTTCCATTTGTTCGAGGATGAAAAAGGCTTCGATGAATAAAATCGCTAATGAAATTGGTTTTAATAAAGTGGCGTTTGCTCATCACGCTGATGACGCCATCGAAACATATATGATGAATACATTATTCGGTGGACGTGTCGCCTCTTTTTCACCAAAGATGCATCTCGAAAGAGCGGATATTACTTTTATTAGACCGCTTATTCACGTTAGAGAAAGCGATATTATTAAACTCGTTAAAGAAGAAAATCTTCCCGTTTTAGCGTCTGGTTGTCCCGCTAA
>JAFSPN010000038.1 GCA_017442875.1 Bacilli bacterium
ATTTATCAGATTGGCGACAATTTTCAATTTCTTTATTAATCATTTCAAAAGAAGAAGTCTTGTTATATAAATCAGTAAAATTATCCATCATGTTAGATAATTCAAGTTGTAACATTTTTTCTTTCGTGGAAGCGATATTCATAATCGCGGCGATAACAGAAGATAATTTTCCTTCTACAACAATGGGCTCAATGGTGATTTTGCACCACACATATTTTCCTGTCACTTGTAATAACCTTACTTCAAAAGAAAAAACATTAAATTGTTCCATTTGTTTATAAAAGTCGCGGAACAACGGGACGTCATCTGGATGAACAAGAGAACCACAAATTCTATTAATGTATTCGCTTGGTTCCAAACCATCAAATTGCTTTAGACGACGAAAAATGACTGAATCAGAAGCATCGAAAACAGAATGGGCATTTTCTAAATATAAAAGATGACAATCCGCACTTACTTCAAACATGCAAAGTTGCGCGATATCTAACGCTAATTCGAGTCTTAAACGATCCTTATTTTCTGTCTTAGGGCTATCGTTAACCATATGATTTTCTCCAGTTAATTTCACATTATACTAGCAATTTTAAAAAAATAAACAATTAATTGTTTGTAAAATAATATTTGCACTTTTTTTGGTGTTAGTTTAGATTATTTATGCGGACAGAATTTGACGAGTTGAGTCCCATCTGCTTATCAAACAATCCCCGTAACATCATCCATACATGACGAATAGAGAATACTATTGGTCGTTTTGATTTTTACGGAGGTTTACATATTATGAAAAAATCAAAAATTATCGTTCCTGCTATGGGAATTTTATGCTTATCTATGGCCGCTGCCGTTACCGGAACCGTCGCATGGTTCACAGCCAGCCGTGTTAAATCCTTAACAATGAGCAACATTAAAGTTTACAATCCTGAATCTAGCTTAGTTATGAACGTTTCTTCTATCGTTAATACTATAGTTGATTCCAGTGGCGAAGTTCCAGTCGTTACACACTCTCCATTAAGAGATGCTTCTGTCAACTTAGCTTCCACTCCAGCCGTTTGGGGTACCAACTTAGCCGATGATGGCACAGTCGAATCCTTCAGAAGCATTGCTTCTCCATATGCCGCTGGTACCATTGATACCATTGATATCTTCTACGCCACCAGTTTCAAAGTCTCCTTCAATTTGAACGCTACTTCTGGTTATAACTATGAATTATTCTTTGATTCTGCTACATCCTTAAACAGTGTCACCGCTCTTACTACTGGTACAAATGATGTCCTTTCTGCTTTAAGAATTGGTGTCAAAACTTCTAGCAGCTACTTCGTTTGGGCTCCACGTACTGTTGATGCTTCTGTTAAGAAGATTACAGCCGCTGATGATGCTGCTGCTGGTGTTGCTGAATCCAGAGCTATCATCGGATCCACTGCTTTACCAACCACCACTGACGACGTCCTTGATGCTGGTTATACCTCCAACATGGGTTACATCGGTGAAGTTCCATTCAAAGTCACTTCCGGTGAACAAACCACTTTAGATATCACTGTCTTCACATGGTTCGAAGGTACTGATAGCAAATGTATCCAAGATTCCAAAGGAATCGAAACCGCTTTCGCTGCTGGCATGACATTCAAAATGTTCAGAAGCAACTAATTATTAAAAAGGAAAAATAAATCAATTAAGAGGTTTATATTATGAAAAAGACAAGAATTCTAGCTCCTGCCTTTGCAGTTATCGCTCTTGGTACTGCTGCGGCAGTGACTGGTACCGTTGCTTGGTATTTCGCTCAAAGCAAAGTTACCATTAACTCTTCTGCCGTTACATCTATCAATCCTGAACCAGGATTAAAAGTTACATTAACCGCCGGTGCTGGTACTGTTGTTGGAAACGCTGTTTCCACAAGCGCCAATACTCCTGCTACCGTTTCTCACGAATTAATGAGAGATGCTTCTGTCGATATGCCTAATGGCAAGTTCTACGTTGCTAACTTAGCTCGTAGTAGCACACCTGAAGCTCCTGTTATCGAATCCTATCGTGAAATCGCTGCTGATAAATTAAAAGATGGCACACACCCAGTCATGGTTGTTGATCCTGATACAGGTGATCCAGTCTTAGATGGCGAAGGCAATCCTACCTATGAAGATAAAGATTTCTATTTTGCCACTATGTACAAAGCCAAATTTGAATTAAGCAAAAAGACTGGCAAGAACTATGCATTATACTATGATAATGCTGCTCTCCAAGTCGTCAGTGGTTCTTCTATTCAAGAATCCTTAAGAATTGGTGTCAGAATTACCACCGCTAACGGTTCTTACGATGGTGCTTTAGAAAGATACTTCGTTATCGCTCCATTTAGAGATGCTAATGCTGCTGACTATGTCAAAGGCACTGATAAAACTACTGGTGTTGGTCAATATGATACTGATCACTTATTATATGGCTATAAGACCAAATTGACCGCTCAAACCACTGCTGGTGTTACCACTTATACCGCTGCCGTTGAAGGCGAAGTCAAAACCAAAAACTTAGACCCAGAGGGTCACGTCTTAGGCACAACCGTTGCTGAAGCCGATAAAGCTTCTTATGTCGGTTATATGGGCGATTTATTCGATCGTGGACAAAGCGATCCAGCCTATACCGGTACTGTTGAAGCCACTGTTTATACCTGGTTCGAAGGTTCTGATGAACACAGCAGAACTACCTACCTCGATGAAAAAGCAGTTGAAACAAGCTTAAGCTTCACCATCGCCGAAATCCTTGCTTAATTAAAGCGAACGAATTAGCCGTCACTTCGGTGGCGGCTTTTTTCTTGCTTGTATGGTAAAAAAATATTTTGAATACTCCTAGATTTCTAGGAATATTCTTAAAAACTTTGTTGTTATTTGAGAGTAATAAAATATATGA
>JAFSPN010000004.1 GCA_017442875.1 Bacilli bacterium
AAATGAACTACCCTTGAAAAGATTTGAAACGTTCTCCGAATCTACTACTACCCTTTTTTATGAAAATTATCAGAATAAGCAGTCCGACAGTTCGAACTGCTTTTTTTAGTCGAAAAAGTATCTAAAAACGCTTAAAAATAAGAAAAAAGGAGACTAATATCACTATTAATCTCCGATCGCTCATAATGGCACGCTTGAGGCGACTCGAACGCCTGACCCACAGCTTAGAAGGCTGTTGCTCTATCCAACTGAGCTACAAGCGCATGTCAGCGATAATTATATTAAATAAAAGGATTGTTATTTGCAAGAATTAATGCAGTTTATTATATAATTCCTCGGCTACATCTTTAGGGAGAAGCTGACTAAGTTCTTCCACAGTGGCTTCTTTTAAAAGGTTGATATCAGGATAGGCTTTATTAATGAGTTCTTTTCGTTTGTCCCCTAGGCCTTTAATATCATCTAGTAATGATGTTTTCATTTTCTTATTTCTTAAAGATTGATGGAAGGTTATCGCAAAGCGATGGACTTCATCTTGCATTCTTGTGAGCATGAAGAAAATGTTTTTATTTTCAATATCAAAGACATTACCATTGATATCCATTAATCCTGCGGTTTGGTGTTTGTTGTTCTTAACTAGGCCAAAGAGATTGATCTTTACATCAGCTTGTTTAAGCGCTTTATCAGCAGCGATGATTTGATTAAGACCACCATCGACTAGGATGAGATTTGGCATTTCTTTATTTTCTTCTTTTAAACGAGAGTAGCGTCTAAAGACGATTTCTTCCATTGACTTAAGATCGTCTCTTGCTTCTTCATGTTCAATCTTATATTTGCGATATAGCTTTTTAGCGGGCTCACCGTTAATGAACACTACGACCGCGCCTACTGGAGATGAGCCTTGTAAATGCGAATTATCGAATAGTTCAATTCTTAAAGGTGTCTCAATATTGATAATTGAGCCTAATTCTTCTAGGAGCGCTAATTTATCATCATCAAGACGTGCGCTTAAGAAGTATTCATCCAAAGCGTTATTAGCATTCTGCTTTGCAGTGAGCACTAAATCATGGAGTTTACCTTTGCTGACGCTATAGATATTTGTCTCAATAAGGTCACCCAAAAGGTCCACAACTGCCTCATTGTTAATAACAACTTCTTGTGGAAGCGGCACTTTTTGATAAAACTGCAAGATCAAATCTGCGACTTGTTCTTCGTTGTTGTCAAATTCTTCGACAATATAGACTTTTTTATCTAAAAGCGTCCCTCTACGGAACAAAAGGACCGCTAACGATAAATAACCCTCTCTCACGGAAAACGCAAAGACATCGCGGTCTTTTTTATCGTTAGACTCCATGTTCTGTGGAATATTGATGTGTTCAATAGCGTCCAAGACATTTTTATAGTCTTTAGCTATTTCATAATCCATCTTTTCACTAGCTTCAAGCATCTTAGCGTTTATTTCGCGTTTAACCTCAGCGTTATTGCCGCGCATAAAAGATTTAACTTGCTCTCTAATCTCGTCTTCTTTTTCCTTTTCAATTTTATTGATACAAGGTGCTAAGCATTGGCCAAGGTGATAATAAAGACAAGCTGTGTTAGGAATATGATTGCATTTTCTCAATGGGAATATCTTATTCAATAAATCAATTGTCTCATAGGCACTTGTGCTTCTTGGGAAAGGACCAAAGTAATCAAACGTTTTGTCTTTGGTGTTTCTTTTGATTTGTAAGAATGGATAACCAGTCTTTTTTAAACCGATATATGGGTAATGGCTACCATCTTTTAATAGAATATTAAATTTAGGATAATGCGTCTGGATAAGATTCATTTCCAAAATAAGTGCTTCTTTTTCGTTGTTGGTGATAATTGTCTCAAAGTATTCCGCTTCAAAAGCCATCTTTGCGACTTTTCCCACTTGTGGTCTTAAAAAGTATTGGCTCACTCTTTTATAAAGGTCTTTGGCTTTGCCAATATAAATGATTTTATCGTCTTTATCATGCATCAAATAAACACCAGGAAGGTGCTTTAAATTAGCAATACATGTTTTGATTCTTTCTTTCATTTCCAAATGACCACGGTACAACCACCACCGCCCTCATATTCACCACCCGCTCGATAGCTAATATCCTTTTGAGTATCTAAATAATCTCTAACCATTTTGCGGAGGGCGCCACTACCAAAGCCATGGATAATTCTCACTTGGCCAAGGTGTTTCAAACGGCAGTTATCTAAATATTTAACTAAAGCATTTTTTGCTTCTTCAACATGCATACCGATGAGGTTGAGTTCTAAACCAACTTTAGTGTTGACCGCCAAATCATAGTTAGTGGCTCTCACCTTTGTGCTACCAACTTTTGGTTTATTCACTTTGTGAAGTTTATTCTTGCTCACATCAAAAGCTAAGCCAGAATCAGAAATGATATGGGCTTTATCGCCTTTGATTCTAGTAACTTTGCCAGAGATATTCATGCTTGGAATAGTCACAAAGTCATCGACGTTGATTTCTTCGTCAAAGAGTTCCTCTTCTTCTTTTTCTTCGAGTTCCTCTAATTCTTTCTTAAGCGCAATCACTTCGTGAACACGCATATCGGAATTATGCATTTTGCTGATAATATCGGATATTTCCTTTTTAGCATTAGCAATTAACTCTTCTTTTTCTTCTTTAACGTCTTTAAGCATGTTTTCTTTCTTCGTCTCAAAGATTTGTTCATCATTAGTGAGTTTCTTATCTCTTTTATCAAGTTCTGCTTCTCTTCTTGCTAACTCATCTTGTAGTTTTGTCGCTTCTTCAATCTTCTTTTGCAATATATCTAAAAGTTCACTCGATGAGTTTTGTGAGTTTTCTTTTAAAAATTCTTTCGCGGATTTGACAATCTTTTCATCAATTCCGTATCTCGCTGCGACCTCTAAAGCATAACTTTTACCTGGTACGCCTTGTTTAAAACGATAAGTTGGTAAAAGGTTTTCTTCATCAAAGATCATTGAAGCATTGGAAATTTTCTTTGATAAGAAAGCGTATTCTTTCATCGCCGCAAAGTGTGAGGAAATCATCGCTAAGGCGTGTTTATCTTCTAAGTATTTAGTGACTTCCACCGCTAAAGCTTCACCTTCTTTTGGATCAGTACCTGTACCAAGTTCATCCAATAAGACTAAGTCCTTACCACCAACCGCGTGAATGATTTCACCAATTTGGCTGATGTGCGCGGAGAAGGTGGATAGATTATCGCTTAATGATTGGTTATCACCAATATCAATATAAATATGCTTAAAGTAGCCTAATGTGCCTTTTCTAATCGGGAGCATGAGGCCACATTGATTCATGAGCACTAATAGACCCACTGTTTTAAGCGAAACAGTTTTACCACCGGCGTTAGGGCCAGAGATAATGATAATTGGTTCTTCTTCAGTTAGTGAGAAAGAATTAGCCACTACTTTTTTAGCATCGATTAATGGATGTCTAGCTGAGACAAGTTCAATGACTTGTTTTTCAGATGGTTCAGCAATTTCCCCATTT
>JAFSPN010000039.1 GCA_017442875.1 Bacilli bacterium
AACGACTTAGAATTACCTGTAACTGTCACGATTGGCGTTTACTTAGGAACTCCATCAATTAGGAACTCAAGTGTTTATTACAATGCCGAAGAGCAAGAGGCTATTATTGATGGCTTTAGCGATAAATATATGGAAATAGTGGAATCTGATTCTGTTATTAAAGCCAAAAACGTTGGAACATATCCAGTCAAGATTAAAGTTAAAGACGAATGTGATTTATATTTCCGTAATCGTGATTATGGAGAAGTTAAAGAAGTGGTTTTAACTTGGACAATTAAGAAAGTTAATCCTGAAACTTTCTATCATTTAACCGACAAAATTAGAGATTACGAGGTTGAAGTTAATGGTCATTTATTGGAAATGAATGATGCTAGCGAATTTATTTTGCCTTATGAATATTGTGGACACGACGGCAATTATGATATACCAATCTGCATTTATCGTGTTATTGATGAAAATAATAGAATGCTTTTAGATTTTGATACGGTGAGGTATACAGATTACTCACCGGTCCGCGTTGCGATTACCGATTCACATCAAATGGTTATAGAAGCAACTGATGATGCTGACTATTCTTGGTTTAATATCACTTGCTCATTTGGCGGCGAAAATAGCAATTTCACTGACTATTCATTTACATTAAATCACCCATTACGTTTCTTTGTTCCTGAAAGAATGGATCATTATCATGATTTTACAATGAACGTTTCTAATCGTACTGGTTCTAATTATGGGAGAAGCGCGGGAGTCATCATTACTCAAAACGGAACAGAAATTGAGACACAATATCAAGATTCGCTTTATGGATATGATGGTGAAACCTTATTCAAGCTATGGAAAGGCAACGAATATAGAATTATGATTCGTGCTCAATTCAGCGATATTAAGAGCATTAGAATCACGACTATCAACAATTCAAACGACTATGACGGTTTTACGATAAGGGTATCTGAAGAAGTTAGTATTTTAAACGACAGATCAGACGATTTCGTAAGTGGTCAAGAATTTTCTGACTACTGGACTAATTCTCATGATGTCGGTGGAAGAGGAAGAGTCGTTAAATTAATTTTCCAAAAACGAAATGACATAACCACTCATAATGATAGCGATTATAGATATATTAAATCAATTACCATAACTTATCGTAATGGTTATAGTGTTTGGTAATAACTCGCTATTAATTGTCATTTCTACACTAGTTCGATTCTGGCAGGAGACCTTTGTGACGATTCTGGCAAGGAGCACTCCTTAGAGTAAAGGAAATCTATACATTGACAGCACCTATTTCGCTAACTTATACTTTGTATAGCTACTGAGAGCAAACAAAAAAACACTTTCTCAAGTGTATGTCTCTCGTGTACAGAGGCACAATCGTATATAATCCCTGATACAAAATCGGGGATTTTTGTTTTCTCTGAAAACCCTTTTTTATTAGTAAAAATAGTAATAGTTATATTTCACAAATCTCAAAATTGATGAAAAATGCGAAATGTAAAAAGACCATCTCTAAAGATATGGTGAAAAGATTTAAAGTTGAGAATGAGCAAATTAGTAATAAACTGACACAAGAATATGGCAGTGGTTTTAATCGATCTGCAATATTTAGAATGATAAAGTTTTATGAAGAATTTCCTGATGTTGAAATAGTGGCGACACTGTCGCAACAATTTTCTTGGTCTCATTTTGTTGAATTACTTCCTATAGAAGATTAATCGTGGCAAGCAGAGTTAAGATGCGCAGATCGACATTATTCTCTGCAATAATCTGTCTACTAGTTAGGCGTTTTCTTTTACTTAATTTTGAAATTTTGAAATAATTAATAGCGAGAGGTTTAAAAATATGATTATCGCCGTTACTTATGATTCATTAACAAAAGAGATATTCCAACACTTCGGACAAACTAGGGAATTCCTTCTCGCTAAAGAAGAAAACGGAAATATCGAATTCAAAGTTGTTTCTTCTGGAGAATATTCCCATCATGAACTAGTGCCATTTCTTAAAAGCCTAGGGGTGGAAGTCCTTCTCGCTGGTGGCATGGGTGGTCACGCAGTTGAGCTCCTTAACCAAGCTGGAATTAGACCTATCCCTGGATTAATGGGAAGCGCAGAAGAAGCCACAAAAGCGTTCTTTGAGGATACATTAGATTATGATCCAAATTATTCCCATGAATGCGATTGCCACGGGGAGCATCATCACCATTAATTGTTAATAAAAATTAAGAAAGACAACGTCTCAAAATCGAGGCGTTTTTTCTTGCTTTATATCTTAGATATAACTTGCTATCTATGGTATATAGAGCGATTATATCATTGACCGATAGGAGGGTCAAAAAATAGCAGACATATTGAATCAAAAGCTGGTCTTAAAACCTTGCTTATAAGGGTTAAGGAATATGGTCAGAACGCAATTAGAGAAAAAGACTTCGATTTGGATGAATTCATCTATTGAAAACTACCATATAGAGAAATAGCCTCATCGACAGTAAGTTCCCCTTTGCCAACTTTATATGATGCAATTCTTATTTGGGCGAACACTTGATCCTCTATCCCTATTATTTCTGGGGTAAAAGTGCGCTCTTTCGGAACGATGGCAAATGGTGCATAAACGGATTGAAATGATGTGACATTGATAGTAGCAATTAATCCTTTGTTGGCCGCCAAATCGCTTAATTCTTTAGTGCGAATCATAAAGCGCATAAACTCATTGGTCATATCTAAGTTTTCACAGTTTTTATTTACTGAAAATCCCAAAGAGGCGCTATCAATGAAATATCCACCTTTTTCAGTTACTGGAAGAGGGTAAAAAGAATAATTAAATGGATTAGCTTGGTATTTTTCAGATTTGCTCTCTCTCTTTTTTGCGCCGCTTACAGTATCGGCGTTACAAACCATTATCGGAACATCGCCTTCAAAGAAACGTAATAATACTTTCTCATAGTTATCACTAATTTCATCGCAATTTTCAATGTTTATATAGCCTTTATTAATAAGATGATTGACAACATTTAAGCCGTTACGCATATATTCACCTGCTGAAGGTTCTAAATTATTTGCCTTAGTTAATGCTTCTTGATTATTAGCGAGTTCCGCGAGGAAAGAAGGATAAGAAAGAACGTTAAATAAACCACTTGATGGTTTACTATCTTTGCTATATCCCATTATCGGACTGGCATAATTCTTTTTAGCAAAAGTTTCACACGCATCTATTAATTCACTCCATGTAGTAGGCACCTTAATGTTTTCTTTTCCAAATAAATCATTATTCACTAAAGCGCCACATGTTTTGGAAAACACTGGAACAGTCAATACTTTGTTATTAGCGTCTTTTTTGATGAGGCCAGAGCGAACAACACTCAAATTAATATTTAAAGAAGGATTAGAAAGATCTTCCATATGAGAGACAACAGTAGTGTATTTTTCATTACCAATCATCTTAGATTCAGAAAAGAAAATATTGGGCTTTTCATTTCCTTGCAAGACAACAGAAAGAGTGTTTTCGTAGTCATCTAATTTTTCATATCTAAGTTTGACATTTGGGTAATATTCGTTGAAACGGTCGAATTCCACTAGTAAGGCCTCAAAATTAGAATAACTACCTACAACTTTAATTTCACAACTTGTATCTTTGTTTAATGTTGGCTTAAATATTTCTTCATCTTTTTGCGATGAACGATTTCCGCAAGAAGCTAAAGTCGACATTGTTAAAATACCTAATAATATGTAAGACAATTTTTTCATTTCTTACATTCCTCCTTGATTCTACGAATTTCCTTTATCACTAGTTTAATATCGATTGGTTTTGCGATATGACCATTCATACCAGCGTTTAAACATTCGGCAATATTTTCAGCAAACGCATCTGCAGTCATTGCAATAATAGGGATAGATGATTTCCATTCATCATCTAATTTTCGAATTGTCCTAGTGGCATCTAAACCATTCATTTCTGGCATTTGAATATCCATAAAGACTAAAGTGTAAGTATCCTTTTTAGCTTCTTTAATTTTCTCTACGGCAATGCGGCCGTTTTCCGCTCGTTCAGAAGTGATGCCATACATTGATAATAAAGCGGAAATAATTTCCCAGTTTATATCATTATCTTCGGCAACGAGAATATTCAGGCCTTGTAAATCTGAATAATCGTTTTCCGGGTCGACTGATTTTACCTCTGTACCAAGCACTTCATTGATTTTGTTATACAAAGTAGAACGGAATAGCGGTTTACTTAAGAAACCACTAACACCGGCCTCTTTAGCTTTTTCTTCTACATCTGACCAAGAATAAGCAGAAATCAATAAAATAGGAATGTTAAATTTAATTTCTGAACGTATGCGCTTAATAGTTTCAATACCATCTAAATCCGGCATTTTTAAATCAATGATGACTATATCATAATTTTTGCCTGTTTCCTCTCGGTGTTTAATCATACCTATAGCTTCTAAACCGCTATTAGCTTGTTCTGCTCTTAAACCAAGGGATTCCATTGTATCAACGGCAGTTTCTAATAAAATTTCATCATCGTCAACAATTAGAACATCCATTTCATCTAATTTCATTTCGCCGCGTTGATGTTCAGCTATTGGAATATCTAAAACAACAGTAAAAGTAGTGCCAACTCCTT